>NZ_KE384243.1:301187-432065 GCF_000424785.1 Streptomyces sp. CNT360 | reverse complement strand
CTTTGCCAACTTGCGGCGTGAGCTGGCCGGTTGATTCAACAGTCAAGTGAAGCCTCTGGTGGACGGGTTCACGACCAAGATTCCCTCGCCCGACCAGGCTTCGTGTGCGTGCCCACCCGTGCGGGCTGGGCGTATCCAGTCGTTCCCTGTCCTTCCTCGCCGCTCGCCTGCGCGACCACCGCCGTCGGATGGGAAGTCGCCGGCGCCGACTCCCGGTCGGCCGTCAAGCCCTGCTGGTGTCGGCGCATCTGCGGAACGGGACCACGTTCGCCCAGCTCGCAGCGGGTTTCAATGTCGGGACGAGAACGGTCTGCCGCTACATGAGCGAGGCCGTCGACCTGCTGGCCGCACTCGCACCGAGTCTCCACGAGCCGGCCAGGATGAGCAGGGAGCGGCGGTCGGCTTGCCAGCTCAGCAGCCAGGCGCGGCGAAGAGCGCCGGGGAGGCGGGCGGCGATGGCTCGGGGACAGCGTAGGCGCGGTCCTTGGAGCACTTCCACAGGTTCCGGCATTGACCCCGGAGGCTCTGGTCGACAGTGCGACGCCTCTGCGAAGTCCGGGCCCGCGCTCCCCTCTGCACAAGCTCTGCGCCCATGCGCTCCCCTCGCGCTCCCCTTGGACGGGGCGGCACGAACACGCGGGTCCGTATATCCCCGTACGCCACCCGGACATGAAAAAGCCCAGGTCACACAGCGTGTGACCTGGGCTTCAGACGAGCCGCCTAAGGGAATCGAACCCTTGACCTACGCATTACGAGTGCGTCGCTCTGGCCGACTGAGCTAAGGCGGCGGGTGCGTGCGACCAGTGTGGGGGCCGCTGCGGCGACAAGTCTACAGGGTTTGCGGGGGTGGTCAGGACGGGGGCCGGGGTCAGTGGCAGGTGGTGCCGTCCTTGGGGGCCTTGCCCTGGGTGAGGTAGGACGTGACGGCGGAGTCGACGCAGTCGCTGCCGCGGAGGTAGGCGGTGTGGCCGTCGCCCTTGTAGGTGACCAGGCGGGCGGAGGAGAGCTGACCGGCCAGTCCCTGGGCCCAGCGGTAGGGGGTGGCCGGGTCGCGGGTGGTGCCGACGACCACGATCGGGTCGGCGCCCTCGGCCGCGATGCGGTGCGGCTCGCCGGTGGGCTTCACCGGCCACTTCGTGCAGTTCAGCGCCGCCCAGGCGAAGTTGCGTCCGAAGACGGGGCTGGCCTTCTCGAAGGAGGGGACCGCCTTGCGGGCGGCGGCCGTGCCGGAGAAGGCCGGGGGTGCGTCGAGGCAGTTCACGGCCGGGTTGGCGTACATGGTGTTGCTGTACTTGCCGTCCGGGCCGCGCTCGTAGTAGTCGTCGGAGAGGGCCAGGAGGGGTGCTCCGTCGCCCTTCTCGCCGGCCGTCAGCGCCTCGCGCAGCTGCGGCCACGACCCCTCGTCGTACATGGCGCGGATCACGCCCGTGGTGGCCAGCGACTCGGTGAGCGGGCGGCGGGCGGAGTCGGTCTTGAGGGGCTTCTTGTCCACGCGTGCGAAGAAGTCGCCCAGCTTGTCGCTCGCCTCGGCGGTGCTGCCCGTGCCCAGGGGGCAGTCCGCGTGGCCGGCGCAGTCCCGGGCGAAGGCCTTGAACGCCGTCTCGAAGCCGGTGGTCTGTTCCCGGTTGACGCGGCGCGCGGACAGCGAGGGGTCCATGGCGCCGTCCAGCACCAGGCGGCCGGAGCGCTTGGGGAAGAGTCCCGCGTAGGTGGCGCCCAGGTAGGTGCCGTAGGAGGCGCCGACGTAGTTGAGCTTCCTGTCGCCGAGGACGCCGCGCAGGACGTCCATGTCGCGGGCCGTCTCGTCGGTGGAGACGTGGCCGAGCAGCTTGCCCGTGCGCTTCTTGCAGCCCTTGGCGAAGCGGTCGTAGGCGGCGGTGAGCGCGTCCGTCTCCTTCGAGGAGTCGGGGGTCTGGTCGACGCGCGTGTAGGAATCCATCTGCTTGTCGCTCAGACATTCGACGGATTCGCTGTGGCCGACGCCCCGCGGGTCCATGCCGACCAGCGAGAAGTGGTCGCGCACCTGCGGCGGGTACGCCAGCCCCGCCGCCTGCTGGACGTAGTCGACGGCCGAGCCGCCCGGGCCGCCCGGATTGACGTGCAGCGAACCGCCCTTCGGCTCGTGGCCGCCCCGCGCCTTCGTGCGCGTGACCGCCAGCCGCACGGTGTGCGCACCGTCCTTGGGGCCGTCACCCGGCTTGTCGTAGTCCAGCGGCACCCGCAGCGACGCGCACTCGAAGCCTTCCGTGCCGCAGCTCCGCCACGACAGCTTCTGTTCGTAGTACGGGCGAAGCTCCTTCGGAATCCGCTCCGGGAGCGGCTTGAGCGGCGGCGCGTCGGCGCCCGCGTGGGTGCCGCCGGCGGAGGAGCCGGAGCCGGGAGCATCCGAGCCGCCGTCGGAGGAGCAGCCGGACAGCACCAAGGCGCTCACCGCCAGGACGGCCGCGGCCACACGTCGGGCACCCCGCGGGTGACGGGCTCGGGGGCCGGGTGGCTGCTGACTCATCGGGCATCCCTCCGCTCGCGGCACGTCCAACGGAGCCTACCCATCCTCGCCACCGCCCGTCTTCCGGAGGCCACCCGTTGGCGCGTCATCCCACCTGCCGGAACACCTCCTGGCGCGCAGCCCCACCCGTCGAAAGGCCACTCCCCCGCTGCGACGCCCACCCGCCGAGGACCACCTTTGGTGCGACAGCCCTCCGCGGGAGACCGCCCCCTGGTACGTCACCCCGTGCCCGTGCGCGTGCCCGCGGCCGTGCGTGTGCCGGGCTCCGCCAGAAGGCCCCGATCGTAAGGATGCCGGGGCGTGCTCCGGGAAGACCCGAGCGGGGGGTCAGCCCGCGCGGAGGGCCATGGTCATGGCCTCGACCGCCAGCAGCGGCGCCACGTTGCGGTCCAGTGCCCGGCGGCAGTCCAGCACCGCCTCGATACGGCGCAGCGTCTGCTCGGGCCGCGAGGTGGAGGCGAGCCGGCCGACGGGCGCGGAGGCCTCGTCGTGCGCGAGGGCGACGGAGGAGCCCAACTGGTGGGCCAGCACGTCCCGGTAGAACGCCGTCAGGTCCGACAGCGCCAGATCGAGGGAGTCGCGCTGGGTACGGGTGGAGCGGCGCTTCTGCTTGTCCTCCAACTCCTTCATCGCACCCGCCGTGCCGCGCGGCAGCCGCTTGCCCTCCGCAGCGCCGAGCGCGGTCCGCAGTTCCTCGGTCTCCTTGGCGTCCAGCTCCTCCGCGACCTCCTTGGCGTCCTCCGCCGCGGCGTCGATGAGCTCCTGTGCAGCCCGCAGCGCGCCGCCCACGTCGTCGATCCGGGTAGGCAGCTTCAGTACCGCCTGCCGCCGGGCGCGGGCCCGCTCGTCCGTCGCCAGCCGCAGCGCCCGCTCGATGTGCCCCTGTGTGGCGCGGGCGGCGAACGCGGCCGTCTCCGGCTCGATGCCGTCCCGCCGCATCAGCAGGTCCGCGACCGCGTCCACCGGCGGTGTCCGCAGTGCCAGGTGGCGGCAGCGGGAGCGGATCGTCGGCAGCACGTCCTCCGTCGAAGGGGCGCACAGCAGCCACACCGTGCGCGGTGCCGGTTCCTCGACCGCCTTCAGCAGGACGTTGCCCGCGCCCTCCGTCAGCCGGTCGGCGTCCTCCAGAATGATGACCTGCCAGCGGCCGCCCGCCGGTGACATCTGCGCCTCGCGCACCAGCGCGCGGGTCTCCTTCACGCCGATGGACAACAGGTCCGTACGGACGACGGTGACGTCCGCGTGGGTGCCCACCATCGTCGTATGGCAGCCCTCGCAGAAGCCGCAGCCCGGGCTGCCTCCCAGCGCGCGGTCGGGGCTCACGCACTGCAGCGCCCCGGCGAACGCGCGGGCCGCCTGGGCGCGGCCCGCGCCAGGCGGGCCCGTGAAGAGCCAGGCATGCGTCATCGAGGAGCCCGACAGTCCGGCCGATCCGCCCGCTTCGGCTTCCGCCGTCACGTACGCGTCGGCGTCCCGTGCGGCAGCCATGAGCTGCCCCACTGCTCTGTCCTGCCCCACCAGGTCGTCCCACACCGCCATACGGACCATTGTCCCGGACGGGACCGACAGTCCGGACCGCCGGCCGTCCGGACCTGTGCGCCGCCGGCTCGGCGCGGGGCCGGGCCCCGCTCACCGGCGGCGCCGCTCACTCACCGGCGGCGGCGCCGGTTGTCCTTCTCCTCCTCCTGGTGCGGCCCCAGCAGCTTGTCCGCCAGGGTCGGTGCGTCGTCCATGGGGGTGTCCTCCGCCCAGGAGGGCCGAGGCCGGCCGTTCTCCGCGACCTGGGGGAGCTCCCGCGTCGCGTCCTCCTCCTGGCCGGACTGCCGACCGCCCGCCCTCTCGGCGTCCTCGGTGACGCGCGGGAGCACGGTGGTCTCGTCCTCGTCGCCCTGCGCCGAGACCTGCGGAAGCACCGTCGTCTCGTCCTCGCCGGGGGCCGCCGCTGCCAGGCGCGGCAACTGTGCGGTGTCCTCCGTGTCCCCGGGCGTGCTCCCGCCGTCGCCCTGTGCGGCACCCTCGGCGTCCTCCGGGTGCGCGACCTGGGGGATCTGCGCGGTGTCGGCCTCGGAGCCGTCCGGCGTGGGGGACTCGCGCGTGACCTCCGTATCGGCGTCCGCGTCCGCGCCAGCGGCCGGGGCGGCGTCCCTGTCGGCGTCCGCGCTCACGGCCGGACCGGCCGGTCCGGGTGCGGACGCGGTCCTCGCGCCGTCCTTCGCGCCACCCTCGTCGACGGTCTCGCCTGCGGCCTCGGCCTGGGACTGGGCCGTCGTGGCCGCCTCAGCCGCAGCTCGGGCCTCCGCCTGTGCCTCGGCCTCGGCCTGGGCTTCCGCCTCAGCGCGGGCCCGGGCGGCAGCCTCCGCCTCCGCGGCGCGGCGCGCCTCCTCGGCCCGCAGGAGGGCCTCCTCGGCCTTGCGCTGCCGCTCCAGGCGGCGTTCCTCCGCCTCGGCGCGCAGCCGCTTCTCCTCCTCGGCGCGCCGGCGGAGCCGCTCCTGCTCCTCCTCGTAGGCGCGCTTCTCGGCCTCACGGCGCCTGCGCTCCTCCTCGGCGACGCGGCGGGCCTCCTCGGCCTGCTTGCGGGCCTCCTCGGCGCGCCTGGCCTCCTCGCGCTGGCGTTCCAGTTCGGCTTCGCGGCGCTTGCGCTCCTCCTCCTCGCGGCGGAGCTTTTCGAGCTGCTCCTTGCGCTCGCGTTCCTTGCGCTCCTCCTCCGCCTTGCGGCGGGCCTCCTCCTCGGCCCGGCGCCGGGCCTCTTCCTCGGCGCGCTTGCGGGCCTCCTCCTGGGCCTTCTTCTCGGCCTCGGAGAGCGGCAGCACCTGGTCGAGGCGGTGCCGGATCACCGTGGTGACGGCCTCCGGCTCCTGCCCGGCGTCGACGACGAGGTAGCGGGCCGGGTCGGCGGCGGCGAGGGTGAGGAAGCCCGCGCGGACACGCTCGTGGAACTCGACCGGCTCGGACTCCAGGCGGTCGGGTGCCTCGGTGAACCGTTCGCGGGCCGCCTCGGGGGTGATGTCCAGCAGTGCGGTCAGGTGCGGTACCAGGCCGTCGGTGGCCCAGCGGGAGATGCGGGCGATCTCGGTCGGCGACAGGTCGCGGCCGGCGCCCTGGTAGGCGACGGAGGAGTCGATGTACCGGTCGGAGAGGACCACCGCGCCGCGCTCCAGCGCCGGGCGGACGACCGTGGCGATGTGCTCGGCACGGTCGGCGGCGTACAGCAGCGCCTCCGCGCGGTGCGAGAGCCCGGAGGAGGAGACGTCCAGCAGGATGGAGCGCAGTCGCTTGCCGACGGGGGTGGAGCCGGGCTCCTTGGTGACGACGACCTCGTGGCCCTTCGCCCTGATCCACTCCGCCAGCGCCTCGACCTGCGTGGACTTGCCTGCGCCGTCGCCGCCCTCCAGGACGAGGAAGAAGCCGGTCCCGGCCGGTGCCTGCCGCGGTTGCCTGCCGCCGAACGCCTCCGCCAGGTCCCGCCGCAGCGGTACGCCCTGCCGGTCGTCGGTGCGGCCCAGCAGGATCGCGGCGACGGGCAGCAGCAGCGCGCCGACGAGCATCAGCGTGAACGAGGCACCGCCGTGGTCGAAGACGAAGGCGCCGTCCTCGACCCGGTGCGGCCCGATGAGCGCGGCCACCACCGGCGCGATCACGGCGCACGCCCCCAGTGCCAGCCGCACGACGGCTTGCAGGTGCTCGGTGGTACGGGCCCGGCGGGAGTCCTCGGTCTCCTGGTCGAGCAGCGTGTGCAGGGTGTTGGCGGAGATGCCGCCGCCGAGCCCGGCGAGCAGCGCCAGGGCGATCACGGTGGCGGTGTCGGAGACCAGCCCGGCCGCAAGCAGGGCGATGCCGGTCAGCCCGGTGACGAGGGCGAGCAGCCGGCGCCGGGACAGCGTCGGCACGGTGTGCGGCGCCAGCCGGATGCCCGCGGCGGTGCCCCCGGTCAGCACCAGCACGAGCAGCCCGAAGGCGACGGGGCCGCCCCCCAGGTCGGCGGCGTGCAGCGGTGCCAGCGAGACGGCGGCGGCGACGGCGCCGCCGACGGCGGCACCCGCGAGGACCAGCAGCGGCACGGCGCCGGTGCGTCCCTTGTCGGGGCCGGTGCCCGTGGAGGGCCTGCGCAGTCCCTCCAGCGGCGAGCGGGGACGCGGCGTGCGGCTGTCGGGCAGTTCCAGGAAGTAGCCGACGGCGGCGGCCGCGGCGAACAGGCCCGCGGCCACGTAGGCGGCGAGGGCGGACTGGTGCGAGCCGAACCAGTCGATGCCGACGCCCAGCAGGTTGCTGATCAGGGTGACGACGACCAGCCCGGCGGCGGCGATCGGCAGGGCCACGAAGCCGGTGCGCAGCCACAGCCGGCGCAGCGCGTCGTGGTGGTCGGGCAGCGGTCGTACGGCCGCGCCCTCGGGCGGGGCGGCGGGCAGCAGGGCGGGGGCCGCGCTGTCGCGGGTCACGGTGGAGAGCCGCTCGGCGGTGCCGGTCACGAAGACGGTGATCAGCAGGACGGCGAAGGCGTTGCCGGGGGTCCAGTCGACCCACAGGGGGGCGACGACGAGCGCCAGCGCGCGCAGTGCGTCGGCGCCGAAGAGGGTCCAGCGCCGGTCGAGGGTCTTGCGGGGCCCCTGCTTCGGCGTGCTCCTGCCGGTGGCCGGGTGCGCGCCCGTGGTGGTGTCCGCGCCGTGCGACGGGTCCACGACCGTTGCCGGGTCCGCGTCCGGCTTCGGGTCCCCGGGGGCGCCCTTTCGCTTCGGGCCGCCGTCACCGGCGCGGGGCTTGCCGCCGGTCCCGCTGACCAACGCGGAGACGGGTCCCAGCAGGACGGCGCCGAACAGGAGGGTGGACAGCAGCCGCAGTCCGAGGACGACGGCGACCACGAACGCCATGCCGCGGTAGCCGCCGCCGAAGACGGGGTCACCGCCGAAGCCGCGTACGGCTGCCGCCTGCATCGCCAGCAACAGCAGCACCAGAAGGCTCAGCATGTCGCCGATCCCGCTGGTGAACTGTGCGGTCCACAGCCGCTTCAGCGGCGGGACACGCAGCAGCGCGGTCACGGCGCCCTCGCGGGATTCCGCAGCGAGGGAGTCGTCCGGAGCAGTCGGGGGCGAAGACTTCATCCCGCCAGCGTATAGGGAGGGAGCCGCCGACCGGAGGCGTCCCCGAACATCTGTGTGAGGTGTGCGGAAACGGCCGGGCCCCGGCAGGCGGCTCGCGGCCTATGCGTCCCCGGACTTCTTCGCGGCGGCGGCCTTTCCTGCTGCCGTCTTCTTCGTCGCCGTCTTCGCGGCGGACGACTTCGAAGCCGACGACTTGGCGGCGCTGGACTTGGCGGCCGACGACTTCGAGGAGGCCGCCTTCTTGGTGGCGGTCTTCTTGGCAGCCGTCTTGGCGGTGGTCTTCTTCGCGGCCGTCTTCTTCGCGGCCGTCTTCTTCGCCGCGGTCTTCTTCGCGGCCTTCTTGGCCGGGCCCTTCGCCCGCTTCTCCGCGAGCAGTTCGAAGCCCCGCTCCGCGGTGATCGTCTCGACGTCGTCGTCCCGGCGCAGCGTCGCGTTCGTCTCCCCGTCGGTCACGTACGGGCCGAAGCGGCCGTCCTTGACCACCACGGGACGCTCCGTCTGGGGGTCGTTCCCCAGCTCCTTGAGCGGCGGCTTGGCGGCCGCCCGGCCGCGCTGCTTGGGCTTGGAGTAGATCTCCAGCGCCTGGTCGAGGGTGATCGTGAAGATCTGCTCCTCGTTCTCCAGCGAGCGCGAGTCCGTCCCCTTCTTCATGTAAGGGCCGTACCGGCCGTTCTGGGCGGTGATCTCGTTGCCGGACTCGGGGTCGACGCCGACGACCCGGGGCAGCGACAGCAGCTTCAAAGCCTGCTCCAGCGTGACCGTGTCCAGCGACATCGAGCGGAACAGCGAGGCGGTGCGCGGCTTGACGGCGTTCTTGCCGGTCTTCGGCGTGCCCTCGGGCAGCACCTCGGTCACGTACGGCCCGTAGCGGCCGTCGCGGGCGACGATCGGCCGACCGGTCTCCGGATCGGTGCCGAGCTCGAAGTCGCCGCTCGGCTTGGCCAGCAGTTCCTTGGCGTAGTCGACGGTCAGCTCGTCCGGCGGCAGGTCGTCGGGCACGTCGGCACGGTGACCGGGCTCGCCCTCCTTCTCGCTGGGCCCCTCGACGTAGGGGCCGTACCGCCCGACCCGCAGGGTGATGCCCTCGCCCACGGGGAAGGAGGACACGCCCTTGGCGTCGATCGCGCCGAGGTCGGAGACGAGTTCCTTGAGGCCACCGAGGTGGTCGCCGTCACCGTTGCCGGCCGCGGCGGCGGCAGCCGCGTCACCCTCGCCCTCGCCCTCGCCGAAGTAGAAGCGCCGCAGCCACGGGATGGCCTCGGCGTTGCCGGCGGCGATGCGGTCGAGGTCGTCCTCCATCCGGGCGGTGAAGTCGTAGTCGACCAGCCGGCCGAAGTGCTTCTCCAGCAGTCCGACCACCGCGAAGCTCAGGAAGGACGGCACCAGCGCGGTGCCCTTCTTGAAGACGTAGCGCCGGTCCAGGATCGTGCTGATGATCGAGGCGTAGGTGGAGGGGCGGCCGATCTCGCGCTCTTCCAACTCCTTGACCAGCGTCGCCTCGGTGTAGCGGGCCGGCGGCTTGGTGGCGTGCCCGTCCACCGACATCTCCGCGGCGCGCAGCGGGTCGCCCTCGGCCACCTGCGGCAGCCGCCGCTCGCGGTCGTCCAGCTCCGCGTTGGGGTCGTCGGCGCCCTCGACATACGCCTTGAGGAAGCCGTGGAAGGTGATGATCTTGCCGGTGGCGCTGAACTCGGCGTCCCGGCCGTCGGCGGAGCGCCCGCCGACCTTCACCGTCACCGACTGGCCGACGGCGTCCTTCATCTGGGAGGCGACGGTCCGCTTCCAGATCAGCTCGTACAGCTTGAACTGGTCACCCGTCAGCCCCGTCTCGGCGGGCGTGCGGAAGCGGTCGCCGGAGGGGCGGATCGCCTCGTGCGCCTCCTGCGCGTTCTTGACCTTGCCGGCGTAGGTACGCGGCCTGTCCGGCAGGTAGTCGGCCCCGTAGAGCTGGGTGACCTGGTGACGGGCCGCGGCCACCGCCGTGTCGGAGAGCGTCGTGGAGTCCGTACGCATGTAGGTGATGAAGCCGTTCTCGTACAGCTTCTGCGCCACCTGCATGGTGGACTTCGCCCCGAAACCGAGCTTGCGGCTCGCCTCCTGCTGGAGGGTCGTCGTACGGAAGGGGGCGTACGGGGAGCGGCGGTAGGGCTTGGACTCGACCGAGCGCACGGAGAAGTCCGTGTCCTGCAGCGCGGTGGCCAGCGCCCGGGCGTTCGCCTCGTCCAGGTGGAGGACCGCCGACGGGTCCTTGAGCTGCCCGTCCGGGCCGAAGTCGCGCCCCTGGGCGACACGGCGGCCGTCCACCGTCGTCAGCCGGGCACCGAACGTGCCCGGGTCGCCCGCCCGGTCCGCCCCCGTCAAGGCATCCCCCGCCTGCCCCGTCGCGAACGTGCCGGTCAGGTCCCAGTACTCCGCGGAACGGAACGCCATGCGCTCCCGTTCCCGCTCGACCACCAGCCGGGTGGCCACGGACTGCACGCGGCCCGCCGACAGCCGCGGCATGACCTTCTTCCACAGCACCGGCGAGACCTCGTACCCGTAGAGCCGGTCGAGGATGCGGCGGGTCTCCTGGGCGTCGACCAGACGCTGGTTGAGGTCACGCGGATTGCGGACCGCGTTGCGGATGGCGTCCTCGGTGATCTCGTGGAAGACCATCCGCTTGACGGGGACCTTCGGCTTGAGCACCTGCTGGAGGTGCCAGGCGATGGCCTCGCCCTCGCGGTCCTCGTCGGTGGCGAGGAAGAGTTCGTCGGAGTCGGCCAGCAGCTCCTTGAGCTTCTTGACCTGGTCCTTCTTGTCGCTGTTGACGACGTAGAGGGGCTCGAAGTCGTGGTCGACATTGACACCGAGGCGGGCCCAGGGCTCACCCTTGTACTTCGCGGGGACCTCGGCCGCACCGTTGGGAAGGTCGCGGATGTGCCCGACGCTGGCCTCGACGACGTAACCGGGGCCGAGATAGCCCTTGATCGTCTTGGCCTTGGCAGGCGACTCGACGATCACGAGTCGGCGCCCGCCGTTTGCTGTCTCGTGGGTCGGGGACAACTTCTGCTCTTCTCTCCGGTCGGCAATCTGTATCGCATCGGTATCGCTGCGGAGTGTGACGGTACCTCCCGCCCCCATGTCAAACGGTAAAAGTCCGCAACGCCACTCGAACGGTAACCCGACAACCAGCCGTGGCGCCGCCCGGCAGCTCTGGCAACATGTCGGGGGCACATCACCAGGTACCGCTCGACCTCGGAGGTCTTGTGTCCGATCCGAACCAGCCCGGTTACGGCTATCCGCAGCAGCCGGGCCAGAACCCCTACAACCAACCGCCCGGCCAGCCCGGCTACGGCTACCCGCAGGGTCAGCCGATGGGCGCCCCGATGGGCGCCATGCCGGGCCAGTACACCGGCGACCCGAACGCGCCGTTCGGCTACGACCCGTACGGGCGCCCCTACTCCCAGAAGTCCAAGATCGTCGCGGGCGTGCTCCAGCTCTTCGTCGGCGGACTGGGCATCGGCCGCTTCTACACCGGCCACATAGGCATGGCCCTCGGCCAGCTGTTCACCTGCGGCGGTCTGGGCGTCTGGTCCCTGATCGACGGCATCATGCTGCTGGCCAGCGACGGGAAGACCGACAGCGACGGCCGCGTCCTGCGTGGCTGACGCTGCCGGAGCAGCTCACCGGGGGAGGGCTGCGCGAACGAGGGAAGGCACTGGCCATGGCGGAAACCAACGTCCCTGAAGCCGTGGGCCGACTCCGCGCCGCCCTCTCCCACCCGGCCGCCCCGCCACTGGCCACGGCGGCGGCGGGACTCGCCGGCGCCTGCTACCTGTGGGGCACCGACCCGCACCAACCAGGCGCCTGGCTGCCGCGCTGCCCCTTCAACTGGGCCACCGGGCTGCTCTGCCCGGCCTGCGGCGGCACACGCATGGTGTACGACCTCATGCACGGCGACGGTGCGGCGGCGCTGCACGACAACGCGGCGCTGCTGACGCTCGGTCTGCCCTTCGCCCTCTACCTGTCCGTCCGATGGCTCCACGAGGGGCTGCGCGGCCGCCGCTACCGCCCCCGCCTGGGGAAGCGGGGCTCGGTGGCGGTGCTGGCGGTCGCCGTCGCCTGGTCGGTGGCCCGCAACGTGCTGTAGCCGAGGCGCTGTCTCAGTCGAGCGCCGGGGTCAGGAACCCGCGCTCCACCAGCAGCCGCAGCGACTCCGGGGTACGCGCCCGCAGCTCTGCTGCGTCCTCTCCGAGAAGCTGCGCGATGGCCTCCAGGATGCGCTCCGCGTTCAGCGTTCCGTCGCACACGCCGGCGAACCCGGCGCCGACCGTGTCCACGGTCATCGCCCGCCGCATGCCCCTGTTCTGACGCAGCACCACGTACTCGGGGTCCTCCGCGCCCGGCGCGCCCACCTGCTCCTGCACGACCTCGTCCGCGAGGACGTACCGGTGCTGCAACAGCGCCGCGTCGGACGTACGGCGCAGGAAGTCCTGCCGCTCGAAGTGGGCGCGGATCACCTCGCCGAGCGGCTGTTCGACCGGGTGCGGCCACTCCTCGGCGAGCACCGACGGGCGCTCGGCGTCACTGCGCCGCAGCGTGATCCAGCCGAAACCGACCGCGTGGGTGCCGCGCGCCGCGAACTCCTCCAACCAGGCGTCGTAGTGCGCCGCGTACGCCTCCGGGTCGCCCCGGTGGTCGCCGGCGTCGCGCAGCCACAGCTCCGCGTACTGGGTCACGTCCTGCACCTCGCGCTGCACGATCCACGCGTCGCACCCCGCAGGCACCCAGGCCGCCACCCGGTCCCGCCAGTCCTCGTCCTGCCGGTGCTCCCAGTTGGCCAGCAGTTGGCAGTACCCGCCCGGGGCCAGCCGGCCGGCCGCCTGCTGGACGAGGGCCCGGCACAGCCCGTCCCCCGCCATGCCCGCGTCCCGGTACGTGAGGCGGGCACCCGGCGAGATGACGAACGGCGGGTTGGAGACGATCAGGTCGAACGGCTCCGCGTCCGCCACCGGCTCGAACAGCGAGCCCTCGCGGACCTCGGGCTCGGCGGCGCCCGACAGCGCCAGCGTCAGCCGTGCGAAGCGCAGGGCGCGCGGGTTGAGGTCGGTGGCGGTCACGTGCGTGGCGAACCGTGCCGCGTGCAGCGCCTGGATGCCCGAGCCGGTACCCAGGTCGAGCGCCCGGCCCACGGGGGCGGTCACCATGATCCCGGCGAGCGTGGTCGAGGCGCCGCCGACACCGAGGACGACGTCCTGACGGGGTGCGCCGGGGTCCGCGTCCGCCGTGCCGGCCTCCGACGGGGCACCCGCACCGCCCGTACCGCCGACAGCCCGGCCCAGATCGCTGACGATCCACCAGTCCTCGCCACCGGGGCCGCTGTAGGGCCGTACGTCGACGGTGGCGCGGACCGCCTCGCCGTGGCCCGCCCGGGATCCGGGAGCCGGTTGCCGGACGGGTTCCGCATGCGCCTCGGGAGCCGCCTGCGGTCCCGCTCCTGCGTCGCCCGCCGGCGCCGCCGCCCGCCCCGGTACCCGCTCCAGCCAGCCGTCGGCCAGCGCCGCGTCCAGCGGCAGCGCCGAGGCGGCGTGCGCGGCCGGAACGGGCCGCTGGAGGAGGAAGAGTCGAACGAGTGTCTCCAGAGGGCTCTCGCCCCGGGTGGCCCGCAGGGCGGGCACGGTCTCGCCACGGGCGAGGGCCGCGTAGGCGGGCGCGCCGAGCAGGTCGAGCAACCCGTCGGCGGTGAAGCCCGCCTGTGCCAGGGACTCCCGCAGTCGTGCGAGGCCGGCGGACGTGGGCTCGGGCAGTGCGTCAGTACTCACCCGCGCCATTCTCCTTCGTCCCGGCGCCCGCACGTGGACGGGGCCTTCCGGCCCCGCTGCCCGACACCCGGTCGCCACCCGCCCCCGGCCGGACCCGTACCGGGCCCGGCGCGGGAACGGGCGTGCGGGTCACTTGCCGTTGACGCCGGACCTCTTGCAGCCCTCCTGCTCGGCCATGGCCTTGCCCACGTCACCGGTGCCCAGGTCGCGGATCGCCTCGTCACCGCGCTGGCCCAGCGTCTTGAGCTTGGCCGCCATGCTGTCGAGGCCCTCGTCGAACTTGTCGCCGGTGGGCAGCTTGTCGGCGGAGGTCTTGAGGTCGTTGTACTCGCCGGAGATGTCGGTGAGCTCCTTGAGTACCTTCTTCTGCGTCTTCTCGCCGTTGTCGACGGGCGGCGGACCGGCCTTCTTCACCGCTCGCGCCATCGCCTTGTAGGCGTCGGAGACCTTCTTGAAGCCGGCCGAGTCGGCCTTCTTGACCTCCTCGGGAGGCTTGCTCGCCTGGGAGGCCTCAGCGATGGCGGCGTTGGCCTGGTCGACCTTCGCGAGCTGGGGCTGGAGATCACCGCAGACATTCTTGGCCCACTCGTCCGTCTTGCCGCTGTCGTCACTGCAGGCGGTCAGAGCGAGTACGAGTACGGCGCCGCCGGACAGCGCCGCCGTGAGCTTCTTGTTCACCGGATCGGTCCCTTCATGGCTGTTCGGCCCGGAACATACACGCCACCGAGGGAGTGGCGGCGAGCCGGAAGAACCCTATGTCTACTATTGCAGCCGTTTGCACCAACGCCGGACTCCGACATCGCGGCCACCGGCGACGGCCACCGGCACGTCGGCACAGGCACCGGCCGCCCCCGGCCCGGTGCCGCGCGGCACCGTGCGGCACCGCAGGGCGCTCGGCGCCCTCTTTCTGAGACAAAACACACACGGGCGGGCGGGACGCCAACGCGTCCCGCCCGCCCGCTCGTTGACCGTGCCGCGCCGCGCCGTCACCGGGCGGCGCCGCACCGCTACGAGGCGGCCACCGGGCCCACCGGGTCCGAGGGCTTCACCGCCGGCTCGGTGTCGTCCTCCTCGCCCACCGCGATGCCGCGGCGCTTGGAGAGGTAGACGGTACCGACGACGACCGCCGCCGCGATCACCGCGACCAGCACGCGGGCGCCCACGCTCTGGTGCTCCCCGTAGCTGAACCTGACCACGGCGGGCGCGATCAGCAGCGCCACCAGGTTCATGACCTTCAGCAGCGGGTTGATGGCCGGGCCCGCGGTGTCCTTGAAGGGGTCGCCGACCGTGTCACCGATGACGGTGGCCTCGTGCGCCTCGCTGCCCTTGCCGCCGTGGTGCCCGTCCTCGACCAGCTTCTTCGCGTTGTCCCACGCGCCGCCGGAGTTCGCGAGGAAGACGGCCATGAGCGTGCCGGCTCCGATGGCCCCCGCCAGGAACGCGGCCAGGGCACCGACGCCGAAGGTGAAGCCGACCAGGATGGGGGACATCACCGCCAGCAGGCCCGGCGTCGTCAGCTCACGCAGCGCGTCCTTGGTGCAGATGTCCACCACACGGCCGTACTCGGGCGTCTGCGAGTAGTCCATGATGCCGGGCTTCTCGCGGAACTGGCGCCGCACCTCGAAGACCACCGAACCGGCCGACCGGGAGACGGCGTTGATGGCGAGCCCGGAGAAGAGGAAGACCACCGCGGCACCGAACATCAGCCCGACCAGCGTGCTGGGCTGCGCGATGTCCACCAGCTCCAGCATCTTGCCCGCACTCTGGTCCGCCTCGGCCAGCGCCTTGCCCAGCTCGGTGCGGTACGAGCCGAACAGCGCGGCCGCCGCGAGCACCGCCGTGGCGATGGCGATGCCCTTGGTGATCGCCTTGGTGGTGTTGCCCACCGCGTCCAGGTCGGTGAGCACCTGCGCTCCGGCGCCCTCCACGTCACCGGACATCTCCGCGATGCCCTGCGCGTTGTCGGAGACCGGCCCGAAGGTGTCCATGGCCACGATCACGCCGACGGTGGTCAGCAGCCCGGTGCCGGCCAGCGCCACCGCGAACAGCGCCAGCATCACCGTGCCGCCGCCCAGCAGGAAGGCGCCGTAGACGCTCAGACCGATCAGCAGAGCCGTGTAGACGGCCGACTCCAGCCCGATCGAGATGCCCGAGAGCACCACCGTGGCCGGGCCGGTCAGCGAGGTCCTGCCGATGTCCCGCACCGGCTTGCGGGTCGTCTCGGTGAAGTACCCCGTCAACTGCTGGATGAGAGCGGCCAGCACGATGCCGATCGCCACGGCGACGATGGCCAGCACCCGCGGGTCACCGCTGTGACCCAGGATCTCCGCGGCGTCGTCACCGGAGACGCCCTTGAGGTCCGCGTAGCTGGAGGGCAGGTAGGTGAACGCAGCGATCGCCACCAGCACCAGCGAGATCACCGCGGAGACGAAGAAGCCGCGGTTGATCGCCGTCATCCCGCTCCGGTCGGCCCGGCGCGGCGCCACGGCGAACACGCCGACCATGGCCGTGAGCACCCCGATGGCGGGCACCAGCAGCGGGAAGACCAGCCCGTCGTTGCCGAACACGGCGGTGCCCAGGATCAGCGCGGCCACCAGGGTCACCGCGTACGACTCGAACAGGTCGGCCGCCATACCGGCGCAGTCGCCCACGTTGTCACCGACGTTGTCGGCGATGGTGGCGGCGTTGCGCGGGTCGTCCTCGGGGATGCCCTGCTCGACCTTGCCGACGAGGTCGGCACCGACGTCCGCCGCCTTGGTGAAGATGCCGCCGCCGACACGCATGAACATCGCGATCAGCGCGGCGCCGAGCCCGAAGCCCTCCAGCACCTTGGGCGCGTCGGCCGCGTAGACGAGCACCACGCAGGCCGCACCCAGCAGGCCGAGGCCGACGGTGAACATGCCGACGACACCGCCGGTACGGAAAGCGATCTTCATGGCCTTGTGGGAAACGGCGGTGAGGTCGGCCGGACGCTGGTCCGGTTCGCTCCGCTCCGCTCCGCCGGGGGCCGGGACCGTGGACGTCCCGCCCGCCGTCGCTGCCGCCGCGGGGGTCGCCTCTCGTGCCGCAGCAGCCACACGCACATTGCTGCGCACCGCGAGCCACATGCCGATATAGCCGGTCGCCGCCGAGAAAGCCGCACCGACCAGGAAGAACAACGAACGGCCGATCCGCTGTTTCATGTCATCGGCCGGCAGGAGCATGAGCAGGAAGAAGACGACCACCGCGAAAACCCCGAGGGTACGGAGCTGCCGCGCCAGATAGGCGTTGGCCCCCTCCTGCACGGCAGAGGCGATCTTCTTCATATTGTCGGTGCCCTCGCCCGCGGCGAGCACTTGTCGTACCAGCACCAGCGCGACACCGAGCGCCGCGAGCGCGACTACTGCGATCACGATCGCTAGTCCCCGGTTGCCACTGGTCAGTTCCGCGGCGTCAGCGAGGTGCTGGGGGTGGTGAAGTGGGCTGAGTTGCCCCGCCATTCGTCCTCCTTGACGTTTGGCACATGGGCGCGCGCAAGCACGCTCAGGCGTCCTGCTGCAAAGATGTGGACGGATTGTAGGGAGCGCCACTAGATCAAAACAGAGCGCAGCAGCGAGAATTCGCTGGGAACGGCGAAGATCAGCCGCACACGAGCCCGGCAATTCGCTCGCACGAGGGAATGTGCAAATTCAACTGACCACGGAAAAACGATCTGCCGAGTGACCGGAAAAAGCAGCTCCACCTCGTTTAGACGCTGGTCAGTACCGGTCACAATCGCCGGGAGTCGGTCCGATGATCAGCGCGGGGAAGGGCGCGAAAAAGATCTCCGGAAGATCAAAAAGCCCGCCGTGAGGACGGCGGGCACATGACGTTGCGAGGTGGGTGAGGTTGGGTGAGATCGTGGAGGTTCAGGGGAGGACGGGTTCGGTGGTGGGCCAGCTCATGCGGATCACCCCGCCGTTCTCGTCCGTCGTCACCTCGACGTCGTCCACGAGCCCGCTGATCACCGCCAGGCCCATCTCGCCGTCCCCCTCGTCCTCCTCGGCCACGGGCTCGGGGATCTCGTCCCGCGCCCCGGGCATCAGCGCCCCTTCGGCCTCCACGAGCCCGCCACCGCCCGGGCCGCCGGTCTGACCCGCGCCGGCGCCTGCCCCGTTGGCGGAGGGGCCGCCGTCGGCGGAAGCCCCGCCTGCGGACGGAGCGGCGGCGGAAGCACCCAGCGTGCCGCCGGGCAACGAGAAACGGCGGTGCGGCGCGTCGTCGCCCACCTCGATGGAGAACTTCTTCTCGTCCTCGATCAGGGAGACCCGCACGGGGGTGTTGAGGCCGTGGCTCATGTGCAGGCCGACAGCCCGCGTGCACGCCTCACCGACGGCCAGCCGCACCTCGTCGAGCACCGCCTCGTCGACGCCTGCCCGCCGCGCCACGGCCGCGGCCACCAGCCGGGCCGTACGCACGTGCTCCGGCAGCGCGCTGAAGAGCAGCTCCACGGTGGCCATGCCATCCCCCTCGGTCTTCCTGAGTGTCTGCGGGGCCCGGCCGAGGCGCTGAGGCTCCGAGGCCGTGAGGCCCGGGAAGCCGCGCCCCGGCGACCGCCTACCGGTCAAGCGGGAGGCTGCCGGACCGCCCCCGGGTGGGGACGGTCCGGCAGCCCGGGCGCGTCAGTCAGTGGCCGCTACGGCCTCGTCGACCGAGGAGTGGATCGGGAAGACCTTGGTCAGGCCCGTGATCCGGAAGATCTTGAGAATGCGCTCCTGGTTGCAGACCAGGCGCAGCGAGCCTTCATGCGCTCGCACCCGCTTGAGCCCTCCCACCAGCACGCCGAGCCCGGTGGAGTCGAGAAAGTCGACGCCCTCCATGTCCACGACGAGGTGGTAGCTGCCGTCGTTCACGAGCTCGACCAGCTGCTCGCGCAGCTTGGGCGCGGTGTATACATCAATCTCGCCACCGACCTCGACGATCGTGCGATCGCCGACAGTACGGGTCGACAGGGACAGGTCCACGGATCCTCCAGCACCTTGCTATCGAGCGGTCAGCCCCCTCGGTTCTCCCTCCCCCTGCCCTGACGGAGGGAGGTACCCCCAAAGGCAGGGGACGGATCGGCAGCCGCAGAGGCATTCAATCACTTACCAGCAGGCGAGGACGACGCCTTGCGGCCATTGTCCGCCTCGCCAGTGACACACTCGGTACCGATGGCCAACGAACAGCACACCCGGTCCGCGAGCGTACGCCCGCGAGCCGAGCCCGACCGCTCGGCTCCCCACGGCGACCCTCGCGATGTGCTGGCCCGTCTCACCAGGGGGACCGACCGCGCCGGGCGCGTCACCCATACGGAGCACTTGCCCCCGCGAAACGGTCGCCATGCCACCTGGCCCGACCTGATCCGGCCAGAAGTGATCGAGGCCGTACGCAGAGCAGGCATCGAGCGCCCCTGGGAGCACCAGGCCCGCGCCGCCGGGCACGCCCTCGACGGCGAATCCGTGATCATTTCCACAGGCACCGCCTCCGGCAAGTCCCTCGCCTACCTCGTCCCCGTGCTCAGCACCCTGCTGGACGGCGCCGAGGCCCCCAACGGGCGCGGCGCCACCGCGCTGTACCTGTCCCCCACCAAGGCTCTCGCCGCCGACCAGCGCCGCGCCGTCGCCGACCTGGCCGCCCCGCTGGGCACCGCCGTACGGCCCGCCGTCTTCGACGGGGACACGCCCGTCGAGGAGCGCGAATGGGTGCGGCAGTACGCCAACTACGTGCTCACCAATCCGGACATGCTGCACCGCGGCCTGCTGCCCGGCCACCCCCGCTGGTCCTCCTTCCTGCGCGCCCTGCGCTACGTCGTCATCGACGAGTGCCACACCTACCGCGGCGTCTTCGGCTCCCACGTCGCCCAGGTACTGCGCCGGCTGCGCCGGGTGTGTGCCCGCTACGGCGCCGAGCCGGTCTTCGTGCTCGCCTCCGCCACCGCCGCCTCACCCGGTGAGGGCGCGGCCCGGCTCACCGGCGTACGGCCCGTCGAGATCGCCGAGGACACCTCGCCGCGGGGCGAGACCGTCTTCGCCCTGTGGGAACCGCCACTGACCGAGTACGAGGGCGAGCGCGGCGCCCCCGTCCGCCGTACCGCCACCGCCGAGGCCGCCGAACTGCTGACCGACCTCGCGATCGAAGGCGTGCGCACCGTCGCCTTCGTACGGTCCCGACGGGGTGCCGAGCTGATCTCCCTCATCGCCCAGGACCGCCTCGCGGCCGTCCCCGCGCCGCGCGGGCCGGTCCGCGACGCCGCGCCGGGCTCTCCTGGCGGGTCCGTTCCGCCGGGGGAGGAGCCCGTCACGACCGGGAGCGGCCCGCCGCACCCGTGGCCCGCGGGCGGGGGAACGGCGACGCCGACGGGCCGCCGGAGCGCCGACGCGCCCCCGGCCCCTCCAGCGGAGGGCCACGGTCCTGGGGCGGCGCCGGTGCCGGTGCCGGGGGCGGACGCCTCCCCGGGAGGGACCGCGGTCCCCCATCCGACAAGCGACGGTCCCGTACCGGGAGTGGGCCGGCGCGGCGGTCTGTCGTCGCGCATCGCGGCCTACCGCGGTGGCTACCTCCCCGAGGAACGGCGCGCCCTGGAGCGGGCCCTGCACACCGGCGAGCTGCTCGGCCTGGCCGCCACCAACGCCCTCGAACTCGGCATCGACATCTCCGGCCTCGACGCCGTCCTCATCACGGGCTATCCCGGCACCCGGGCCTCCCTCTGGCAGCAGGCAGGCCGCGCGGGCCGCGCCGGTCAGGGTGCGCTGGCCATCATGATCGCCCGGGACGAACCGCTGGACACCTATCTCGTCCACCACCCCGAATCCATCTTCGCCACCCCGGTCGAGTCCACGGTCCTGGACCCGCACAACCCCTACGTCCTGGCGCCCCACCTGTGCGCAGCCGCAGCCGAGATCCCTCTCACCGAGGCCGACTTCGCCCTCTTCGGCCCCGAGACCGAACAGCTCCTGCACAAGCTGGAACAGCGTAAGCTGCTCCGCCGCCGCAGCTCCGGCTGGCACTGGACCCGCAAGGAGCGTGCAGCCGACCTCACCGACATCCGCGGCAGCGGCGGCGAGCCCGTCCAGGTCGTGGAGGAGGGCACCGGCCGGCTGCTGGGCACCGTGGACGCCGCGGCCGCGCACACCACCGTCCACGAGGGCGCGGTTCACCTGCACCAGGGCCGCACCTACGTGGTGCGGCGGTTCAACGTGGAGGACTCCGCCGCACTCGTCGAGGAAGCCAGCCCGCCGTGGACGACCATGGCCCGCGACACCACCTCCCTGACCGTCCTGGAGACCGAGTCGGAGGTCCCCTGGGGGGACGCCCGTCTGTGCTTCGGCTCCGTGGAGGTCACCAACCAGGTCGTCTCCTATCTGCGCCGCCGCATGATCACCGGTGAGGTGCTGGGCGAGACCAAGCTGGACCTCCCGCCCCGCACACTGCGCACCCGCGCCGTGTGGTGGACGGTCACCGAGGACCAGCTCGACGCCGCCCGCATCACCCCGGAGATCCTCGCGGGCTCGCTGCACGCTGCGGAGCACGCCGCCATCGGCATCCTGCCGCTGTTCGCGACCTGCGACCGCTGGGACATCGGCGGTGTCTCCATCGCCCTGCATCCCGACACCCTCCTTCCCACCGTCTTCGTCTACGACGGCCAGCCCGGCGGAGCGGGCTTCGCCGAACGGGCCTTCCACACCGCCCGGTCCTGGCTGACCGCCACCCGGGACGCGATCGCCGCCTGCGAGTGCGAGGCGGGCTGCCCCTCCTGCATCCAGTCGCCCAAGTGCGGCAACGCCAACGACCCCCTCCACAAACGCGGCGCCGTACGGCTCCTCACGGAGCTCCTGCGCACGGCGGCCTGAAAGCTGGCGAACTCCCCGTGCTGGGCCGCTCTTCGAAGCGTCCCCGGACGACCGGCCGCCCTCGGTGCGGCGGCCAGGTGTGGTGCCCGGCCCGGCAGCCGAAAGCCCGCGGTACGAACGGCCAGGCCCCCGGCTCACCCTGTGGTCCCCACGCACGCAGCCGAAAGCCCGCGGTACGGACGACCAGGCCTGGTGGCCCTGACGACCGGACGCTTGGGGCGGGCTACCGGATGCCGCGGTGTCGGTCCCGGCGACGGAACGCTGCGGTGTCGGCGACGGGACGCTGCGGTGTCGGTACCCGGGGGTGGCCGTCCCAGCGATGGAACGCTCCGGCCCGGAAGCCGGACCCGGCGGTCCCGCCGACCGGACGCTGCACGGTTGGTGCCCGTGGCGACTGGCCCCTGTGGGCGCGGGGTCCGCAACCCGACCGTCCGCAATGGGTCCTTCCGGCAACCGACCGTCCGCAGTGGTTCGTCCCGGCACCCGAGCGTTCACGGCCGACGGGCGAGCGAGCATTCGCAACGGGCCGTCCCGGCAGGCGGCCATCCGCGAAGAGGCACCCCGTCAGTTGGCGGCCCGCCCCAGGCTCACCGGCAGCCGACTGCCCGCGGCGGAGCCCCACCAGCCGTCCTCCGGCGAGCACCGGCGGCGGACTGCCCCAGCAATCGGGGCCCATCCGTCCTCCGCGAGCACCCGTGGCAGGCTGCCTCAACAAGCGGGGCCCAGCCCTCCCCCACGAGCACCCGTGGCAGGCTGCCTCAACAAGCGGGGCCCAGCCCTCCCCCACGAACACCCGTGGCAGGCTGCCTCAACAATCAGGGCGTCCACAGCCGGACTCCGGCGAGCGCCCGCAACGGGCCGTCCCGGCAGGGCACGTCTGCTGGGGGCTGCTCGGCAGGCGGCTGGCGGGCAGTCGGCTGTCCGCGGGCGGGCGGCGAATCCGGTGGGGGCGGGGGCTGGGTCCGCAGGGCCCGCGCGGGAGCGCACCCGTGCGTCGAACGGTCCCCATCGGACCTGCGCGTCGAGGTCCGCGACCTCTCCCCGCACGGCGCACCGGGACACGCGCGCCTCCTGTGAACGCGCGACCCGCCGCGCCGCCGCGCAGGCTGTGGCCTGGCCCTGTAGTGCCCGATCGGCTGCCGCGAGAGCGGCCAGGTCCGCCGCGGAGCCTGCCCGGTGACGGATGTGCACCGCCTGGCCGAACGCGAGCACCGCCGCGAACACCGCGCACAGTGCCACCGCGCCCAGCGCCACCCACACCGACGCCGACCCCCGGTCGCTGCTCAGCCGCCTCCTCATCCGTCCTCCCTCCCTTCGCGTTCCCGATCGCCTTCCTTCCGGCCGCCGTCTTCCGAAACCCGACCGTCGTCGCCTTCCTCCATGGCGACCGCCTCGGACCGCAGCTCCGCGGTGAGGGGACCGGGCCCGGCCGTGCGCGCCCGTACTGCGACGCGCACCAGCCCTCCCCCGCTCGTCACCTTCAGCCGGGCCCCGGGCGGAGCCGCCGACCGCACGGCACTCGCCACCCCGGCCTCGGACTCTCCACGTGCTGCGGCCCGCGCACCGGCCCGGGCCGCGTCCACGCACTGGATCCTCGTCACCGCGGCCATCAATCCCCACAGCAGTCCGGCCACCAGCAGCACGAGCGCCGGGATCACCACGGCGGCCTCCGCGGTCACGTAACCCGCACTCCAGTCGGTGTCCCGCCTCCACCTGCCGCGCCGGGGTCCGCTCCGCTCGTCGTGGCCGCATGGCGCCGCCCATGGGAGCCGGTCGGCCGTGGCTTCAGAACCGTCCACGGAGCGCCCGCGTGATGAGCTGCTGCAACTGGTCGCTCACGGGGCCGCTGTTGACGACCTTGTAGAGCACCGCGGCCAGTGCCACCGCCGCCAGCGTGCCGATCGCGTACTCCGCCGTGCTCATCCCCCGGTCGCCGCCCGGCCTGCGTGCCGCCCACGCCTTCTCCCGGAGCCGGCGCAGCCTCGACCGCCGCAATACCGTCCTTGTCCACATCCCACTTCACTCCCTGTCTTCCGTGTTCTGCGGGCCTGTTACCTCTTGTGCTGCCGAGCCCGGCCCGCTCTTGAGGGCGCGTGCGCTCCTTGCCCCGTCGGCCCCGTCGGCCCCGTCGGCGGCTGCCCCGGGGCCGGTCTCCTGCTCTCCTCCGCCCTGCCTCACGGCGCCGTAGGTGACCGGTCCGGCGCAGGTGCCGTCGGCCCGCGCGGCCGGCTCACCACAGCGAGCGGGCAAGTCCCAGCAGTACGGGCGCCACCCCGATCGCAAGGAAGGCGGGGAGGAAGCAGAGCCCGAGAGGGCCTGTGACCAGTACGGCGGCCCGTCTCGCCCGGCTGTTCGCCGCACGGGCCCACCGCGCACGCAACTCACCGGCCAGGCGCGTCACGGACTCCACGGGAGGGACCCCGGCGACACCGGCGCGCTCCATGCACCGGGCGAACTCCACTCCCCAGGGGCGCTGTGCGAACCGTCCCCACACCAGGGCCGGTTCCGCCCCCAGCCGCAGCTCCGTCGCCGCTCCGGTCAGCCGCTCCCCCAGCGGGCCGCCGATCGACCCGCCCACGGCCTCTGCCGCCCGCTCGGGCCCCGCACCGGCCGCCAGGCAGGCCGCCATCAGGTCCGCGGCCAGCGGCAGTTGTTCCTCGGCGTCCTGCTCGTCCTGGTCCCGCGTGGCATCGCGGTCCGACTGGCGGCGCAGCCATCGCCACGCGGCCCAGGCGGCCACCGCTCCGGCCGCCCATCCCAGTGGTCCGCCGAGCAGAAGGAGAGCGGCGGCACCGGCGCCTGCGGCCCCCGCCCCTTCCCGTACCCGTCTGCTGTGCAGCGCTGCCCGCCCCTTCAGCAGCGGTCCCCTCGACGTGCCCTCGCCCCTGCCCGGTCCGCCTCGGGCCGACCGGCACACGAGATGCGCCCGCCCCTGCACGTGGTGCCGGCGCCGGAACGCCTCGACGGTCCCCACCACGCACCCGGCGGCAGCGGATACGGCCACGATCACGAGCGTCAGCCACGCCGACGGTGTCCACAGCCTGGGGACAACCTCCGCCCATGCGCCGCTCATCGCGACCCCTTCGTCGCGCGCGTCGACAAACGCTCCACCGCGTCGGTCCCGGCCCTCCGCTCCCGCCGGACTGTCCCCTCGGCCGAGCGCACGATACGGGCGACCCAGGCGAGCCCCGCCCACTCCAGGGCCAGCCCTGTCACGAGGCAGGCGAACCCCGCGGGGGTGTGCAGCAGGATCTGCAGGGGGTTCGCTTCCATGGCGCCGCCCAGCACCAGCCCGAAGGCCGGCAGCAGCGCGAGCACCAGCGCGGTGGAACGCGGCCCCGCAAGCTGGGCGTTCAGCTCTTCCCTCTGTTCCTGGCGGGCCCGCAGCGAAGCGGCGACGCGTGCGAGCCCTTCGGCCAGCCCGGCCCCACCGTCGACAGCGACCTGCCAGCAGGCGGCGGCTCCGGCCAGCCCCGTGGCGCCCGGCAGTGCGGACGCCTCCCGCAGGGTCGCGGGCACGTCGCCACCGAAGCGTGCCGCGGCGAGCACGGCCGCGCCGTGGTCTCCGAAGCGCTCCAACACCGCCCGGTCGACGGCGAGCAGGGCTGCACCGGGTTGCCTGCCGGCGCGGAGTTCTCCCGCCACGCCTGCGCAGAGCTCGACCACGGCCGACTCTCGGTCCCGGGCGTGGCGGTCCGCCTCCCGGAGGCGCAGCCATCGGCGTACGGCAGGCACCGCCAGGGCCCCGGCCACGACCGGGAGCCAGGACCGGCCCAGCAGGGCGATCAGAAGGCCCACGGGAAGGCACCATCCGGCCTGTCCGAGGCGGGTGGTGACCACGCGGCGGGCCGAGCGGACGACCTCCTGCCATCGGCGAGGGAGCTCGTAGGTCCGTTGCGGGTCCACCGGTTCCCCGCCGCCCGCGAGCAGCAAACGGGCCCGCCGACCGCCCTCGTGTCGTCCCGTCATCAGCCAGGCGGCGGCCCCCGCGCACGCCATCGCCGCGTACGCCGCGTGGGTGCCGGCCTCCTGGGCCGCAGCCGTGCCCGTGCCCAAGACGCCGGTCACCGCGGGCTCCTGGCCGTCGCGTCCGCACGGGGGGCGACCTCGGCTGCGGGGGTGGCGGGCGGCGGCTCGTACGGGTGCCCGGGGCGGAGCTGCGGGTGGAGGCCGTACGCATTGTTCCGCCCGCCGGTGGTCCTCGCGCCGTCCGGACTCTCCGTGCCGGCGCAGCCGTTCGCGGAGCCCCCGGGCCGGCGCCTGGCCGTGGTGCTGCCTGCCGGTGCTTCCGTCCAGGAGGTGGGGCCTTCCTCGTCGGAACGCCTCAAGCACAGTTGGCGCAGTCGCTCCCAGCCGCTGGCTCGGACAAAGCCGCCTGCCGCCGTCTCCGCACCGTCCGGCCCGCTCCACAGCGCGGCCGGCACCGTCGTGACCAGTCCGGCGGTGTCCCGCTCCAGCACGTGGATCTGTGCGATGCGCCGCCGCCCGTCGCGCCCCCGCACCAGGTGCAGGATCACATCGAGTGCGGCCGCCAACTGGCTGTGCAGCGCCGCCCGGTCGAGCCCCGCGGTCATCCCCAGGGCCTCCAGGCGCGCGGGAACGTCGGCGGCGGCGTTCGCATGGACGGTTCCGCAGCCGCCCTCGTGGCCGGTGTTCAAGGCGGCCAGCAGGTCGGTCACCTCGGCGCCGCGGACCTCGCCGACGACCAGCCGGTCCGGCCGCATCCGCAGGGCCTGCCGGACGAGTTCGCGCAGGTCCACCATGCCCACTCCCTCCTGGTTGGCGGGGCGGGCCTCCAGACGGACGACGTGCGGATGGTCGGGGCGCAGCTCCGCGGAGTCCTCGGCGAGGACGATGCGCTCGTCGTGGCCGACCAGTCCCAGCAGGGTGGAGAGCAGCGTCGTCTTGCCGGATCCGGTACCGCCGCTGATGACGAAGGAGAGGCGTGCCGCCAGAACCGCGTGCAGCAGCCGCTCCCCGCCCGGGGGCACCGTGCCGGCGGCCACGAGTTCCGGGAGGCTGAAGGCGCGGTGGCGGACCACGCGCAGGGACAGACAGGTCGAGCCCACGGCGACGGGAGGCAGCACCGCGTGCAACCGGGTGCCGTCGGGCAGCCGGGCGTCCACCCAGGGGTGGGCGTCGTCCAGCCGTCGCCCCGCGGAGGTCGCCAGCCGCTGGGCCAGCCTGCGGACAGCAGCGGCGTCAGCGAACCGCACCGGCGATCGTTCGAGCCCGCGCCCGCGGTCGATCCAGACCTCGTCGGGCGCGGTCACCAGGACGTCGGTGACCTCGGGGTCGGCGAGCAGGGGTTCGAGCGGGCCCGTGCCGACCAGTTCCGAACGGAGGGTCTCCACGACGTCCAGTACCGCGCTGTCCCCCATGAGCCTGCCCTGGGACCGCAGCACTGCGGCCACTCGCGCGGGCGTGGGTGCGGCTCCGGTCTCGGCGAGGCTGCGCCGCACCGTGTCCAGCAACCGGTCCCCCGCTGCCGCACCGTCGGGGGCCGACGACGGGGCCCCGGGAGGTGGCCGCCAGGAAGTCCGGGTCCGGGCGTGGTCGGGTGTCATGCGGCCACCCCTCCGCCGCTCAGCGCCTGCTCCCAGAACCGGCGGCAGAAGCGGGCCAGGGCTCCGTCCTTCGCGGACCCGGGAGGCAGGCCGCGGTCGATGCCCTCGACCAGTCCGCGCTCCCAGGGGAGCTCGCCGGCCAGCGGCAGGTCGAGCAGGCGGGCCACCTCGGCGTCGTCGAGACCGGTCTCGTAGCGGCGTTCCCCCGCGGGGCCGCGTACGACCGCGCGCAGGTCGCGTACCGCCAGTCGCAACCGGCCCGCGACGCGGTGTGCCGCGGCGACCGCGCGCAGCTCGGCGGGGACGACGGCCAGCCCGAGATCGAGCTGGACGAGCGCTTCGGCAACGGTCTCGTCCACGTGCCGGGGCAGGTCCACGACCACCACCCCACCGCGGCGGCGAGCAGCGCCGAGCACGGCCCGCACGGCGTCGGCGGGCACCGCTGCCGTATCGCTCCGGTCCCAGCTCAGCAGGCGCAGTTCGTGGCAGCGCGGCAGCGAGTCCGCGAGGGCGGTGCCGCCGACCCGGCCCCGGGACTCGGCGAAGTCGGGCCACCGCAGCCCCTTGGTGCGTTCCGCTCCCAGCAGGATGTCCAGCCCGCCGCCGAGCGGATCGGCGTCGACGAGCAGGGTGGGCTCTCCGTGCCGCGCCGCCGTGACAGCGAGGGCGCAGGCGAGTGTGGAGGCTCCGGCACCGCCGCGTCCCCCGATCACGCCGACGGTCAGCGCGGACTTCCCGACCCCCTCCACGGCGTCGGCGATGCGGCCCGCCAGCCAGCTCTCCGCGTCGGGCAGCAGCACCACGCTCTCGGCGCCGACGCGGACGCCCCGCTCCCATACCCCCGGGTCGTCCCAGTCGCGCCCCACGAGCAGCACTCCTGGCCGTCGGGGGACGGCGCCGCCCGGGGAGCCCGGTCCGGGGGCGTCGCCGAAACCGGGGGCGAGCGCGCAGTCGTCCCCGACGAGCACCAGCGGTGCCCGCTCCCAGAGTGCGGCGCCGCTCCAGGAGGCCCACCCCGCGGCGCCGTCGGGTCCGCCGTGCGCCACCTGCGGTTCGGGCGCCCCGGCGGCTGCGCACAGTCGCAGTAGGTCATCGAGGAGTTCCTCGTCCTCGGTGACAATCAGAATGTTTTCGGCCATGGTCCGGACCTCCCCGTCCGTCGGGCACTCGCGTCCGCAAACGGCTGCGGACGCCGACGGGATTCACGGTGCGGCGAACCGGAAAAACTTGTGGATCATGGTCGAAAACTGTGGACAAGCTGGGGTCTGTGAATAACTCGCTCACCCAAACCGGTGACTGCCGGAGAGCAGCGTTCCGATTACGCTCGGTAACAGCTCGAAGGAATCAGAGAGTCCGCTCTCCGAGGGCCGGGAACAGTCGGTCCGGCGCGGCCCGGAGCGGAAAAGTACCCCCGGACATGCGACGACCCCCGCCGGGGGGGAGAGCGGGGGTCGTCTCCACGGCCGACTCGGGGGGGGAGGAGTCGGGCCGGGTTAGCACGGTCGCGAACGATCCGTGACTTCCATGGTGTACCCGAGAGCCTTCTCAGGCAAACCCACGCGCCACAGCTTACGCCGAATGGTGGGCGCCTATGCTCAGTGGCGTGGAAAATCTCGCGTTGCCCCGCACAGCCGCCTTCTTCGACCTGGACAAGACGGTCATTGCGAAGTCGAGCACGCTGACCTTCGGCAAGTCCTTCTATCAAGGTGGCCTGATCAATCGCCGCGCAGTGCTGCGGACTGCTTACGCGCAGTTCGTATATCTCCTCGGCGGCGCCGACCACGACCAGATGGAGCGGATGCGCGCGTACCTCTCGGCGCTCGCCCGCGGCTGGGACGTCGAGCAGGTCAGGGAGATCGTCGCCGAGACCATCCACGACCTGATCGACCCCATCATCTACGACGAGGCGGCCTCCCTCATCGAGAAGCACCACCTCGCCGGACGCGATGTGGTCATCGTCTCGACCTCGGGCGCCGAGGTCGTCGAACCGATCGGGCGGATGATCGGTGCCGACCGCGTGGTCGCCACCCGCATGGTCGTCGAGGAGGGCCGCTTCACCGGAGAGATCGAGTACTACGCCTACGGCCCCACCAAGGCGGAGGCCATGCGCGCACTGGCCGCCTCCGAGGGGTACGACCTGGAGCGCTGTTACGCCTACAGCGACTCGGCGACGGACCTGCCCATGCTGGAGGCGGTGGGCCACCCGCACGCCGTCAATCCGGACCGGGCGCTGCGCAAGGAGGCGCTCGCGCGGGAGTGGCCCGTACTGACGTTCTCGCGCCCCGTCCGCCTCAGGCAGCGCATCCCTTCCCTGTCGATGCCCTCGCGTCCGACGCTGGCACTGACGGCGGTGGCGGTCGGAGCAGCGGCGGCGACCGCGGGCCTGGTCTGGTTCAACAACCGGCGTCAGCTCCGGAACCGCCCACGCTTCCGTCTCTTCTGACGGGTGCGGTCCGCCCGCCAGGAGGGAAATGCCCGTTTCCTTCCGAACGCCCGTAGTTGCACGTAAAAGTAAAGATCTGGCGGCGGGGGTTCCGCTCCCCCGCGGCCGGGGGTACAAAGGAGACAACGGCCCGCGAGACCAGCGGCATCCGAGAGGATCCCGTCCCACTCAAGGCCCCACGGACCGGATGCATGAACATCGGGCACCCACGCGACGCACAGCCCGCGACGGGGCAGGTCCCACCAGGGAAGGGCAAAGCACCCACCCTGATGTCCGGACACACATGTGAAGCACGCACTGGTAACCCGGTCGACATGCCAGCGGTGGCCCCGCCCGAGCGGCGGGGCCACCGCACGTGCGTCAGGCGGCTCCGCGCTGCATCGCCTCACAGACCGCCGTGCTCTCCCGCGCACCGAACTCGACGGCGCGCCCGCAGTGCGCGATCCACGCGCTCATCCCTTCGGGTGTTCCCGAGGCGTAACCCGCCAACGCCGTGCTGTAGGCCTCCCGCCCGAGTTCGGCGTGGCCCACCTCGGCGGGACAGATGGCCTTCGGATCCAGGCCGCTGCCGACCAGCACCACGCGTTCGGCGGCCCGCGCGACCACCCCGTTGTACGAGCCGAACGGGCACAGTGCCTGCAGCTCGCCGTGCACCACCGCGGCGACGACGAGGGCCGGCGCCGTGGAACCGCCGGAGACGAGCTGGGCCAGGCCGTCCAGGCGTGCCGCGACCTCGTCGGCACCGGGAGGCTCCAGGCCCGGCCCGGCGCCCTCCACCGGCTCCCCGGCACGCCGGGGACGACCGACGGTCTCGTCGGGGGCCGCGCCGGAGGCCGAGACCAGGTGCAGCCGGGCGAGGACCCGCAGCGGGGACTGCTGCCAGATGTCGAGCAGCTGTCCGGCCTCGGCGGACACCCGCAGAGCCGCACCGACGGTGCGCGCCTCGGCCTCGCTGCCGAAGTCGCTGCGCCGTCGCACCTCCTCCAGCGCCCAGTCGGCACCCTCCACCGCGGCGGAGGCGCGAGCCCCGCGCAGCGCCGCCTCCGCGCTGACCTCACTGCTGCGGCGGCGCATGATCCGGTGCCCGTAGACGCGGTCGACCGAGGCGCGCACGGAGTCCACGGCTTCGGGCACGCCCGGCAGCGCAGCAAGAGGGGCGAGCGGGTCGGCGGCGGGCGCTGGGGCCGCGGGGGCGCGACCGTTGGAGCCGGCGGTGCTACTCATGCGCACGACCCTACGCACCCACCCGGGCGGCCCAACCCCACGATCGAGTGGTCTTCTTCACTCACGTATTACGGGCCGGCACCCCTGTCGCCTTACGCTGCTGAACATGAAGATCGCTTTCGTAGGGAAAGGCGGCAGCGGCAAGACGACCCTGTCCTCGCTGTTCATCCGCCACCTCGCCGCCACCGGCACACCCGTCGTCGCCGTCGACGCCGACATCAACCAGCACCTGGGAGCGGCCCTGGGGCTGGACGACGAGGAGGCCGCCGCGCTACCCGCCATGGGGGCGCACCTGCCGCTGATCAAGGAGTATCTGCGCGGCAGCAACCCGCGGATCGCCTCCGCCGAGACCATGATCAAGACGACACCGCCCGGTGAGGGCTCCCGGCTGCTGCGCCTCCAGGAGGACAACCCGGTCTACGACGCGTGCGCGCGGTCGGTCACGCTGGACGGCACCGCGATCCGGTTGCTGGCGACCGGCCCGTTCACCGAGTCGGACCTGGGCGTCGCCTGCTACCACTCCAAGACCGGCGCGGTGGAGCTGTTCCTCAACCATCTGATCGACGGCCGCGACGAGTTCATGGTCGTCGACATGACGGCGGGCAGCGACTCCTTCGCCTCCGGGATGTTCACCCGCTTCGACATGACCTTCCTGGTGGCCGAACCGACCCGCAAGGGCGTCTCCGTGTACCGGCAGTACAAGGAGTACGCCCGCGACTTCGGCGTCCCGCTCAAGGTCGTGGGCAACAAGGTGCAGGGCGAGGACGATCTCGACTTCCTCCGCCAGGAGGTGGGCGACGACCTCCTGGTGACGCTGGGCCACTCGGACTGGGTCCGCGCCATGGAGAAGGGCCGGCCGCGCCCCTTCCCGGAGCTCGCGGAGGCGGACCGCCGCGCCCTGTGCACTCTTCACGACGCAGCCGACGCGGTGTACGAGGGACGCGACTGGGAGCGCTACACCCGTCAGATGGTGCACTTCCACCTGCGCAACGCGGAGAGCTGGGGCAACGCGAAGACCGGCGCGGACCTCGCGGCACAGGTCGACCCCTCCTTCGTACTGGGCGAGCAGCGGAACGGAGCAGCCGTACCGCAGCCCCCGCACTCCTCCCCCTCCACACCCCAACCCGCCTGACAGCGGGGACACAACCGGCACCGGGCGGCGCTGGACGGAGGGGGCCTTCGTTCCGTACCGCCCGGCACGGTGCGAAGGCCCCCTCCGCCGGTGCGTCACCGCGCCTGTGAGGACGCCTCCGCGGCCGTGAAGCGGCGCCATCCCTCGGCGGGCTTCGCCCCGATCTCCAGCGACCGCAGCTTCTTGAGCACCTGGGGGTCCTGGGCGTCCAGCCAGTCGACGAGTTGCCGGAAGGAGACGCAGCGCACGCCCTTCTTGCGGCAGACCGTCTTCATGACGTCCTCGACGGCGTCCATGTAGATGCCGCCGTTCCAGTCCTCGAAGTGGTTGCCGACGACCATCGGCGCCCGGTTGCTGTGATAGGCCCGCTCGAAGCCCTTCAGCAGCCCGTCCCGCATCTGCCGCTTCCACTCGGGACGCTTCTCGACCGGCCCGTTGACATTCCCGGACTGGTTGGCCAGGAAGTTGTAGTCCATCGAAAGGGTTTCGAACTTCCTTCCGGGGACCGGCACCTCCTGGAGCGGCAGGTTCCACAGGCCGTGCCGCTTGTCCGGCCAGACCTGGGTGCCGTTGCCGCTGGAGTCGTAGCGGAAGCCCATCTGGCTGGCCGCCTTCAGCAGGTTCTCCTGTCCCTCCAGACAGGGGGTACGACCGCCGACCAGCTCGCGCGTGTAGTCGAACGGCAGCGGCTTGGCCTTGTCGAACCCGGTCGTGGTCTTCCAGTGCTCGACGAACCAACGGGCCTGCTTGATCTCGCTCTTCCACTGGTCGACGGACCAGGAGTTCACCCCGCTCGGCCCGCAGAAGTGGCCGTTGAAGTGGGTGCCGATCTCGCTGCCGTCCAGCCACGCCTTGCGCACCTGCTTGAGCGTGGCCCGGACGTTCTTGTCCTTGAGGTAGCCGATGTCGGAGGCGCCGGGGGCGTGTCCGGGCGGGGAGTAACGTTTCGCCTGGCCTTCCGGCAGCGTGTAGATGCCGCTGAGGAAGTAGGTCTGTGACGCGCCGTACTTCTTGCCCGCGGCCCGGAAGCGCGAGAAGAGCTTCTTGCTGTCCTCGCCCGCGCCGTCCCAGGAGAAGACGACGAACTGCGGCGGCTTCTGGCCGGGCTTCAGCTTGCGCGGCGTGGGCTGGTACGGCTGGCGGCCCGTCAACGAGGTCGAACCGTCGCCCAGGACCTGGGCCTTGCTCTGCGGATTGGCCTGCGGCGCTCCGCGCGGCGCCTCTTCCGTGTGATGCGGGTCGTTTCCGCCGGAGCACCCGGCGGCGGCCAGGGACAGCACCAGCACTCCCAGGACCGCGGTGGTGAGAGCGGGTCGTCTTCGCGTGGCTGCCATCGGCTCACCTCGTCCTCTCGCCTTGTCTCGTCGGTCACCGGGCGGGACCGGCGTCGCCGTGCGTGACAAAAGTGACACAAGACGTTAATCAGACAAATAGGACAAGCTGCTTTTTTACCAGTGTTCACCCGATGGGCCGAAGGTGAGCCGCCAGACCCTGCTCCGCACCTGGAAGAGGCTTGACGTGGGCTTACGTCCTCTTTGCTTCTGCTTGAGGGTGAGAAAAAGGAGGCGAGGAAACGCGGAGCCCCGTGCCGACCGACCAGGGCCCCACCGCAGGGTGCGGATCGTCGTCAAGCCGGACAGGCCGGTGGAAGAGCAGCCGCTTCACGTGACCCCGCAGGGCCGACGGCGGACCCCCTGAGACGGGAGGGGCCGCAGGGCGACGGGCCCACGCGGCCGGTACCGCCTCGCCGTCCGGGGGCAGTTGGGCGGTGCGCGGAGCCCCGGCCCAGCCGCACCCCGGCACAGGTGCCCGCTGGGGCGGGGGCAGTCGTGGACCCGGGGCGGGAGCGACTCGTGGACCTCCAGGGCGGCGCCCGGGCGAGCTTCCGGCGTCAGCCGGGCGACGCCGGGCCCGCCCGCAGCACACCTCTCCGACTGCAACTACCGGCAGGCGTGTTCGGCTCCGGCGGACGACGGCACCCCGCCCGGGGACGGCTCTCCGTACGGCGCCCCACCGGCTGCGGCGCGGCGGCCCCACCCTGCGACACTCGGCCCGGCACCGGGGGCGGGACCGGCGCGGAAGCGGACCCCTGCGGCCACGAACCGCTTGCGCGGCAGTCCCCGAGGTGCGAAGAACATACCGTCACACCCGACATCCGACAGGTCTACACCAATTTCGGCAACGGCCCTTGTCATGGGGGTACGGGGGCTGATGAGCTATGGCCCGGGACAGAGCGCACAGCCCGGGAAAGGGAGATGCCGTGAGCAACGAGAGCCTGGCCAACCTGCTGAAGGAGGAGCGGAAATTCGCCCCGCCCGCGGAGCTGGCCGCGAACGCCAATGTCACCGCCGCGGCCTACGAGCAGGCGAAGGCTGACCGGCTGGGCTTCTGGGCCGAGCAGGCGCGCCGTCTGAGCTGGGGCACCGAGCCGACCGAGACGCTCGACTGGTCGAACCCGCCGTTCGCCAAGTGGTTCAAGGACGGCAAGCTCAACGTCGCCTACAACTGCGTGGACCGCCACGTGGAGGCCGGCCGCGGCGACCGGGTGGCCATCAACTTCGAGGGCGAGCCCGGGGACACCCGTACGCTCACCTACGCCGACCTCCAGCGCGAGGTCTCGCAGGCGGCCAACGCGCTGACCGAGCTGGGCGTCCAGGCGGGCGACCGGGTGGCGATCTACCTGCCGATGATCCCCGAGACGGTGGTCGCGATGCTGGCGTGCGCCCGCATCGGCGCCCCGCACTCGGTGGTGTTCGGCGGCTTCTCGGCGGACGCTCTGGCGACCCGTATCGAGGACGCCGACGCCCGGGTCGTCATCACCTCCGACGGCGGCTACCGCAAGGGGGCGCCCTCCGCGCTCAAGCCGGCCGTCGACGAGGCGCTGACCCGGCCGGGCACCGAGAACGTGCGCAGCGTGCTGGTCGTCAGGCGGACGGGCCAGGAGGACATCTCCTGGACCGAGGGCCGCGACGTGTGGTGGCACGAGCTGGTGGGCCGCCAGTCCGAGGAGCACACTCCGCAGCACTTCGACGCCGAGCACCCGCTGTTCATCCTCTACACCTCCGGCACCACCGGGAAGCCGAAGGGCATCCTGCACACCACGGGCGGCTACCTGACGCAGGTCGCCTACACGCACCACGCGGTCTTCGACCTCAAGCCGGAGAGCGACGTCTTCTGGTGCACGGCCGACGTCGGCTGGGTGACCGGGCACTCGTACATCGTCTACGGCCCGCTGGCCAACGGGGCGACGGAGGTGCTGTACGAGGGGACGCCGGACTCGCCGCACAAGGGGCGCTGGTGGGAGATCGTGCAGAAGTACGGCGTCACCATCCTCTACACGGCGCCCACGGCGATCCGCGCCTGCATGAAGTGGGGCGACGACATCCCGGCGAAGTTCGACCTGTCGTCGCTGCGCGTCCTGGGGTCGGTCGGCGAGCCGATCAACCCGGAGGCGTGGATGTGGTACCGGCACCACATCGGCGCCGACCGCACGCCGGTGGTCGACACCTGGTGGCAGACGGAGACGGGCGGCATCATGATCAGCCCGCTGCCGGGCGTCACCGAGACCAAGCCGGGCTCGGCGCAGGTGCCGCTGCCGGGCATCTCGGCGACCGTCGTGGACGACGAGGCCGCCGAGGTGCCCGACGGCGCGGGCGGCTACCTCGTGCTGACCGAGCCGTGGCCCTCGATGCTGCGCACCATCTGGGGCGACGACCAGCGGTTCCTGGACACCTACTGGTCGCGCTTCCAGGGCAGGTACTTCGCCGGTGACGGTGCCAAGAAGGACGACGACGGCGACGTGTGGCTGCTGGGCCGGGTGGACGACGTGATGCTCGTCTCCGGACACAACATCTCCACCACGGAGGTGGAGTCCGCGCTGGTCTCGCACCCGAAGGTGGCGGAGGCGGCGGTCGTCGGCGCCACCGACCCGCAGACGACGCAGGCCATCTGTGCGTTCGTCATTCTGCGCGGCGGCGAGGCGGAGACCGCCGAGGACGAGGCGCTGGTCGAGGAGCTGCGCAACCATGTGGCCAAGCAGCTCGGCCCGATCGCCAAGCCGAAGCGGATCCTGCCGGTGGCGGAGCTGCCCAAGACCCGCTCGGGCAAGATCATGCGCCGGCTGCTGCGGGACGTCGCGGAGAACCGGACGCTCGGTGACACCCAGACCCTCACCGACGCCTCCGTGATGGACCTCATCCAGTCCAAGCTGCCGAGCGCGCCGAGCGAGGACTGACCGCCGGACACCTGAGCCGACGGGCACCGGCTTGTCAGGCGCGGCAGCCCCGAGGGGGCGCCCGGCAGCGCGCCGGGCGCCCCCTCGCCCGTGTCCGCGGCGGGCAAGGAGCGGCCCGCCGTGGTGCCCCGGTGGGATCCGGCGGGACAGCAACAGCCCCCGAACGGCGCCGGAAAACGGGACACGTGGGGCGGCGGAAGGGGTGTCGGGCTCGCCGAGGTGGCCCGGGGCCGGGACGTGACGGACGATGGTCCGGCATGATCTGAGCCTGACGGCATGTTGACCGGCCGGTAATCGGGGCACCAGCCAGGGAAAGCTCCGGCCCCGCGCCCCCGAGGGGCCGGTCCGCACGCCACGCGCCCGTACGAGGAACAAGGGAGAGACAGCGATGAGCGCAGCCGACGACGGCCGCAGCCTCGGCCAGTTGGTCGCGGCAGCCACCGCGGAGATGTCCGCGCTGGTGCACGACGAGATCGCGCTGGCCAAGGCCGAGCTGCGACAGGACGTCAAACGCGGCGTGATGGGCGGCGGGGCCGCCACGGTCGCCGGGGTCCTCCTGCTGTTCGCCCTGCCTGTACTGAGCTTCGCCGCCGCGTTCGGTATCCACAACCTCGGCCTCGGCCTGGCCTGGTCGTTCCTGATCGTGGGCGGCGCCTACATCGTGCTCGCGCTGCTCCTGCTGCTGCTGGCGCGGATGAAGTTCACGAAGGTCGCCAAGAGCAAGAGCCCGCAGAAGTCGATGGCCTCCGCCAAGCAGAGCGCTTCGGTCCTCTCGCACGCCAAGCCGCACCCGCGCACGGCGGAGGACCCGGGGGCCGAGCGCCCGCAGCTTCAGGGTGTGACACGCTCGTCCGTATGACGCTCGCAGACAGTCCCGCGGCCGTGATCCGTCCCGAGGGCCCTTGGACGCATCGGGACGTGGCCGCCAACGGAGCGCGTTTCCACATCGCCGAGATGGGCGAGGGGCCGCTCGTGCTGCTGCTGCACGGCTTTCCGCAGTACTGGTGGGCCTGGCGGCACCAGCTCCCCGCCCTCGCGGACGCCGGTTACCGTGCCGTCGCCATGGACCTCCGCGGTGTGGGGGGCAGCGACCGTACGCCGCGCGGCTACGACCCGGCCAACCTCGCACTCGATGTGACCGGGGTCATCCGTTCGCTGGGCGAGCCGGACGCGGCGCTGGTCGGACACGACGTGGGCGGCTACCTGGCGTGGACGGCGGCGGTGATGCGGCCCAAGCTGATCCGCCGGCTCGTCGCCGTCTCGATGCCGCACCCACGCCGGTGGCGGGCGGCGATGCTGGGGGACGTACGGCAGACGGCGGCCGGCTCCCACATCTGGGGGTTCCAGCGCCCGTGGCTACCGGAGCGTCAGCTCGTCGCGGACGAGGGCGCGTTGGTGGGCAAGCTGATCCGCGACTGGGCGGGCCCCAAGCTGGCCGGGGCGACCGAGGAGGCGGCTGTCGGGAACTACCGGCGCGCCATGTGCGTACCCTCCACGGCGCACTGTTCGGTCGAGCCGTACCGGTGGCTGGTGCGCTCGCTGGCCCGCCCGGACGGGGTGCAGTTCTACCGGAGGATGAAGCGGCCGGTGCGGGTCCCCACGCTCCATCTGCACGGTTCGCTCGACCCGGTGCTGCGCACCCGCAGCGCGGCCGGTTCCGGTCAGTACGTGGAGGCCCCGTACCGCTGGCGGCTCTTCGACGGGCTGGGGCACTGGCCGCACGAGGAGGATCCGCGAGCCTTCACCAGCGAACTGGTGCACTGGCTCAGCGACCCTGAACCGGACCGCTGAGCCGGTCTCCTCCACGCCTCCGGCCCGGTTCCTCCCGGTCTCGCGCCCCTCGCGTCCGCCGTTCGCACACATGCCTGCCGCATAGACCGAACGGGCGGCGAACGCACGATTACTGACCTTGGGACAGGGGCAAGGAAGCCGGTATGGGCTTGACGCACGACTTCGGTGACGTGGCACGGAACCGCGGCCATCTGAGGCAGACGCGTGGACAGGCTTCCCCCCGTGCCGCCACCTGGCCGCACCTCGCGGACGCCGAGCTGGGCATCCCCCGCATCCTGCGCCGCCGCGCACGCTGGGTCGGCGCCAGACTGCGGCACACCACCCGCACCTGAGACCGGCCCCGAGGTGACTCCCGCGCGGGCGGCTCAGATCGCGCAGCCCTGGCTGTCCACCGGCCGCTGCGCGGTGCGGCCCTTGGTGACGTCCTCGCGGATCTCGTCGAGGCTGAGCGCGTAGCCGGTGCGGTCGTCGTCCAGGGACTTGGCGAACACGACGCCGTAGACCCGGCCGTCCGGGGTCAGCAGCGGGCCGCCGGAGTTGCCCTGCCGGATCGTGGTGTAGAGCGAGTAGACGTCGCGGGTGACGGTGGACCGGTGGTAGATGTCGGGCCCGTTGGCGTGGATGCGGCCGCGCACCCGCGCGGAGCGTACGTCGTAGCTGCCGTTCTCGGGGAAGCCGGCGACGATCGCGCCGTCCCCGCTGTCGGCGCCCTCCTGGGCGAAGTGCAGCGCCGGCGCGCCCAGCCCGGGGACGTCGAGGACGGCGATGTCGCGTTTCCAGTCGTAGAGGACGACGCGCGCGTCGTGGCGCGCCCCCTCCCCGCCGATCTGCACGGTGGGCTCCCGGACGCCGCCGACGACGTGGGCGTTGGTCATCACCTTGCCCGGCGAGAAGACGAAGCCGGTGCCCTCCAGTTCCTTGCCGCAGCCCGCTGCCGTACCGACGACCTTCACGATGCTGCGCTGGGCCCTCTGGACCACGGGGCTGCCCGCCAGCCGGGGGTCGGGCGGGGCCACGTCCCGGATCGGCTCGTCGGAGAAGGGCGAGAAGACCTGCGGGTAGCCGTTCTTGGCCAGGGCGGAGGAGAAGTCGGCGAAGGCGCCGTTGACCTGCTGGGGCATCACCCGTGAGACGCCGACGAGCACCTTGGAGCTGCGGACCTCCTTGCCCAGCGTCGGCAGCGCGGTGCCGGCCAGCGCGGAGCCGATCAGCCAGGCGACGACAAGCATCGCCAGTACGTTGACGAGCGCGCCGCCCGTCGCGTCCAGTGCCCGCGCCGGGGACCAGGTGATGTACTGGCGCAGCTTGTTGCCCAGGTGCGTGGTGAGGGCCTGGCCGACGGAGGCGCAGACGATGACGAGCACCACGGCGCCGACCGCCATCCCCGTACCGGGCCGGTTCCCGTCGGTGAACTGGTCCCACAGCACGGGCAGCACCGACAGCGCCACCAGCCCGCCGCCGAGGAAGCCGACGACGGACAGGATGCCGACGACGAAGCCCTGGCGATAGCCGACGATCGCGAACCACACGGCTGCCACGATCAGCAGTACGTCCAGCACGTTCACCGAATCAGCCTCGCCTTGAGTTCGCCACGAAAGTCCCGTTCCGCCCCGCCTGTCCCCCGGCCCCGGCCCGCGGGGCACCGTACGGCACGCAGGGAGCACCGTACGGACAGCGGGGAGGACACCGTCTCATGCGGACGCGCGGCGCGATCACGCGTGCCAGTCGAGCGGGACCCGGCGGTCGCGGTCCCAGGCGCGTTCCCACCCGGCATGGTGCAGCAGCCGGTCGATGAGCCCCGCCGTGAACCCCCACACCAGCGCCGAGCCGACCATGAAGGCGGGCCCCACGTGCCCGGCGGGGTGGACCGCCATGGCGCGGTTGGCGGGGTCGGTGAGGTGGGCGACGGGGACGGTGAAGACCCGCGCCGTCTCCGCCGGGTCCACGGGCGCGACCGGGCTCGGGCTGCGCCACCAGCCGAGCACCGGCGTGACGACGAAACCGCTGACGGGGATGTACAGGCTCGGCAGGTCGCCGAACACCTGCACGCCCGACGGATCGAGCCCCGTCTCCTCCTCGGCCTCGCGCAGCGCGGCACGCAGCCGCCCGTCCCCCTGCGGGTCGCCGTCCTCCGGGTCGAGGGAGCCGCCGGGGAAGGACGGCTGACCGGCGTGCGCGCGCAGGCTGGAGGCCCGCTGGATGAGCAGCAGCTCGGGGCCTTCCGCGCCCTCGCCGAACAGCACGAGGACGGCCGAGGGGCGGCCGCCGCCGTCCTGCGGGGGCAGGAAACGGCTGAGCTGGCGCGCCTCCACCGTCTCGGCCGCGTCCCGCACCGGCCTCAGCCACGCGGGCAGGCCCTGCCCGCTGACCTCGACGGCGGGCAAGGTCCCGGAGGAGCCGTCGGGGGCCGCCCGGCCGGTGGGGCCGCCCGGGATCGTCCGGCTGTCGGCGCCCTCCGGCGTCACCCGGCCCTCGGGGTGCCTGGCAGGCGTCACCGGGCGGTCCCGGCGCCGGCCCGGTCCGCCGCACGCCCGGGCAGCGGTGGCGCGGGCTGCCCCGGGTAGTCGGCCGGCGGCTTGAGCCGCTGCCCCGGCTGGCCGCCCATCTCGTACTTGAGCAGCTTCTTCGCCTTCTCCGGGTCGGTCTCTCCCTCCCCGTAGGAGGGGCACAGCTCCGCGATGGGGCAGGCTCCGCAGGCGGGCTTGCGGGAGTGGCAGATGCGGCGGCCGTGGAAGATCGTGCGGTGCGAGAACATCGTCCACTCGCTCTCGGGCAGCAGGTCGTCGATCTCCTGCTCGACCTTGACGGCGTCCGTCTGCTCGGTGAGCTTCCAGCGGCGCACGAGCCTCCCGAAGTGCGTGTCGACGGTCAGCCCGGGGACGCCGAAGGCGTTGCCGAGCACCACGAAGGCCGTCTTGCGGCCGACGCCCGGCAGCTTCACCAGGTCCTCCACGGTGTCCGGGACGGCGCCGCCGAAGTCGTCCCGCAGCGCGGCCGACAGCCCCAGCAGGGACTTCGCCTTGGCCCGGAAGAACCCGGTGGGACGGATCAGCTCCTCCAGCTCCTCGGGGTTGGCTGCGGCCAGGTCCTCGGGGGTGGGGTACGCGGCGAAGAGAGCGGGGGTCGTCTGGTTGACGCGGAGGTCGGTCGTCTGCGCGGAGAGGACCGTGGCCACCAGCAATTCGAACGGATTCTCGAAATCGAGCTCCGGGTGGGCGTAGTAGTAGACCTCCGCCAGCGCGTCGTTGATCCGCGCCGCCCGCTTCGCCTTCGACCCCTGCGACTCCGGCTTGCTGCCGGAAGCCTGCCGGGCAGCGGTGGCCTTTTTCGCGGCCCCGCCGCCCTTCTTCGCAGCCGCCTTCTTCCCGGCGGCGGCCTTCTTCGTGGTGGCGGCCTTCTTCGTGGTGGAGGACTTCGCGGAGGCCGTCCTGGCGGCCGTACTCTTGGTGACCGTCTTGCCGGGCGAGGCCTTCTTGCCCGTGCCTGCCTCGGCCGTCGTCCGGCCCGTCGTCCCCCTGGGGGGCTCATGTTCGCTCACAGCGGAATCCTCTGTCGCCGTCACCCGTACAGCCCCCCGCCCGTACGTCTGCTTCACGGGAGAGTGGACACTCGGCCAGCGTAAGGGCGCCCGCCGACATTCGTGGGCCGTGCAGCGCGATCCGGAGCCCTAGCGCGCCCCGCCTTGGGGCTCACCGCACGGATGCTTCAAACTTGGGACTGATTGCTGTGACTGATCGCATGGTTTCACCGTCCGGCATCATGGGAGTCACGGACCCCATGGGCAGGTCGACAAGGAGAGAACTCGTGGACGACGTTCTGCGGCGCGCCCCGCTCTTCGCGGCGCTCGATGAGGAGCAGGCCGCCGAGCTGCGCGCCTCCATGACGGAGACGACGCTGGCTCGCGGTGAGGCCCTCTTCCACGAGGGTGACCCGGGTGACCGTCTGTATGTGGTGACCGAAGGCAAGGTGAAGCTGCACCGCACCTCGCCGGACGGGCGGGAGAACATGCTCGCCGTCCTGGGCCCCGGCGAGCTGATCGGTGAGCTCTCCCTGTTCGACCCGGGCCCGCGCACGGCCACGGCCTCCGCATTGACGGAGGTCAAGCTGCTGGGCCTGGGCCACGGCGACCTCCAGCCCTGGCTGAACGCCCGCCCGGAGGTGGCCTCCGCCCTGCTGCGGGCGATCGCACGGCGGCTGCGGCGCACCAACGACTCCATGTCCGACCTGGTCTTCTCGGACGTCCCCGGGCGTGTGGCCAAGCAGCTTTTGGACCTGTCGCGGCGCTTCGGCGTGCAGTCCGAGGAGGGCATCCACGTGGTGCACGACCTCACGCAGGAGGAGCTGGCCCAGCTCGTGGGCGCCTCCCGCGAGACGGTCAACAAGGCGCTGGCGGACTTCGCCGGGCGCGGCTGGCTGCGGCTGGAGGCCCGCGCCGTGATCCTGCTGGACATCGAGCGGCTGGCCAAGCGCTCCCGCTGACGACGGCCACCTCTGCCGACGGCCGTCCCGGCTCCGTACCTGTAAGGGGCGCCCTTCCATGGAGGGCGCCCCTTACCGATGCCCGGCACCGCGCAGTCACTGCCGGGCTCTAGACCTGGCCGCGTCCCGCCAGATAGTCGAGCTGTGCCCGTACGGACAGCTCCGCTGCGGGCCACAGCGCCCTGTCCACGTCCGCGTACACGTGGGCCACGACCTCGGCCGCCGTACGGTGGCCCTCCTCGACGGCCCTCTCCACCTGGGCCAGCCGGGTCGCGCGGTGCGCCAGGTAGTGGTCGAGGACCCCCTGGGCGTCGGCGAGCACAGGGCCGTGTCCGGGCAGGACGTGGCTGACGCCGTCGTCGACCGTGAGGGAGCGCAGGGCACGCAGCGAGTCGAGATAGTCGCCGAGCCTGCCGTCCGGGTGGGCGACGACGGTGGTGCCCCGCCCCAGCACCGTGTCCCCGGTGAGCACGGCGGCGTCCGCCGGCAGGTGGAAGGAGAGCGAGTCGGCGGTGTGCCCTGGAGTGGGGACGACGCGCAGCTCCAGCCCGCCCGTGGTGACGACATCGCCACCGGCCAGCCCCTCCTCCCCCAGGCGCAGCGCCGGGTCGAGCGCGCGTACGGACGTACCGGTCAGTGCGGCGAACCGCGCCGCGCCCGCCGCGTGGTCCGGGTGGCCGTGGGTGAGCAGGGTGAGCGCCACGCGCTTGCCGAGCCGCTCGGCGGCGGCGACGACGTGGTGCAGGTGGGCCTCGTCCAGCGGGCCCGGATCGATGACGACGGCCGACGCGGAGTCCGGCTCGGCCACGATCCAGGTGTTGGTGCCGTCCAGCGTCATCGGAGAGGGATTGGGGGCCAGGACGCAGTAGGCACGGGGGCTCGCCCGGCCGCCGACGGCGCCGAGAGGCCGTCCGGGGAGTGCTGCGGGGTCGGTCATGCGGGATCGATCCTCTTGGTGAACTCGTCGTGTCCGGGCCAGCTGAGGACGAGCGCCCCGCCCTCCATGCGGGCCTGCGCGATCACCGGCGTCAGGTCGCGTCCGCCGGCCCCGGCCAGCGCGTCGGCCACCGCCTCGTACGGAGTCAGCTGGCGCAGGGTGGCGATGGTGGGCGGCATCATCAGCAGCTCGCCCCGGTCGTAGCCGTCCGCGGCATCCTGCGGGCGCACCCAGACGGTGCGGTCGGCCTCCGTGGAGGCGTTGCGGGTGCGCTGCCCCTCGGGCAGGGCGGCGACGAAGAAGGAGGTGTCGTAGCGCCGCTTCTCGAACTCCGGTGTGATCCAGCGGGCCCAGGCCCCCAGCAGATCACCGCGCAGGACGAGTCCGCGGCGCTGCAGGAAGTCGGCGAACGAGAGGGAGTGGGCGGCCAGCGCCGCACGGTCGGTCTCCCAGTCGTCGCCGGTGGTGTCGTCGACGACGGTGTGCGGGTCGGGCCCGGCCAGCAGCACACCGGCCTCCTCGAACGTCTCCCGCACGGCGGCGCACACGATCGTCCCCGCGGTCGCCTCGTCGGTGCCCAGCCGCTCGGCCCACTCGGCCGCGGAGGGCCCGGCGGCCTCCAGGGCGCGGGCGTCCCGGGGGTCGACGGAGCCGCCGGGGTAGGCGTAGGCACCGCCCGCGAAGGCCATGGAGGTGCGGCGCCGCAGCATGTGGACGGCGGGCCCTTCCGGGGTGTCCCGCAGCAGCATGACGGTGGCGGCGGTGCGCGGCGTCACCGGTGTCAGCTCACCGGCGGCCAGGGCCCTGATGCGCTCGGGCCACTCGGGCGGGTACCACTGGCCGTTCCCCGCGGGGGACCCGTGCTGTCCGCCGCCCGGGGCCGCGGCGGACGGGCTCGACGGCATGGGCGGCGTGGATGGCGTGGACGGCATGCCCGGATGCTACGGCCCGCCGCCCCGATGTTCGAGAGGCAGCGGGCCGAGGGAGCTGCGAGGGGCGGGCCGGGGCGTCACCGCGAGGAGCGGCGCCCCGGCGGCCCCACGCAGGCGGGGGGCGTCAGCCGGCGAGTTCGACCTGGATCTCGACCTCGACGGGGGCGTCCAGCGGGAGGACGGCCACACCGACCGCGCTGCGCGCGTGCACGCCCTTGTCGCCGAACACCTCACCGAGGAGCTCGCTGGCGCCGTTGAGGACGCCCGGCTGACCGGTGAAGTCCGGTGCGGAGGCGACGAAACCGACGACCTTGACGACATGCGCGACACGGTCGAGGTCCCCGGCGACCGACTTGACGGCGGCCAGCGCGTTCAGCGCCGCCGTACGCGCCAGGTCCTTGGCCTCCTCGGGGGTGACCTCCGCGCCGACCTTCCCGGTCGTCGGCAGGGTGCCCGCCACCAGCGGAAGCTGGCCCGCGGTGTACACGTACGGGCCGGTCTGCACCGCCGGCGCGTAGACACCGGCCGGGGCGGCGGTCTCCGGCAGGGACAGCCCGAGTTGCGCGAGCCGGTCCTCGGCGGCACTCACGCCTGCTTCTCCCGCTTCAGGTAGGCCACCAGTTGCTCGGGGTTGTTCGGTCCTGGCACGACCTGGACGAGCTCCCAGCCGTCCTCGCCCCAGGTGTCCAGAATCTGCTTGGTCGCGTGCACGAGGAGCGGCACGGTCGCGTATTCCCACTTCGTCATGGGGAAGACCCTAACGAACGGGACCGCACGCGTAGCCGCCGCGCGGGCTGGTTAGGCTCCCAGCCGTGGGCAGGCTTCACGTAGTGACCGGCAAGGGCGGCACCGGCAAGACGACGGTCGCCGCCGCACTCGCGCTGGCGCTGGCCCGCGACGGGAAGCGGACGCTCCTCGTCGAGGTGGAGGGCCGGCAGGGCATTGCGCAGCTCTTCGAGACGGAGCCGCTGCCCTACGAGGAGCGCAAGATCGCCGTCTCGCACGGCAACGGCGAGGTGTACGCGCTCGCCATCGACGCCGAGCGGGCCCTCCTCGACTACCTCCAGATGTTCTACAAGCTCGGCAGCGCGGGACGCGCCCTCAAGAAGCTCGGCGCCATCGACTTCGCGACGACCATCGCGCCGGGGCTGCGCGACGTGCTGCTGACCGGCAAGGCGTGCGAGGCCGTCCGCCGCCGGGACAGGAACCAGCGCCCCGTCTACGACGCCGTCGTCATGGACGCCCCGCCCACGGGCCGCATCACCCGCTTCCTCGGCGTCAACGAGGAGGTGGCCGGGCTCGCGAAGGTCGGCCCCGTCCACAACCAGGCGCAGGCCGTGATGCGCGTCCTCAAGTCGCCCGAGACCGCGGTGCACCTGGTGACCCTGCTGGAGGAGATGCCGGTGCAGGAGACGGTCGACGGCATCGCCGACCTGCGGGCCGCGGGCCTGCCGGCCGCGTCCGTGGTGGTGAACATGGTGCGCCCCCGCCTTCCCGGCGAGGAGCAGCTTCTGACGGCGCATCAGCGCCCGGACGCCCTCGCACGGACCCTGACGCGTGCCCTCACCCGCACCAGCGGCCACGCCGAGCAGCTCGTCGCGCCACTGCTGGAACAGGGCAGGGAGCACGCGGCGCGGGTCGCGCTCGAACGGGGGCTCCGCGACGACCTGCACGCGCAGGGCCTCCCCGTACGGGAACTCGGCCGGCTCGACGAGGGTGTCGACCTCGCGGGCCTGTACGGGCTCGCCACCGAGCTGCACCACCAGTGGCAGAACCCGCCCGGCCGGCGGAAGGAGCAGCGTCCATGAGCGTGCCGCCGGACCATCTGGCCGACCCTCTCCTGGTCGACCCGCTGCTGGACGACCCGGAGACCCGGATCGTCGTCTGCTGCGGTTCTGGCGGCGTCGGCAAGACCACCACGGCCGCCGCCCTGGGGCTCCGCGCGGCCGAGCGGGGCCGCCGAACCGTCGTCCTGACCATCGACCCCGCACGGCGGCTGGCCCAGTCGATGGGCCTCACGCACCTGGACAACGTCCCCCGCCAGGTCCCCGGCGTCGACACCGGGGCCGGAGGCGAACTGCACGCGATGATGCTCGACATGAAGCGGACGTTCGACGAGATCGTCGAGACGCACGCCGAGCCGGACCGCGCCAAGGCCATCCTGGACAACCCCTTCTACCAGTCGCTCTCGGCCGGTTTCGCGGGGACGCAGGAGTACATGGCGATGGAGAAGCTCGGCCAGTTGCGCGCCGCCGACGAGTGGGACCTCATCGTCGTCGACACCCCGCCCTCCCGCTCCGCTCTGGACTTCCTCGACGCCCCCAAGCGGCTCGGCTCCTTCCTCGACGGCAAGCTCATCCGGCTGCTGATGGCCCCCGCGCGGGTCGGCGGCCGGGCCGGGATGAAGTTCGTCAACCTGTCCATGGCCGGCCTGTCCCTGTTCACCGGCGCCCTCGACAAGCTCCTCGGCGCGGCGCTGCTGCGGGACGTGCAGACCTTCGTGGCCGCGATGGACACGATGTTCGGCGGCTTCCGCACCCGCGCGGACGCGACCTACCGACTGCTCCAGGCGCCCGGCACGGCCTTCCTCGTGGTCGCCGCGCCGGAACGGGACGCGCTGCGCGAGGCGGCCTACTTCGTGGAGCGGCTGGCCGCCGACCGGATGCCGCTGGCCGGTCTGGTACTCAACCGCATGCACCGCAGCGACGCGGCCGGACTGAGCGCGGAGGCAGCTCTCGCGGCGGCCGAGAACCTTGCCGGCGGCGTGGTGGAGCAGGACACCACCGACGAGACCGTCCGACTGGCCGCCGGTCTCCTGCGGCTGCACGCCGCACGCCTGCGCCTGATGGCCCGCGAGCGGCACACCCGTGACCGCTTCACCACCCGGCACCCGGACGTCCCGCTGGCCGAGGTGGCGGCGCTCCCCGGCGACGTGCACGACCTGGCCGGGCTGCGCGCCATCGGGGACCGACTGTCCGGGCAGCGCGAGGATCCGTAAGGCCCGAGGCACCGTACGGCCGAGGACGCGCGAGCGTACGGCCGAGGACCCGCGAGGCCGAGAGTCCGTAAGGACCGAGGGCCCGCGAGGACCCGGATGCCCTGACGGCTGAGGAACCGTAAGGGCCTGAGCGGCTCACCGGGGGCCGGCGAGGGCTTCGACCAGCGCAGTATCGTTTCCGCTACGTCCGAGAACGCCTGCCACCCGGCGCATCCGCTCCGACCGGCTCGGCGCCGCGCACCGTGTCGGCGTCAACCCACCGCGGCGTACCGCGGCTCACGCTCCTCCGCACCGAGCTCCACGCCGACCGGCTCCACCTCGACCGGCAGCACCATGCCGGTGCCGCGCTCGTACTCCGAGCGCGCCGTCTCCAGCAGGCGCCGCCACGAGGTGACCGTGGGCCGACGGCGCAGCAGGGCTCTGCGCTCGCGCTCCGTCATCCCGCCCCACACCCCGAACTCCACGCGATTGTCCAGTGCGTCGGCGAGGCACTCCGTACGGACCGGGCAGCCCGTGCACACGGCTTTCGCGCGGTTCTGCGCGGCCCCCTGCACGAACAGTTCGTCCGGATCCGTAGAGCGGCATGCCGCCTGCGCACTCCAGTCTGTCACCCAGCTCATTGCCGGTGCCGTCCTCTCCCGAATCGAGGCTCCCCCACGGCGGCGAACGGCATATTCACCGTTGCCAGTTGAGGACGTTACGGAAGAGCAGTCCGGGCGCAACACCCCCTTCGGGCCCAATCTTGCATGGCCCGAACGGACTATGCGTGCGCACCACATCACCCAACGGAGTGACCCGGAGGTCACGGGGAGGCGCCACCCGGGCGGCAGACGAGTGCGCCGGAGCCGTACGGCGGAGGCTCGACAGCCCTACGACAGCGGTGGGGCATGCCCACGACAGGATCGAGAACCGAAACAGAAACCGGAACGGGGCGAAACAGCAGGTGGGGCGGTGGTGACGAGGGAGGTCAGAGTGACGACAGGCCCAGCGTAGGCGACCGGCGCGGCGCTGTCCGGCGTTTGCCACGGTTCCCCACGGTCTGCTGACGGCCCGGCCGTCGTAGGCTTTTCTTCATGGCTAAGAAGCGTGCGGGTCGCGGAGCGAGCCGGCCCCAGCAGATCGCCAAGTTCGTCGGCGTCAGTGTGCTGGCGGGCACGGTGATGGCCGGGCTCGCGCTGCCGGCCGTCGGAACGCTGGGGCTGGCGACCAAGGGCACGGTCGAGGGCTTCGACGAGCTGCCCGCCAACATGAAGCGACCGCCGCTCAGCCAGCGCACGACCATCCTCGACAACGAGGGCGGCGAGATCGCCAAGGTCTACTCCCGGGACCGCACGGTCGTGAACCTCGACGACATGTCGCCGTACGTCCGCAAGGCGATCGTCGACATCGAGGACGCACGCTTCTACAAGCACGGCGCCGTCGACCTCAAGGGCGTCCTGCGGGCGCTGAACCGCAACGCCCGCTCCGGCCAGGTCTCCCAGGGAGCCTCCACCCTCACCCAGCAGTACGTGAAGAACGTCTTCGTGGAGGAGGCGGGCAACAACCGGGACAAGGTCGCCCAGGCCACCCAGCAGACCATCGGCCGGAAGATCCGCGAGCTGAAGTACGCGATCCAGGTCGAAGAAGAGCTCGGCAAGAAGCAGATCCTGGAGAACTACCTCAACATCTCCTTCTTCGGACAGCAGGCGTACGGCGTCGAGGCGGCCGCGCAGCGGTACTTCTCCAAGTCCGCGAAGGATCTCGACCTGGACGAGGCGGCCCTGCTCGCCGGGCTCGTCCAGTCCCCCACCCAGTACGACCCCGTCCTGCACGAGAAGACGGCCCTCAAACGGCGCAACGTGGTGCTCGACCGGATGGCCGTCCACGGCCACGTCACCCGCGCCCAGGCGAAGAAGGCCAAGGCCGAACCCCTCGGTCTGAAGGTGAGCAGCCCCAAGAACGGCTGCATCACCGCCACCTCGGGGTCCGGCTTCTTCTGCGACTACGTCCGACGCGTCTTCCTCTCCGACGACGCGTTCGGCAAGACCCACAAGGACCGGGTCAAGCGGTGGAACCGGGGCGGCCTCACGATCAGGACCACACTCGACCCCAAGGCGCAGAAGTCGGTCCAGAACTCGATCAGGTCCCATGTGAACCGGTCCGACAAGGTCGCCACCGCGGCGGCGCTCGTCCAGCCGGGCACCGGCAAGATCCTGGGCATGGGCCAGTCGCGCCCCTACGGCTTCGACGCCAAGGACAACGAGACCCAGATAAACCTCTCGGTGAACGGGAACATGGGCGGCGGCGCCGGCTACCAGCCCGGCTCGACCTTCAAGCCCGTGATCGCCGCCGCCGCGCTGGACAAGGGCGTCAGCCCCTACCGGTCGTACGCCTCGCCGTACCGCATGCAGTACCCCTCGCCCGTCGACAAGTGCGAGGGCACCTGGCGGGGCAAGGCGCCGGTCGAGAACGAGAACTCCTCCGAGGTCGGCCCCTATCGCATGAAGGAGGCGATCGCGAAGTCGGTCAACACCTACTTCGTCTCCCTGATAGGGGACACCGGCATCTGCCCGGTGACCGACATGGCCAAGAAGATGGGCGTCCAGCGGGCCGACGGGAAGAAGATCGACCAGGTGCCCTCGATCTCCCTCGGCACCCAGGAGATGTCGCCGCTGACGATGGCCGAGGGCTACGCCACCCTCGCCAACCGCGGCGTGCACTGCACACCCGTCGCCACCGAGTCGATCACCGACGCGCAGGGCCACAAGATGGACGTGCCCAAGACCGACTGCAAGCGGGCCATGAAGACCAAGACCGCCGACACGGTCAACTCGCTGCTGCGCGGCGTGGTCGAGGACGGCACCGGCAAGAAGGCGGGGCTCAGCGGCCGCGACAGCGCGGGCAAGACGGGTACGACCGACGAACGGTACGCCGCCTGGTTCGTCGGCTACACCCCGAACATGTCCGGAGCCGTCTGGGTCGGCGACCCCGCGCACCGCACCAGGATGGTCGACATCAGCATCGGCGGCCACCAGTACGCGAAGGTCTTCGGTGGTGAGGTGCCCGGTCCGATCTGGCGCGACGCGATGGCGGGCGCACTGGACGGCGAGGACGCGCCCGACTTCCACCACGTACCGATCCGGGGCGGCAACAAGAAGCCCCGCTCGCCGTCCCACAAGCCGCCGGCGGACAAGCCGGACGACGACGCCGCCGATCACGGCGGAGGCGGTCAGCCCGGCGGCGACTGGGACCACCCGAGCGTGCCGCCGGACATCATCGGCGGCGGCGACAACGGCGGAGGCATCGGCGGCGACTGGCCCGGCAACGGCGGGAACGGTGACGGGGGCGGTGGCTGGGATGTCGGCGGCGGAGGCGGCTGGCCGTAGACCGTCCGACCCGGGTGCGCCGGGTGCACCAGGTGCACCGGAGCAACGGTAAGGGGCGCCTTCCCATGGAGGGCGCCCCTTACCTGTAAGCCTTGTTCACCAGATGACGGCGGCGTTCGAGCCACCTCACTGCGGGAGCAGCTTCCGTACAGGCACCGTCTCTCCTGTGGAGCGGCACCAGGCCGGAGCCGCGCCGGGCGGGAGCGTCACCGGGCGGGAGTTCTCCCAGGCGGGGCGTCACCGGGCTCGGGAGCGTTCCCGGACCGGGGCCTCACCCGTGGAGCCGCTTCACCTGCCGGAGCAGCAGTGCGGCCACGGGAGGCGCCTCACTGGGCGAGCCGCCTCTTGACCGCCGCTGCGACACGGCCGCCCTCCGCGCGCCCGGCCACCTTCGGGTTGACGATCTTCATGACGGCACCCATCGCCTTCGGACCCTCGGCGCCACCGGCCCGCGCCTCGTCCACGGCCTCGCCGACGAGAGCCTCCAGCTCCTCGTCGGAGAGCTGCTGCGGCAGGTAGTCCGCGAGCACCTCGCCCTCGGCCCGCTCCCGCTCGGCCTGCTCGGTACGGCCACCACCCGCGAACGCCTCGGCCGCCTCACGCCGCTTCTTCGCCTCACGGGCGATGACCTTCTGCACCTCGTCGTCGGAGAGCTCGCGGGCGCTGGTGCCGGCGACCTCCTCCTTGGTGATCGCGGCCAGGGTCATCCGGAGAGTGGCGGAACGGAGCTCGTCGCGCTCCTTGATCGCTGCGGTCAGGTCGTCCTGCAGCCGGGACTTGAGCGTGGTCATGAGGTCAGTGTGCCACCCTGCGTACGCCGGACGCCCGGCATATGACGCCCGGACCGACCCCCCTTGATCGCTGCCTCGACCGCTGCGAGACCTCCGCCGAAGGGCCCGGGTCTGCCACCATGGGGCCATGCGCGCGCGATACCGGATCCCCCTGAAGACAGCCGTCGGCCTCACCGCGTTCGGCGCGGCCTGCGTGGGATATGCGGCGGGTGTCGAAGTCCGCTCGTTCCGCCTGCGACGGGTCTCGGTGCCCGTGCTGCCACCCGGCATGCACCCGCTGCGCGTCCTGCAGGTCTCGGACATCCACATGGTGTGCGGCCAGCGCAGGAAACAGCGGTGGCTGCGCGAGCTGGCCGCCCTGCGTCCCGACTTCGTGATCAACACCGGGGACAACCTGTCCGACCCCGAGGGCGTACCCGAAGTCCTCGACGCGCTGGGCCCGTTGCTGGAGTACCCCGGGGCGTACGTCTTCGGCTCCAACGACTACTACGGGCCCAAGCTGCGCAACCCCGCCAAGTACCTTCTGGAGAAGGCCAGCGGCAGGCACGGCCTCAACGGCAACCCGCCGGCCGTCGGCGCCGTCCACAACCCCTGGGAAGAGCTGCGGGACGCCTTCGACGCCGCGGGCTGGGTCGGGCTCACCAACTCCCGGGGCCGCCTCAAGCTGGACGGCGGCCAGGAGATCGCACTGACCGGCCTGGACGACCCGCACATCAAGCGGGACCGGTACGGCGAGGTGGCCGGCGGCCCCGAGGAGGACGCGGACCTCTCCCTCGCCGTCGTACACGCTCCGTACCTGCGCGTGCTCGACGCGTTCGCCGCGGACCGCTACCCGCTGATCCTGGCCGGTCACACCCACGGCGGCCAGCTCTGCGTCCCCTTCTACGGCGCCCTGGTCACCAACTGCGACCTCGACACGGACCGCGTGAAGGGCCTGTCCACCCACCGGGCAGGCGGCACCGAGTCGTACCTCCACGTCAGCGCCGGCTGCGGCACCAACCGCTACACCCCCGTCCGCTTCGCCTGCCCCCCGGAGGCCACCCTCCTCACCCTCCACCCCCGCGACTCCTGACCTCCGAGACGCCCGCGGTCACCCCGCGAAACCCGATTTCACCTCAGCGCCCCCCTGAGCTAAAGTAGTCCTCGTTGCTTCGGGGTGTAGCGCAGCTTGGCAGCGCGCTTCGTTCGGGACGAAGAGGTCGTGGGTTCAAATCCCGCCACCCCGACAGAGGAAATACCAGGTCAGGGGCCTGATCCGTGAGAGCGGGTCGGGCCCCTGAGTGGTTGCTGGAGATCGTTTGGGAGATGATCGGAGAAGATCCTGGTCGTCTTCTTCCAGACGAGCCCGTGACCCGTCTCGTCGGACATCGCGCATCTGGCATCCCACTGTTCCGCGTGTGTGCATCCACAGCCCTCGAACCAGCTCGACACGAGCCCCCCTGCCCGGTCTTGGCCAAGGAAGCGGCGCCGACGACCCGCGCCACCGCCCATGCTCCGAGCTGTCGCTCGGACCGCTCGCGCGTACGGGACATCGAACGCCCGCATCTCTGGATCGAGTTCTCGAAAGGGGGCCAACGGCTCATGTTTCGTCGACCGACTGCGTCCAATCCGACAAGGCGGTATGGATGTCTTCATCAGTGATCTGCACCTCCCCCTTGGCCTGTGAGAGGACGGCGTAGCTGCGGAACAGATCGTCAGAATCGGCAGCAGCCTCGGCGTCCGGGCAAGAGACAGGGCCGGGCCTGATCGCGGACGTCGTCCAGCCGGGAAGCAATGTCCGGGGCATGCTGGTCTGTCGGCCGGGCACGGCGACCGTGTACACCGATCAGCACATCGTCCCCTCCTGGGACAGCTTCGCCCCCCGACCCCGGCCCCGGCCCGGAAGGCAGCCCCAGCCACAGGAAGCGGACGGGCCAGTTCGTCAAGGCGCCCGGCCTGCGGGGCAAGCCGTCCGGCGGCCAAGGCCCGGAGGGACACGCGGGGCACCGCTCGCGCGGGGCCGCCCCCGAGGACCGCATTCTGACCGACACCGCGTGGGCCACCCTCGCCCGCCGGGTCCTGCACGTCACCGGCAACGCCCCAGACGGCTGCCGATGGAGCGCCGTGCACCACGCGGACGATCACCTCCACATCGTCGCCGCCGAGATGCGCCGGGGCTTGGGCCCGGCCTCGCAACTGGGACGACTCCTACCGTGCAATGACAGAAGTCACCCGGGTCGGGACCGACTTCGGCCTCCTCCAGGTCAGCCGCGACGCAGACACCTGGCGCACCGCGCTCTCCCGCCCACAGCGCGGAAGAGTCGCTCGATCCGCCCGTCGACGCGGGCCCGCTGGTAGAAACCGGCGCCCTGCCCTCCGGCGACTACAGGGGCTGGGCAGTCACGCTGCCCGACGAGACCACCACCGACTTCATCAAGTGGCAGACATGGGACGTGGATCCCGGGCAGCCCCACAGCCTGTCGCGGCGAGGGAGGGGTGCGGGACGGCGCACCATGACGCCTTCAGCGAGCACTCACAAGGGCGCGCCCCGTACGCATGCCCGTGCGGGCGGCGACGCCCTCCCACGGATGCGCTCGGCGTGCGGGCCGGGAGCGAGCGAAGTCCGAAGCCTCGGTCACACCAGCTAGCACGTTGCGTCACTTAATGCCAATATGGCACTTAGCGAATATCCTGGTGAAGGGTGGCGGAAAGATGACCGACGACGTGGCACCGACCGGACGCAGCCGTGGCGGGATGAGTGAGCAGCGGCGCCGTCGTGTACGTCTGGAGATCTCGCGGGAGGCGGCACGCCTGTTCTGGGCGCAGGGCGTGGACGGCACGAGCGGTGACCAGATCGCGGAGGCGGTGGGCCTGTCGACCCGCACCATCTGGCGTCATTTCCGCAGCAAGGAGAGCTGCGCCGAGCCGATCGTCGCCCAGAGCGTGGAGTGGGAACTGGCTACTCTGCACAGTTGGCCGCCGCACCGCTCCTTGGAGGAGCACTTCGCCACGGAGGCCAAGCGGCTGGTCAGCGAGATCAGCCCGCTGGAGCAGGCCGACACCGGGCTGGGCGTCAAGATGGTTCGACTCGCCGAGACCGAACCGGCCCTGCGTACGGCCTGGCTGATGGCCTGCGACCAGGTGGAACACGAGCTGGCCGCGGTCATCGCGACTCGGCTCGGATGCAAGCCCGACGACCTACAGGTACGTCTGCACGCCGCGGCCGCTGCGGCTGCTCTGCGAGTCATCAACGAGCACGTCGGGGCCGGCCTTCTGGACGGCACCGATCCGCGGGAGCTCGGGGACGAGAACTTCGCCTTCATCGCGGACGCGGTCCGCACGGCCACGGGGGGCGCCGTGGGCGACCCGGTCCACCTCGACGAGGCGCCCGCCGAGCCGGAGGAAGGCGCCGCCGCTCGACAGCAGTAAGCGGTGCCCCCGAGGGGGCACACTCCGACGGGCTCGGTCGCGGACGCGGGAGGGGACCCGCCCGCTGCTGCACGTGCTGTGTACGCCGCTCAACTGCCGAGCTCCCTGCACACGACAACGCCGTGGCGCCTATGCGAACTGCGTGGCTCAGGGCGTCGTTCCGGCCGGTCCGACGAAGACGTCGGCTCTCCACCCCGGCTGCAACGAGCGGTGGCGCCTGGCACCTGCCTGCTGCCCTGGCCTCACAGGGATCCTGCCAGGCGAAGCGTCCGGGCAGCTCCCCGGCGATGATGCGTGGGAACAGTAGTCATACGGAAATCGTCCTCAGAGGATGTCAGGCTGCGGACGGCGTGCGGGCGCCTCCGGCCGGAGGCGCGCCCAGGGCCGCGCCCGCTTCCACTGTGCGGCCCGTGCGAGCAGTTCGGGCTCCGGGCCCGGGTGCCCGACGGACCGGACGTCGAGCGGCGGCCCGCTCGACGTCCGGTGAAGCGGCACCGATGCCGCCGCGTACCCGGTCACGTCCGCCAGTTGGGTAAGGGGCCGATGAGCAGCCTCCCCCGCGTCCCGCACCGCGTCGGTGGCCTGTGGGTCGAGCGGTCAGCCGAGCGAGGCCACCGGGGTCGGCCCGATCCGCGGCGGGCGCGGGTCGTCGGCGTCGGCGTCGGCGTCGGCGTCGGCGTCGGCGTCGGCGTCGGCGTACGGACGCTCCGCCGGGGCCACCCGGTACGGACCCTCCGGTGGGGAGCCGACCAGGACGTCGAGCATCGCGGTGGAGTCACGGACCGTGCGCGACAGCACGCCCTGCACCGCGGTGCCGTGGAAGCCTCCGTCGGCGTGAGGCCCTGGCGGGACGTCGCCACGCCCCGGCTTGAGTCCGAACAGCGCGCAGGCCGCAGCCGGGACCCGGACGGAGCCCCCGCCGTCGTGCCCGCCCAGACCGGGACGACTCCGGCCGCGACGGGCGCGACGGCCACGGCGGTCGCCGCGGACCCGCCGGAACTGTCACCAGGCGTCCGCGACGGGTCCAGGAGCATGGACAGCAGGATCACACCGCGCCAAGTTCTGGGCGCGGCACCGGGCGCGGGCGCGCGGTGACGGTCGGGCCGACCGGAGGCGTCAGGAGTGTCCGGCTGCCGGGCCGGTGCAGGCCCGTCCGCCTTCTTGCGACGCCGAGGTGTACGGCGGTGCGCCGATCACTGTCGGCCTGTCCCAGTCGTCTCGCTCAGTGCGGCGCCGCCGACTTCCGTGGTGGTCGCGGCCGTCGAGGTGGCGCGGGTGCGGGTCGTCGGACGTCGATGTCCGAGGACCTGCGCGAGCACGCCGCGGACGACGGTGGGGGCAGGCGCAGACCGAGGGCGGGAAAGCCGGGCCGCGCGCAATGGTGCGCGTCAGCCGCAGCCCACCGGGGACGTCCCCGACCGTGATCGCCTCACCTGAAGACGGGCACCTCGCTGAGCTGGGGTTTCAACCAGAAGTGACTCAGGTCACACCGCATGAGGTGGCTCCGATCGTCACTAGGTGCCAGGATGTCACTTAGTGACGAACCGCAGGCCAACCCGGAGGAGCGGATCACCGTGCAGACCACAACTTCCCAGGAGGCGGCGACCGGCATGCAGGCGGCAGGCCAGAAGAAGAAGTCGGCGCTGGAACAGGCGGGCGGCACCAAGGGGGTCGTCTACTCGGCGCTGCCCGCCCTGGTGTTCGTCGTCGCCCACAGCGCCGGTGGGCTCAAGGTGGGCATCCTCGCCGCTCTGCTCGTCGCCTGCGGCATCGCGGTGCATCGGCTGATGCGCAGGGAGTCGCTCCAGCCCGCGCTCGGCGGCGTGTTCGGCGTGGCGATCGCCGCCGGCATCTCCTGGTACACGGGATCCGCCAAGGACTTCTTCCTCATCGGCATCTGGGCGAGCCTGGTCGGCGCCGTCGCCTTCGTCCTCTCCGTGGTGCTGCGCCGGCCTCTGGCGGGCCTGATCTGGAACTCGATGACCGGCAAGGGCACCGTCTGGCGGGCGGACAAGCGTTCGCGGATCTACTACGACATCGCCACCCTGGTGCTGGCCGCCATCTTCGGCGCCCGGTTCGCCGTCCAGCAGTACCTCTACCAGGCCGACGAGGTCGGCTCGCTGGGCTTCGCCAAGATCGCCATGGGCTACCCGCTCCTCGCCGTCGGCCTCCTGACCGTCGCCTGGGCCGCCCGGGCTTCCGACAAGCGGCTGAAGGCCGTAGGGCTGCTGCCTGCCAAGCGCACCTGACCAACGGCTCCGCTCCGCGTGTGCCCCGGATCGGCCGCCCACGGCCCGTTCGGGGCACACGCATACGCACTGCCGCGACCACAGGCGTCGTCTCTTGCGGGGTCGCCGGCCCCGCGCCGCCGCTGGCGAGCACACGGCCGGGCACTTCCTGGCCTTCGTCGGCAGAGCCGCCGGTGAACGGCAGAGCCGCCGCTGGACGACGTCTGCGTCCGAGGGATGAATGACGAGGTGAACCCGTGCAGGTGAGCAGTCGCGTCGGAACTGGGATGCGCGAGCGGCGGCGCTGCCGGGTCCGGTTGGAGATCTCTCGGGAGGCGTCGCGTCTCTTCTGGGAACGGGGCGTTGCCGCGACCAGCGGCGACCAGATCGGCGAAGCAGTGGGCCTGTCGACGCGTACCGTCTGGCGGCACTTCCGGAGCAAGGAGAGCTGTGCCGAACCGATCATCTTGCGTGGCGTCGCATGGGAGATGGCCGCCCTGCGACGCTGGAAACCCGAAGTCCCCCTGGATGACCACCTCGCCGATGAGATGAGCATGCATGGCCGCGGCACCGACAGGGCGGAGCGCGCCGACGATGCGCTCGCGATGAAGATGATCGCGCTCGGCAGCAGGGAGCCCGCGCTCCGCACGGCCTGGCTGATGGCCTGTGACCAGTTGGAACACGTACTGGCCGAGAGCATCGCCGGCCGACTTGACCTGCCGGCCGACGACATCAGGGTGCAGAAGCACGCGGCAGCCGCCTCGGGCGCCCTACGGGTCGTCAACGAGGAGATCGGCGAGGCCCTGCTCGGCGGTGCCGACGTACGCCGCTTCGCTCATGCGCACCAGCTCCTGGCCCAGGCGGTCCGCAGCGCCACGGGAGGCGCCGTGGGGGACGCGGCTACGGCCTGAGATCCGTACGCGGGACCTCCGTCGGACCGTACGGACACCGGCATTCGGTGTCCCGTTCGGCATCTGCCTGAGCCGGCCTCCCGCACTGTTCCCCGTGTATGACCCAGGCCGACCGACAGGTCGGGCCATCGGCGCCGGACCGGATGCCGCCCGTCGGCCCCCGCCGCATTCCCGTCAGGCGACGCCCGGTAACGGTGTGTACGCCAGTACCAGGTCCGCGCCGCGCAGAACGGCGTGCCCGCCGACACTCCGGGCAGCGCGACCTCCGACCGCACGGCGGCAGGTGACACCGGGGGAGAGATGAGGCCGGGCCTCCCCTCTCCTGCCGACATACTCCGCGCCGACCTCGCCGAGTTGTCGGCCAAAGGGAGTGAGGCCCCCCGACAGGGGGTCGGCCCCGGTAGGAACAGACCTACGACGGACACGGGTCGCCGATCCCCCGGGGCAACGGCGGTGTTCACGTCGGCGCTCGGGGCAGGACGAGCGCCGACGTGCGCCGCGCAGCTCGCAGATCGGCCATGGCTGCCCGGCGAGCACGGCACCAGCCATGGCGTTGTGTCCACCGCTGCGGTCGGCCTCATGCTCGACCGCGGCGCGGCCAACCACCACCCACAGCGGCCAACCACCAGGCCGCATTCGGCACGGTGCAGCCGTCACCCTCGATACGCCGGGCACGCCCTCCGAACTCCTCCGTGTGGCCGAGCTGGACGACGCCGAGTGAGCCACACCACCACCGCTCCCCGCCGTGCACTGCCAAGCCGTCTGTCGGCGCCCGGGCGTTCCGACCGCCCCGGGTGCAGCACAAGGCCCGCCGGGAGTACGGGAGGGACGGTTGCGGTTCCGGTGACGTCGTCCAGACGGCCGGAAAAGCGTTGCGGCGCGTCCGGCTCCCGCTCACCGGTGGTGCATTCACCGGTCGCGGGCGGTAGGTGCGGCGCGTATGAACCGCGATCGGGTACGGCGGTGTTCCGTTGCACTGTTCGTCTTGCAGTGGCCGTTCTTTGTCCGCCACCGCGTTGCAACGACTGTGACGCCGACGGTGGTCGGGGCGAGCCAAGGGAGGGACGTGAGCTCGACACTTGGCTTCTTTCCTCGGAGTCGCATGCCGAGGGTCGCGCAATTGCAGGTTCGGCCTGCTCAGCTCCATCCGCCGCCGACAGCCCGGCTGGAAAGCACCGAGTTCGACAGGGCTTTACGCAGGCCCGGTACTTCTCGATCGAACTTCCGGGCCGATTCCTCCAGAGCCTCTTTGTGTTGGCGGCGCTCGGATCGGTCCAGCACGACCCCCATGGTCGCGTCGCTCTCCAGGGCGATCACCGGCAGTGCCACTTGCTCCAGGGGCAGCGTGGACGGGTCGGGAGTGGTGGTGACCCGCGTGCGCAACGCTTGCTGCACGGCTCGGGCCTCCTCTTTTTGCCGCAGGACAACCTTGCTTCCCCTGAGCAGGCTGAAGGTGTGGCCGGTCTTCTTTTCGATGATCCCGGCAGCCATCAACTGGTCCTCGACTGGTTTCTCCGCCGTATGCGCCCTGTTGTGCACCAGTGCCATCCACTTCTTCGGCCCCGCGTGCAGCTCTTCCCACACAGAGGCAAGAAACGGATCCGCCGGTGACCGGTCTCCAAGTACGCGAACCCGGCGCCCGTCGGTCTCGGCCTGTTGCGCAAGGATCAGCTCGGTCAGGGCGGCAGCGCGTATCCGCTGCCCGCGGAACTGCAGAAGCGTGGCCGGGAACTTGTCCTTCTTGAAGGCGTAGGCGCACAGGTAGATCTGCTGCGGAAGCGTAAGATCCATGGGTACTCCTTGAATACGTGGCAACAGGCCCGGTTCCTGTTGCACGGCGCGGCCCGCAAGGGGCCGTCGGCCTGTCGGCACAGCGCTTTTCCTGACTCGACGGGACTGCACCACTCGAAGGCGCCATGGATCCGCACCACGGTTCGCCCGACACACAGCAGGCAGCTCGCGCTCTTCATGGCGGTCGGCTCTCCCCAAGTGCGCCACGCGTAGCCTCACCGTCGCGTCACTAACTGCTAGGTTGACGCTTAGTGACAGATTTCGCCACCCCTGCACATGTGACCTGCAACACAGGCTTGCCGTCGACCGGTCGGCCACCCGGAGGCGCAGGTGCGACTGAGTCCTTGACCTGGCCCGTGAGCGGCCGAGTTGGCCCGGGTGAGCGCCGGGGTTGGCCTGCACCCCTGATCGGGGTGTCAGGGGTGGACGGCGGCCACCAGCTCGCTGATTGTCACCACCCGGGCGAAGCCTCCTCCATGCAGTGAGACGGCGCTCGCCCGGGCCAGCTCGTCGGCCGTCAGGTGCCAGTCGTTCGGGCCGGTCAGGTCGAAGGTGTGGGTGGCGTCGAGGGCGACCAGCACGTCGTAGCCGAGGTTGCCGCCCATGCGGGCGGTGGTCTCCACGCACATGTTGGTCTGGATACCGGCCACTACGGCTTGGGTGATGCCCGCCGCCTTGAACCAGTCGTCAAGGTCGGGGGTGCCGTAGAACGCCGAGTTCACGGACTTGGTGACGAGAAGTTCCGGCCCGCCGCCCTTGCCGCGCCGCTCCTCGACGTACTCCTTGAAGTCGTTGCCCTCGTACCCGGTCCGCAGCGGCGAGCCGGGCTTGTCGGAGTCGTGCCGTACGAAGACGACCGGCCGGTCCGCCTCCTGCCAGGCCGTGATCAGGGAAGCGATGTTGTCGTCGGCGGACGGGTTGTTGCGCGGGCCCCAGAACTCCGACTCGTCGAAGCCCTTCTGCACGTCCACCACTACCAGCGCCGCGTTCTGTGTGATCTCCATGCCCACGATCCTGCCGCCGGTCCGGGCCGGTCCACAGGAGGCAGAAAGACAGCGATCGATGGTTTACTGCCACGGTGACACAACCGGCCCCGGCCCACCGCATCGCCCTGCTCGCCTCCCCCGGCATCCGGGCCTTCGACGTCTCGGTGATCACCGAGGTCTGGGGCGTGGACCGCACCGACCGCGGAGTGCCCACGTTCGAGCTGCACCGGGTGGCCGTCGGCCCCGAACCGGTACCGATGCGCGGCGGGCTCGCACTTACACCGGACCGCACCCTCGCCTGGCTACCCCGCGCCGATCTGATCCTGGTACCCGGCCTGGACGACCACGCCCCCCCGGCACCCGAGCCGGTCCTCGCGGCACTGCGCCGCGCCCACGCCCGGGGCACCACCATCGCCGCGCTGTGCGGCGGCGCGTTCACGCTCGCCCAGGCGGGCCTGCTGGACGGCCGCCGGGCGCTGACCCATTGGGCACTGGCCGACCTGCTGCGGAACCGGCACCCACGGGTGCGGGTCGAGCCGGACGCCCTGTTCGTCGAGGACGGCAATCTGTGGACGTCCGCCGGCACGGCCGCCGGCATCGACCTGTGCCTGCACCTTCTCCGCACCATGCACGGCGCGGAGGCGGCCGCGACGGTCGCCCGATCCATGGTCACCGCACCGTTCCGGACCGGCACCCAGGCCCAGTTCATCGAACACCCGACCCCACACGCCGCCCGCGACGCGGACGCACTGACCCAGGTACGCGCCTTTGCCCTGGCGCATCTCGACGAGCCGCTCACCGTGTCCGCACTCGCCGCCCGTGCCGGGATGTCACCGCGCTCCTTCACCCGGCACTTCGCGGCGGCCACCGGAACCACCCCGCTGCGCTGGCTTCTGGACCACCGCATCGCGTCAGCCCAGAAACTCCTCGAACGCACCGACCTGCCCATGCCCGAGGTCGCCCGCCGGTCCGGTTTCGGCAGCGAGGTCACCATGCGCCAGCACTTCGCATCGCGCCTGGCGACCAGCCCACGCACCTACCGCACCTCGTTCGCCGAACAACCACCCTCTGGACAGGGGCGTTGATTGCGGGCCAACCACGACGCTCACCCGGGCCAACTCAAGGACGCAGTCTCAGCAGGAGCCGCGACCGACGACCCGTGACGGCTGGACGCGCGACACATTTGCCATCGCTGTCACTTAGTGCCAGTGTCATTAAGTGACAGCCTTCGACCGCGGAACGGTACCCGGCCCGAGGCTGCGAACCCGCTCAGAGCCCTTGCCGACCCCCACCGGGGCCTCATCACTCGCTGTCCGGGACAGCCACAGGAGGGACCACATGGCATTGCCGAAGCCGATCAGCGTCGAGGAGCTCTTCGCCCCTCCCGTCCGTTCGAGGGCCTCCCTCTCGCCGGACGGAACCAAGATCGCGTACCTGGCTCCCTGGCGAGACCACCTCAACCTGTGGATCGAGAGCGTCGACGCGCCAGGGGACGCGCGGCGGGTCACCTGCGAGGACCGCAACCTGCTGAGCTATCACTGGACCGACGATCCGAGGTGGCTGCTCTTCACCCGGGACCAGGGGGGCGACGAGAACCGGCACCTGTACCGCGTCGATCTCGAAGACCCGGACGCAGGGGCCACTGACCTGACCCCCTTCCCCGGCGCACGCATCATGGATCTGAAGCTGCCCGCCGCGCAGCCGGGTAAGGCGGTGTTCTCCTCGAACAGCCGCGACCCCGCCGCGTTCGACCTCTTCGAGCTGGACATCGCCACCGGTGACCTGCGGACGCTTGCGGAGAACACCGGGGGCGCTGCCACCACCCTCATCCATGGCGGCAGCGGGGACCTCCTCGTCAACGAGGTGACCGAACGGGGTGACCTACGGCTCTCCCGCTGGAGCGAGCCCGCGCAAACACGGCGCCATCTCGCGCAGTTCGACGGTGCGGACCATCCGCTGGGCGTCTATCCGCTGGAAGTCACCACCGACGCCGACGGCGTTCTGCTCGGTTCGCACCGGGGCACGGACAGACTGCGCCTGGCCCGGCTGGATACCGCAACAGGGCAGGAGACGGAGGTCGACTCCCACCCGCAGTACGACCTGGACACCCGAGCCCGCGTCTTCCCCGCACTGCCCTCGCCCCTGATCTTCAGTCGGCGTACCGGCGAGCTCATCGGAGTGCGCTACCTCGGGGAACGACTGGTGATCAACGCACTGGACCCGCACTTCGCCGAGGTCCTGGAGAACCTGGGGAACTTGTCCGACGGCGACCTGGCCGACATCTCGTCCGACGAGAGCGAGCAGCGGTGGGTCGTCAGCTTCACCCACGACCGTGATCCCGGAGCCACATACTTCTACGACCACTCCACGGGCGAGAGCCGCCTGCTGTTCCGGCCCCGTGGTCACCTGGATCCCGAGAAGCTGGCACCGATGACACCGGTGACCGTCACCGCTCGGGACGGCCTCGCGCTCCCCTCCCATCTGACACTGCCGGTCGGGACGGAGCCGCACCGATTGCCGCTGGTCCTGCTCGTGCACGGCGGTCCCTGGGACCGGGACAGCTGGGGTTTCAACCCTCTCGTCCAACTACTGGCCAACCGGGGCTACGCGGTGCTTCAGGTGAACTTCCGCGGCTCAACGGGGTACGGCAAGTCGTTCATGCGGGCAGGCATCGGGGAGCTGGCCGGCAAGATGCACGACGACCTGATCGACGGCGTGAACTGGGCCGTCGACCAGGGATACGCGGACCCGGACCGGGTGGCCGTCCTGGGCGGCTCCTACGGGGGCTATGCGGCGCTGGTCGGCGTCACCTTCACCCCCGATGTCTTCGCCGCCGCGGTGGACGTCTTCGGCGTCTCCGACCTCGCCGACTTCCTGCGCAGTCAGCCGGAGTTCGTCCGGCCGGCCCTTGCCTCCAACTGGTTCCGCTGGGTCGGCGACCCCGCGGATCCGCAGCAGGAGGCCGACATGCTGGCCCGCTCACCGATCAGCCGGGTGGACCGGGTCCGCACACCGCTGCTCATCGCCCAGGGCGCCAACGACGCCCGGGTGGCGCAGGCAGAATCCGACAACATGGTCCAAGCCCTCCGGGCGCGCGGGGTCCCCGTCGAGTACATACTCATGCCGGACGAAGGGCACTCCATCGAGAACCCGGAGAATTTGATCACCGTGTACCGCGCCGTGGAGCGTTTCCTGGACGAGCATCTCGGTCCCGTACGGGACGCCGCGTAGCCGCCGCCCGGAGTGCGGCGGCGGTCGGCGGTCGGCGGTCGGCGGTCGGCACACCATGGTCCGTGAGGGCCCGCAGCGCGGAAGCCGCAGTCTCCGCGGCCGCCGTCACCGGATGCTCTGCCCAGCGGCTGCGCAGGTGCTGCGTGCGAGGCGAACGGGGTCGGTCGCGGTGACGGATGTGCCGGATGTCCGGCAGAAGGAGCGGAACGAAGCGACGCGGAAGGGGGTGGGGGTGCTCGGTCGGGTACGCCCCGGGTAGCCGCGTAGTACTTGAGGCGGACGCGGAGGGTTCGTCTTTCCTGCGGACGCGGGCAGGAAGGGTGCCTGCATAACGTGGCCGCATGACGATCACGAAGCACACCGAAGCCAGTACCCGGTCCCGCGCAGAAACTCCCTCGAAGCCGCGGTCCGCCACGAGCGGGTGGTCGGCCCTGCGGGAGGACCTGCTGTCCGGGGCGCTCGCCCACCGCCCGCTGCCGCCGGCCGACAGCGGTCCGGTGGCCCGGTGGGCGCAGCAGTTGCCGGGCGGGCTGGGCCGCGGCCTGCGGTGGCTGCCACATGTGCTGATCATGGTGGCCGCCGTGGTGTTGTTCGTCACCGGTCTCCAGCAGAGTGCGGACTTCGGGGCGCCGCCCGACACGCTCTTCAACCTGTCCCTCATGGCGCTGATGGCGGCCCCGGTGGCCCTGGTGCTGTCCCGTCCGGCGGCCGCGTACTGGCTCTCCCTGCTCGGGCTCGTGGTCAGCGTGCCGCTCGGCGTGCCGAACCTCGCCGCACCCCGCAGCGAGGTGGCGATGGTGTGCCATCTGCTGGTGCTGGTGCTCGTGGTGCTGCGTACGCGGCCCCGGGTCGCGGCGGAGATGTGGCTGATCACCACCGTGGTCTTCAGCGCGCTGGCGGGGGCCGTCACGGGCAGCGTCGGTTCTGCCGTGGCCGCGCTCGCCACGTACGCGGGACTGCTGCTGGTGGCCGCCGCCGCGGTGCGGGCCTGGTGGCAGGAGCGGCAGCACGTGGTGGAGACGGAGTCGGTCACCGCGCGCGAACGGTCCCGCCGTACGCTGCTGGAGGAACGGAACACCATCGCCCGTGAGCTGCACGACGTGGTGGCCCACCACATGTCCGTGATCGCCATCCAGGCGCAGGCCGCGCCCTACCGGGTAGCGGAGACGCCGCCCGAGCTGGCGACCTCCTTCGCCACCATCCGGGAGAACGCCGTGGCCGCGCTGACCGAACTGCGCCGCATCCTGGGGGTCGTACGGGCCGAGGACCCCGACGGTTGCGCGACCGACGTTCCGCAGGCACCACAGCCCACCCTCGCCGACCTCGACGCCCTCCTCGACAGCGTGCGCACCACCGGGCTGGCGGTGGACAGCGAGGTCACCGGTGAGGTCAGGCCGCTGTCGCAGGGGATGGAGCTGTCGGCGTACCGCATCGTGCAGGAGGCGCTGAGCAACACGCTCCGCCACGCCCCCGGCGCCGCCGCCAGGGTGGAACTCGGGTACGTGCCGGGCGGACTGAAGCTGCGGATCGTCAACGGGGCGCCGGACCGGGCGCCCGGCGCGGCGGAGAGCCCCACCGCCTCGCAGCCGGGTGCCGGGCACGGTCTGCTCGGCATGCGGGAGCGGGTGCAGGTGCTGGGCGGCGAGTTGAGCACGGGTGCCACGGCGGCGGGCGGCTTCGAGGTGACCGCCTTCCTGCCGACGGGCCCGACGGAAGGGATCGAGTCGATGGATGCGCCGGAGCCGCTGGAGTCCGTGGCACCGAGTGGGTCGGCGGGGTCGGGCGGGCCCGCGCGGGGCAACGGCTCCGGGCAGGGTGCCGCATGATCCGGGTGCTGATCGTCGACGACCAGGCCATGGTCCGCGAGGGCTTCTCCGTCCTGCTGGGGGCCATGCCGGACATCGAGGTCGTGGGGGAGGCGGCGAGCGGCACGGAGGCGGTCGCGAAGGTGTCCGGACTCCGCCCCGACGTCGTCCTCATGGACATCCGCATGCCCGGCATGAACGGCCTGGAGGCCACCCGGGAGATCTCCGCGGGGGAGAGCGGGGCGAAAGTGCTCATCCTCACCACCTTCGACCTGGACGAGTACGTGTACCAGGCGCTGCGTGTCGGTGCCAGCGGCTTCCTGCTCAAGGACGCCTCCACGGAGCGGCTCGCGGAGGGGGTGCGGGTGGTGGCGGCCGGCGAGGCGCTGCTGGCGCCGGCCGTCACCAAGCGGCTGATCAGCGAGTTCTCGCGGCTCGGCGGGCCGCGCCCGCAGGCGCGGGAGCGCGTCGAGGACCTCACCGAGCGGGAGACGGGTGTGCTGTCGCTGGTCGCCCAGGGGTTGTCCAACGGGGAGATCGCCGGGCATCTGGTGGTCGCGGAGTCCACCGTCAAGACGCACGTGAGCCGCATCCTGGTGAAGCTGGGGCTGCGGGACCGCACGCAAGCGGCGGTGTTCGCCTACGAGGTGGGCCTGGTGACCCCGGGCCGATGACCCGGCCCGGGACCTCCGGTCCCGGGGCCGACCCCCGATGTACGGCCCCGGGTGATCCGGGCCGACACGCTCCGGGCTCGCGCGCCCGGACCCACGAGCGGCTGTCTACGAGTCCGGGTCGGTGAGCCCGGCTCGTGGCCCCGAACCGGCGATCCGTGGCGACGCTCCCCGGAGGCCGCGTGGCGTCCGGCCCGAAGTGTCCGTCCCCCGGCCGGTGCATCCGGTCCGACGAACCGGCACAGCCCTGCGGACCGGGGCCGCCCCCGGCGGACCCGACCGGCCCAGCGAACCCGGCCGACCCGGCAGACCCAGTCGGCGTGCCTGCCCCGGCTGGCCCGGCCACCTGGCGGACCCGAACCGCCCGACGAACCCGGCAACCCGGGAGCCGACGGACCGGGTCGACCCGGCAGACCCAGCCCACCCGGCGCACCGGCGGAACCGGCCACCCCGGGCAGCCCATTCCGCTCAGCCGACCCAGCGGCGGACCCGACGGACCCAGCCACCGCGACGCACCCAGACCGCCGAGCGGAAACAGCCCACCCCACGGTTCGGCTGGTCCGGCACACACGGACACCCCAGCCCGCCTGGCGGGCCCGAACAGCCTGCCGGAACCGACCAACCCGGCAGATCCGGCGGGCGCCGCCGACCCCGGCGGGACCGGTAGGACCGGCGGGACCGGCGGGACCGGCGGGACCGGCAGAGTTGAGCGGAGCGGCGCAGTCGGGGCGTTACTCCTGGTCGTCCGCTTCCAGTTCGCCCTCCGTCTCCAGGTAGATCTGGCGGAGTGCGTCGAGGGCCGTGGGGTCGGGCTTGGACCACATGCCTCGGGATTCGGCCTCCAGCAGGCGTTCGGCGATGCCGTGCAGGGCCCAGGGGTTGGCGTCCTGGAGGAAGGTGCGGGTGGTCTCGTCGAGGACGTAGGCCTCGGTGAGTTTGTCGTACATCCAGTCGGCCACGACGCCGGTGGTGGCGTCGTAGCCGAACAGGTAGTCCACGGTCGCCGCCAGTTCGAAGGCGCCCTTGTAGCCGTGGCGGCGCATGGCCTCGATCCACTTGGGGTTGACGACGCGGGCGCGGAAGACGCGGGAGGTCTCCTCCACCAGGGTGCGGGTGCGGACGGTCTCGGGGCGGGTGGAGTCGCCGATGTACGCCTCGGGGGCGGTACCGCGCAGGGCGCGGACGGTGGCGACCATGCCGCCGTGGTACTGGAAGTAGTCGTCGGAGTCGGCGATGTCGTGTTCGCGGGTGTCGGTGTTCTTGGCCGCCACCGCGATCCGCTTGTAGGCCGTCTCCATCTCCTCGCGGGCCGGGCGGCCGTCCAGCTCGCGGCCGTACGCGTAGCCGCCCCAGACGGTGTAGACCTCGGCCAGGTCCGCGTCGGTGCGCCAGTCGCGGCTGTCGATCAACTGGAGGAGCCCCGCGCCGTACGTGCCGGGGCGCGAGCCGAAGATGCGGGTGGTGGCGCGGCGTTCGTCACCGTGCTCGGCCAGGTCCTGGCGGGCGTGGGCGCGCACGTGGTTGCTCTCGTCCGGCTCGTCCAGCGACGCGGCGAGCCGCACCGCGTCGTCCAGCAGCCCCACCGTGTGCGGGAACGCGTCACGGAAGAAGCCGGAGATGCGGAGGGTGACGTCGATACGGGGCCGGCCCAGTTCGGCCGACGGCACCGGTTCCAGGCCGGTGACCCGGCGGGAGGCGTCGTCCCACACCGGGCGGATGCCCAGCAGCGCGAGGGCCTCGGCGATGTCGTCCCCCGCGGTGCGCATGGCGCTGGTGCCCCACAGGGACAGCCCGACGGAGGTGGGCCACTGGCCGGTGTCGGTGCGGTACCGCTCCAGGAGGGAGTCGGCCAGCGCCTGACCGGTCTCCCACGCGAGGCGGGAGGGCACGGCCTTGGGGTCGACCGAGTAGAAGTTGCGGCCCGTCGGCAGGACGTTGACCAGCCCGCGCAGCGGCGACCCGGAGGGGCCAGCGGGGACGAAGCCGCCGGCCAGGGCGTGCACGGTGTGGTCGAGTTCGGCGGTGGTGGCGGCCAGCCGGGGTACGACCTCGCGGGCGGCGAAGTCGAGGATGTCCGCCACGTGGGGGGAGTGCCCGGCCGCGACGCGGGGGACCGCCGCCGGGTCCCAGTCGGCCTCCTCCATGGCCTCCACCAGCGCGCGGGCCGCCGCCTCCGCCGCGTCGGCCGAGGTGCGGGTGGCCGCCGACTCGTCGAGACCGAGGGCCTCCCGCAGACCGGGGAGCGTGCGCTGCCCGCCCCAGATCTGGCGGGCGCGGAGGATCGCCAGGACGAGGTCGACCCGGCTCGCGCCGGACGGCGCGGCACCCAGGACGTGCAGGCCGTCACGGATCTGCGCGTCCTTCACCTCGCACAGCCAGCCGTCGACGTGCAGCAGGAAGTCGTCGAAGCCCTCGTCGTCCGGGCGCTCCTGCATCCCCAGGTCGTGGTCGAGCTTCGCGGCCTGGATGAGGGTCCAGATCTGGGCGCGGATGGCCGGCAGCTTGGCCGGGTCCATGGAACTGATCTGCGCGTACTCGTCCAGCAGTTGCTCCAGGCGCGCGATGTCGCCGTAGGAGTCGGCGCGGGCCATCGGCGGGACGAGGTGGTCGACGAGCGTGGCGTGCACCCGGCGCTTGGCCTGGGTGCCCTCGCCCGGGTCGTTGACCAGGAACGGGTAGACGAGGGGGAGGTCGCCCAGTGCGGCGTCGGGGGCGCAGGCGGCGGACAGGCCCGCGTTCTTGCCCGGCAGCCACTCCAGGTTGCCGTGCTTGCCCAGGTGGATCATCGCGTCGGCGCCGAAGCCTCCCTCGTCCTGCGGGGCCGCGATCCAGCGGTAGGCCGCCAGGTAGTGGTGCGAGGGCGGCAGGTCGGGGTCGTGGTAGATGGCGATCGGATTCTCGCCGAAGCCGCGCGGCGGCTGGATGAGGACGAGCAGGTTGCCGCGGCGCAGCGCCGCCAGCACGATGTCGCCCTCGGGGTTGTGGGTGCGGTCCACGAACAGCTCGCCGGGGGGCGGCCCCCAGTGCTCCTCCACCGCGTCGCGGAGCTCCTGCGGGAGGGTGGCGTACCAGCGGCGGTAGTCCGCCGCCGGGATGCGGACCGGGTTCTTGGCCAACTGCTCCTCGGTCAGCCACTCCTGGTCGTGCCCGCCCGCCTCGATCAGGGCGTTGATGAGGGCGTCACCGTCGTGGTCGGTGTCCGTGCCGTCGTGAGCGGCGTCCGCGCCGTTGTCGCCGTTCCCGCCGTGGTTGCCGTCCTCCGCCACGAGGAGGCCCGGGACGTCCTCGGCGGGCCCGAAGTCGTAGCCCTCCGCCCGCAGCCGCCGCAGCAGTGCCATGGCGCTCGCCGGGGTGTCCAGGCCGACCGCGTTGCCGATCCGGGAGTGCTTGGTCGGGTAGGCGGACAGCACCAGTGCGAGCCGTTTGCGGGCGGCCGGTATGTGCCGCAGGCGCGCGTGCCGCACGGCGATGCCCGCGACCCGCGCCGCCCGCTCCGGGTCGGCCACGTACGAGGGCAGGCCCTCGGCGTCGATCTCCTTGAAGGAGAACGGGACGGTGATCAGTCGGCCGTCGAACTCGGGGACCGCGATCTGGCTCGCCGCGTCCAGGGGGGAGACGCCTTCGTCGTTGCGCTCCCAGTCCGCGCGGGGCGCGGTCAGGCACAGCGCCTGGATGATCGGCACGTCCAGGTGGGTCAGCGCGCCGGCGTCCCACGCCTCGTCGTCGCCGCCCGCGCCCGCCTCGGCCGGGGCGGTGCCGCCCGCGCCGCCCGCCGCCAGCACGGTGGTGACGATCGCGTCCGCAGCCCGCAGCTCCTGGAGAAGTTCCGGCTCCGGCGTGCGCAGCGACGCCACGTACAGCGGGAGCGCCCGGGCGCCCGCCGCCTCGACGGCCTCGCACAGCGCCACCGCGAAGGCGGTGTTCCCGCTCATGTGGTGGGCGCGGTAGTAGAGCACCGCGACGGTGGGCGTGCCCTCGTCATCCGCCGGAAGCGGCGCGTTGTGCGGGCCCGGTTCCCTGGTCAGCGGGCCCCAGGACGGTGCGGGGGCCGGGGGCGCGAAGCCGTGTCCCGTCAGCAGCACGGTGTCCGCGAGGAACCGTCCCAACTGGGTGAGGTTGGCCGGGCCGCCGTGCGCGAGGTAGGCGTGCGCCTCCGCGGCGACCCCGATCGGCACCGTGGAGACCGCCATCAGCTGTGCGTCCGGGGCCTGTTCACCCGTCAGCACGACGAGGGGAAGCCCGCCGGCCTGCAGCAGGTCGATGCCCTGCTGCCAGGCGCGGACGCCGCCGAGGAGGCGGACGACGACGAGGTCGACGCCGTCGAGGAGCTCCCGCAGGTCGTCCTCCAGCGCCTCCTGGGACAGGCGGCTCGGGTTGGCGTACCGGTACGTGACCGGTGCCTGCTCCTGGTCGTCCGCCGCCACCTGGGCGCTGGTTTCCGCAGCGCCGACGCCCTTGTTCGCCGCGCGGGCGCTGAGCAGGTCCGTGTCGGAGGTCGAGAGGAGAAGGATCACCCGCGGGGTGTCGTCGCCCTGGGCGGCGTCGCCTGACGAAAGCAGCATGCTGCGGTCGGCCCTTCCTCGGGGTGTCCACGCCCCGGGTTGCGGAATGGGGTCCCCCCGCTCCGGCGGGCCGGAGGCGCGGGGAAGGGAGTTCCTGACTCGCCCCTCCCTCTTTCGAGAGCGGGCTCACAGTGGCGGGACCGCGCCGGATTCGCACCGGGCTTCCTCCCCTGTCGCCGTCACCGGCGATGCGGGCGGACCGGGTGATCCGCCCAGAGCATCGTACGGGGGTTCCCTGCGCGGGGGGAGGGCGCACCCTGGGCGCCCTCCCCCGCCGGGCCCGGGCGCACCCCGCCCGCCCCGTGGCCCCGGGAGGGCGTTCCCGGCGGTGGGTATGCTCGCCGCCATGGCCCCGACCCCCTCCAGCTCGTCCCCGCCGGACGCCGCGCACGTTGCCGATGCAACGCATTGCGCGACGCCTGGCGCGGCGCCGCGTCCCCGTGCGGACGCCTGCCCGGGAGCGCTGCGGCTGCACCAGGCGGAGGACGGCGCACTGGCCCGGATACGCGTGGTCGGCGGGGTGCTGGACGCCGCGCAGGCCGAAGCCCTCGCCGACGCCGCCCTGCACCTCGGCGACGGGCACCTGCACCTGACGTCCCGGGGCAACATCCAACTCCGCGGGCTGCCCGCCGAGTCCGGCACCCGGCTGGCACAGCTGCTGGCGGCCGCCGGGCTGCTGCCCTCCCCCGCACACGAGCGGGTACGCAACATCGTGGCGTCCCCGCTGTCGGGGCTGGACGCCGGCGGGCACCGTGACGTAGCGGCGTGGGTCTCCGGACTGGACCGCCTGCTGTGCGAAAGCGAAGCAGCCGGTGAACTGTCGGGGCGCTTCCTGTTCGCGTGCGACGACGGGCGCGGGGACGTCCTGGGGCTCGACGCGGATGTGACCTTGCTCGCGACGCCCGACGGTGACGCGCTGCTCCTCCTGGGGGCCGGCGGGCACGGAGACCGGACCGCTGTGCGGGTGGCGGGTACGCACGCGCCGGCTGCCGCGCTCGCCGCCGCCGAGGTCTTCCTCACCGTCACCCGGGAGCGCGGCGCCCGGGTGTGGCGGATCGCCGAGCTGCCGCCGGAGGGCACGGGCACGGACACCGCCGGGGCTGTTGGCGCCGGTGCCGCCGACCGCCCCGGCACCGGCCTCGCCACCGGCGGCGCGGCGCTCCTGCGCCGTGTCGCAGCCCGGGTGGAGGGCGCCGCGTGCCTGGCTTCCGTCCCGTTGCGGGCGGCGGCGCGCTCCGCGCCCGACGGCGGTCCCGAGCCGGGGATCGTCGAGAACCCCGGCGGGGGCGGGCGCGCAGCGCTGTCCGTACTCGCCCCGCTGGGCCGCCTCAGCGGCGAGCAGTGGCGGTCGGTGGCGCGCCTGGCGCGGCGCGAGGGCACCGGCGAGGTGCGGGTGACGCCGTGGCGCGGCGTGGTCGTGCCAGGGGTGGCGGCCGGGCGGGCGCGGGGCGCGCTGGCCGCGCTGGGCGACGCCGGGCTGGTGACGGAGTCCGGCTCGCCCTGGCGCGGGGTGGGGGCGTGCACGGGGCGGCCGGGCTGCGGCAAGGCGCTGGCGGACGTACGGGCCGACGCCACCGCTACCGCTCCCGCCGGCGCGGGGCACGCCGGGGGCCTGCCCGTGTACTGGTCGGGCTGCGCGCGCCGGTGCGGCCACCCCCGGGGCGCCCACGTGGAAGTGGTCGCGGAGCCGGACGGTTACCGCGTCACGGAGGTACCCGCCGCCCCACCGGCGCACTCCCCCGCGTCCACCGGTGCCCTCGTCCCCTTCGGTGCCCGCACACGTCTTGCCGTGGCCGTGGCGGCGGCCCGCGCGGGGCACGGCCCCGGCAACAGTGCGACTTCTCCCGGTTCTTCCGACAATGCGACCCGATGAGCGAGAGCAGACCAACAGTGTTCGAGTACGAGAAGGACGGCGCTGCCATCTACCGGCAGTCCTTCGCCACCATCCGCGCCGAGGCGGACCTGGCGGAGCTGCCCGCGGACGTCAGCCAGGTCGCGGTACGGATGATCCACGCCTGCGGCATGGTGGACCTCGTACAGGATCTCGCCTGCACTCCGCACGCCGTGGCGCGGGCCCGCGCCGCGCTGCGGGCCGGGGCACCCGTCCTCTGCGACGTCGCCATGGTGGCCAGTGGCGTGACGCGCAGGCGGCTGCCCGCCGACAACGAGGTGGTCTGCACCCTGTCCGACCCGCGGGTCCCCGCGCTGGCCGCCGAGTTGGGGACGACCCGCACGGCCGCCGCCCTCGAACTGTGGCGGGACCGCATGGAGGGGGCGGTCGTCGCGGTCGGCAACGCGCCCACCGCGCTGTTCCGGCTGCTGGAGATGGTGGCCGAGGGGGCGCCGCGGCCGGCTGCGGTGATCGGCGTGCCCGTCGGGTTCGTGGGGGCCGTCGAGTCGAAGCAGGCGCTGGCCGAGCACCCCTCGGGCCTCGACCACCTGGTCGTGCACGGGCGCCGGGGCGGCAGCGCCCTGGCCGTGGCCGCGCTCAACGCCATCGCCAGCGAGGAGGAGTGAGCCAGGTGACCACCCCGCACCCGCAGCCCCCCGCGCGCCCGCAGCCGCCGGACGCCCCGGCCCCGGTGACGGCCCCCGCGGTGGAGACGGAGACGAGGGCAGGGACGGAAGGGGATACAGGGACGCAGACGTGGACGGGAAGCGCGGCGTCGGCCGCCCGGCCGGCCGGCGGACGGCTGATCGGGGTCGGACTGGGGCCCGGCGACCCGTCGTTGATGACCGTACGGGCGGTGGAGGCGATCGGTGAGGCCGATGTCGTCGCGTACCACAGCGCCCGGCACGGACGGTCGATCGCGCGGTCCATCGCCGCCCGGTACCTGCGCGCCGACCACCTGGAGGAGGCGCTCGTCTACCCCGTCACGACGGAGTCGACCGACCACCCCGGTGGCTACCGGGGCGCACTGGAGGAGTTCTACGCCGAGGCGGCCGCCCGGCTGGCCGGCCACCTGGACGCGGGGCGGACCGTGGCGGTACTGGCCGAGGGCGACCCGCTGTTCTACGGCTCCTACATGCACATGCACCAGCGGCTGGCACACCGCTACCCCACGGAGGTGGTGCCGGGGGTGACGTCGGTGAGCGCGGCGGCCGCACGGTTGGGCACCCCGCTCTCGGAGGCCGAGGAGGCCCTCACTGTCCTGCCGGGCACGCTGCCCGAGGAGGAGCTGACCGCGCGGCTGGCCTCCAGCGATGCGGTGGCCGTGATGAAGCTGGGGCGCACCTTCCCCAAGGTGCGCCGTGCGCTGGAGCGTTCGGGGCGGCTGGCGGAGGCGCGCTACGTCGAGCGCGCCACGATGGAGGGTGAACGCACCGGCCGCGTCGCGGACATCGACCCGGACTCCGTGCCGTACTTCTCGGTGGCGGTCCTGCCCAGCAAGGTGGCCGCCGCACGGGCTCGGGAACGGCTTCTCCTCGCCGCGCACGAGCCGGACACCGTGAGCGCACCGGCCGACGGACACGCGGCGGCCCACGGGCACGGAGCGGCCACCGGGGAGGATCCGGCTTCCGGAGGTGCCGACGGTGACGCCGGTGACGTTCCCGGTGAGGTGACCGGGGACGTGGTGGTCGTGGGGACCGGTCCGGCCGGGCCCCTGTGGCTGACGCCCGAGACGCGGGGCGCGCTGGCCGCGGCCGACGACCTCGTCGGGTACACCACCTATCTGGACCGGGTGCCCCGGCGGGACGGTCAGCGCCGGCACGGCTCGGACAACCGGGTGGAGGCCGAGCGCGCCGAGTTCGCCCTCGACCTGGCGCTGCGCGGACGGCGGGTGGCGGTCGTCTCGGGCGGCGATCCGGGGGTGTTCGCCATGGCGACGGCCGTCCTGGAGGCCGCCGCGGAGGAGCCGTACACCGGTGTGCCGGTCCGCGTGCTGCCCGGGGTGACGGCCGCCAACGCGGCGGCGGCACGGGCGGGCGCCCCCCTGGGCCACGACTACGCCGTCCTCTCCCTCTCCGACCGTCTCAAGCCCTGGGAGGTCATCGCGGAGCGGCTGCGCGCCGCCGCCGCGGCCGACTTGGTGCTCGCCCTCTACAACCCCGGCTCCCGGAGCCGCACGTGGCAGGTCGGCAAGGCCCGCGAGGTGCTGCTGGAGCACCGGGCGCCGGACACACCCGTGGTCGTCGCCCGCGACGTGGGCGGGGACGGCGAGCGGGTCCAGGTGGTGCCGCTGGCCGCGCTCGACCCGGCCCAGGTCGACATGCGCACCCTGCTGATCGTCGGCTCGTCCCGCACCCGCGTCTGCCACCGGGGAGACGGGGCGCTGCCGGGCTCCGGCGGCTCGGCCCTCACCTGGACACCGCGCCGCTACCCGGACGGGGAACCGCGCCCCCGGGAGTGACCCGGACCCGTCGGCGCGGTCCGCCTCAGCGGGGCGTGGGGCATGTGCCCGGAGTCGGGCGCGGGGTGTGCGGCTGCTCGGGGGTGGGGGCGGGGGTGTGAGGGACGGGGTCCTTCTCCCAGGGCCGCAACGGCAGGGACTCGTCGAGGAAGACCCGATTGCGTGCGGCCCATTCCGACATGTCGTTGCCCGTCCTGAAGGGCTCGCCCGGGGGCTTGTGACGAAGGTGGTCCTCCCACTGCTTCAGGTCGGTTCCCTGGTAGAGGTGGGTGAGCTTCGGGACGTCGTAGCGGATGTGGAACCTTCCGTCCCGGTCCGTGCTGTCGGCGAAGGCACCCATGATGGCGGCGATGTACTTGATCGCCCCTTCGTCGGTGCTCAGCAGCGCCTCCCGCTCCGCCAGGCTCCGGCGCGGCAGATAGCCCCGCGCCTCGACCTGTTTCACCAACGGGAAGTCGGTGTGCACCTTCCCCGGCCCGGTCGCCCAGCGGGCCAGCCGCTTGTTGAGGTGGCCGAGGCCCGAACCTGCCGGGACGGGATGGCGTGCCAGCTGCACGTTCTTCATCGCCTCCCAGGAGATCGCGGCCACGATCGCCTGCGGGGAGATGTTCCACTTCCGCGCTTCCTCGACGATGGTCGCCCGGTGCGCGCTGATCCAGCTGAGCACCGCGTTCTCCTCCGCGGAGAAGGGTTTGCCGTCGGGCCGCAGCCGTTCCGTGCGGGGCAGGTAGTTCGCGTCGTACAGCTCGTAGGACAGCAGCGCCGGGTCGCTGGGGGGCGGCATCCCGGGCCGGGGGGAGGGGGTGGCGGCTTCGTTCAACGGCCAGAAGATGCCCTCGGCCGTGTGCACGGAGCCCTTGCCGCTGTTCTGCATCGCGTGCACCCGGCCCGCTCGTGCCTGCAAGTCGGTCACCCGGCCGCGTACGCGGCGCGCGAGGTCGCGGATCTCCACCGCCGAGGAGGTGTCGGCACCCATCCGGTCGAGTTGGGCCCACAGGTCCCGGGCGAGCTGTTCCAGTGCGGACGCGGCCCGCACGTAACTGCGCGTCAGATTGTCGAACGCCGGCTGCTTGGCCCCGGAGAATTCCGGGTTGCCGCTGGGAGTGGTCACGGCTTCCTCCGCAGGGAGTGCTCCTTGGTCTTGGCGCTGTGCACGGCTTCCTGCAGCAGGAGGTGCAGCGCGAGCCGTTGCTGTTCCAGCTCCTCGTGGAAGCGGCGGCCCACCGGGCCGACCCAGGCGTCGTCCTCCATGGCGCTGCACGAGGCGTCGAGTGCGTGCCAGTGCTCGTCCGACAGCCGTTGGACGCGTGCGGCCGCAAGCTGCGCCTCGTGGTGATCGATCTCCGTCATCGCCGCCCCCGGTCCCCTCCGGGCAGTGCGTGTGCCACGCCCGCCGCTCCCCGCCTGCGACGGACAGCACCGGCGCCGAGGCCCCGACGCGTCCCTCCGCGCCCGGCACCCCCGCCGACACGCGGCCTCGCCGCTGCGTCCGCCCGCTGCCGCCAAGCTACGCCCGGGGCCGCCGCCGAGTCGTCCCGCACCGGTCCGATGTCGTCTCGTACCGGGGCAGTAGCGGCACGGGGCACCGACCGCTCATGTGCCGTCAGCTCCGCGGCGCAGGAACCGGCGCCGCGCGGCCTCGTGGGCGGACCGGAGCAGGGCGAGCGCGGTGGGGGCCGTGCGCGGGCCCGGGTTCACGACGGCGATCCAGGCGTGCGCCCCGTGGACGGGGTGGGGGAGCAGGACATCGGGGGTGCTGAAGTCGGCGGGGGCGGGCAGGGTTCCGGGGCCGGCGCCCAGGAGTTCGGTGAACGCGGCGCGCCCGACGTGGATGTTCAGGCGCCAACGCCCCGGCGGGTCGAGCACGGAGAGGGTGTCGCCGGGGTAGTCCTTCGTCACGGCGGTGGCGTAGGGCTGCGTGCGCTGCGGGACCTGCCCGTCGGGGGCGTAGTAGAAGAAGTGGTCGCCCCAGGCGATCTCGGGGTGGGCGCTGCCTTCGGTGGGGGCGAGTTCGAGGACGCCGTCGAAGCCGCGCACGGCGGCGAGGATCTGCTCCATACTCGCGCTGGGAGTGCTCATGCTTGAAGTGTGAGGTTGAAGTGCTTGTGGAGGGTTTCCGGTGACCGGTGCAGACGTGCAGGGCGGCCTGGAGGCCGACGGACGCGGTGTGCTCGGCACGGCAGACGTCTCGGCGCTCACCGGCTACTCGGCGCAGCAGGTGCGGGACCTGGAGGCGCGGGGTGTCGTCCCGGCCGCGCGCCGGCCGGCCAACGGGTACCGCCGGTTCTCCGCGCACCACGTGCGCGACCTTCGCGCCTACCGGGACCTCGCCCACGCGGTGGGACCCGTGGTGGCGCGGCGGGCGATGCGCGAGATCCGTACGCTGCCCCGCGCCGAGGCCCTCGCCCTGGTGTCCTCCTGCCACGCCGCGCTGCACCGGGAGCGGGACGAGGCGCTGGCCGCGCAGCGGGCGCTCCGCGCGGTGCGCGCCGAGGCGGAGACCGACGCGGCGCCGGCCGCGGCGGACACCATGACGATCAGCGAGCTCGCCGGAGCGCTCGGCGTGCGGGCCTCGACGCTCCGGTTCTGGGAGAAGGCCGGGCTCGTCTCGCCCGAGCGCGTCACCACCGCGGCGGGCGCGGCACGCCGGTATCCGCTGCCCGCGGTCCGGGAGGCGCGGATCACCGCCGCACTGCGGGCGGCCGGCTACCGCATCCCGGACGTGCACCGGGCGCTCACCGCGCTGCGGGACCTGCACGACGTCGGCCGGCCGCTCGACGCCCTGGAGTCGAGGATCGACGCCCTCGCGGAACGCATGCTCGCGCTCCTGCGTGCCGGTCCGACGCTCGCGGACATCATCGACGGGGCCGCCGGGGCCACCGGAGCCGACGGGACCACCGGGACCACCGGGGCCACCGGGAACGACGGAGCCACCGGTGGGACCGCCGGAGCCACCGGGACCACCGGGACCGCGGGGACCACCGGGACCACCGGGACCACCGGGACCACCGGGACCACCGGAGCCACCGGGACCACCAGGACCGCCGGAGCCACCGTTAGGACCGCCGGAGCCACCGGAGCCACCGGAGCCACCGGGAACGCCGGAGCCACCGGAACCGCCGGGACCGCCGGAGCCACCGGAACCGCCGGAGCCACCGGAACCGCCGGGACCGCCGGAGCCGCCGGAGCCGCCGGGAACGAGGGAGCCGCCGGGACCGCCGGAGCCGCCGGGAACGAGGGAGCCGCCGGGGCCGACGGAGCCGCCGGTGGGACCGCCCGCCCGGTGCCCTGAACCCGGCGTCCCCGGACCCGTCATTGCTGCGGGGCGCGGCCCTCCCCGAAGCTGCGCTCCGCTCCGGGACGGCCGGTCAGGAGCGCTTCCGCCGCCGCCTGAGCGCTGTGCACCACGCGCACCCCCTCCGGCACCGGCGGGCGGCGGACGAGGAGCACCGGCACCCCCAGTTCGCGGGCCGCCCGCAGCTTGGGGGCGGTGGCGGTGCCGCCGCTGTCCTTCGTGACGAGGACGTCGATGCGGTGGCGGCGCAGCACATCCCGTTCGCCGTCCAGGGTGAAGGGGCCCCGCGCGCACAGCAGCTCGGTCCGCGCCGGGACGGGCGTACCCGGCTGCGGCGGGTCCACGGAGCGGACGAGGAACCACAGGCCGGCGGTGCGGGGCCCGGCGAAGGCGGCCAGGCCCGTGCGTCCCGTCGTCAGGAAGACCCGCCGCCCCAGGGCGGGCAGCCGGGCGGCGGCGGCCTCCAGGGAGGGGACCTCGTGCCAGAGGTCGCCCGCGACGGGCACCCAGCCGGTCCGGCGGAGGGCGAGCAGGGGAACATGGGCGTGGGCCGCTGCCTCGGCGGCGTGGAAACTGATCGTCTCGGCGAAGGGATGGGTGGCGTCGATGAGTGCGTCCGCACGGTGGGTGCGCAGCCATTCCGCCAGCCCCGCGACGCCGCCGAAGCCGCCGATCCGCACCTCACCCGCCGGCAGCCGGGGGGCGGCCACCCGCCCGGCCAGCGAGCTGGTGGTTCTCAGGTCGGGCACGTCCCGCAGGAGCTCGGCAAGCTGCCTGCCCTCGCTCGTCCCGCCCAGGATCAGTACGTGCACGACGCCCGGTTCCCTCCGTGAGTGAGGCCGTCGGCGGGCGCGGAGCCCAGCTTCGGCGCACCGGTCTGCGGCCCGGCTGGACGACGGGCGCCTGTGCGACAGCCGCGACGACGGCCGCCTGCACCGCGCTGCTGACCGGCGAGTTCCCCGACCCGGTGAGCATCACGCTGCCGAAGGGCGAGACCCCGTCGTTCGCGCTGTCCCGCGAGCACCTGGGCCCGGGGTACGCGACGGCGGCCGTCGTCAAGGACGCGGGCGACGACCCGGACGTCACCCACGGCGCCGTCGTCAGCGCGACCGTGCGCCCCCTCGCACCCGGCGCGGGTGTCGTCTTCCGGGCCGGTACGGGCGTGGGCACCGTCACCCGGCCCGGGCTGCCGCTGGACGTGGGGGAGCCGGCCGTCAATCCGGTGCCCCGGCAGTTGATGCGCGAGCATGTGGCCCGCGTCGCGGAGCGGTACGGCGGCAGCGGCGACGTGGAGATCACCCTGGCGGTGGAGAACGGCGAGGAGATCGCCCGCTCCACCTGGAACCCGCGGCTGGGCATCCTCGGCGGGCTGTCCATCCTGGGCACGACCGGCGTCGTCGTGCCCTACTCCTGCTCGGCGTGGATCGACTCGATCCGCCGCGGCGTGGACGTGGCCCGCGCGGCCGGGCGGACCCATCTGGCGGGGTGCACGGGCTCCACGTCGGAGCGCACGGTGGTCGCCGCCTACGGGCTGCCCGAGGACGCGCTGCTGGACATGGGCGACTTCGCGGGCGCCGTCCTCAAGTACGTGCGCCGCCACCCAGTGGAACGGCTCACGCTCTGCGGCGGGTTCGCCAAACTGTCCAAGCTCGCCGCAGGCCACATGGATCTGCACTCCGAACGGTCCCAGGTCGACAAGGGCTTCCTGGCCGATCTGGCCCGGCGCGGAGGCGCCGGGGAGGCACTCGCGGCCTCGGTCGCCGAGGCCAACACCGGGCTGGCGGCGCTCCAGTTGTGCACCGCCGCCGGGGTGCCCCTGGGGGACGTGGTGGCCGAAACAGCGCGCGACGAGGCCCTGTCGGTGCTGCGGGGCGCGCCGGTATGGGTCGACGTCCTGTGCATCGACCGCGCCGGAACCGTGGTGGGGCGCAGCGCCGTGGCCTGACCCGCGGGTAAAGGGGAGGGTCAGCACACGTGCCGGTCCCGTTCCGCGGAGTACAGGTGGCTGTCGCGGAAGTGCTCGGCGGCCAGGGTGCGGCCCACCATGATGACGGCGGTCTTCGTCACCCCGGCACCGTGCACCTGGTCCGCGAGGTCTTTCAGGGTGCCGCGCAGGACGAGCTCGCCGGGGCGGCTGGCGAAGGCCACCACGGCGGCCGGGCAGTCGGCGCCGTAGTGCGGCAGCAGTTCGGCGACGACCTCGTCCACGTACCGCGCCGCCAGGTGCAGCACCAGCAGGGCGCCGCTGCGGCCCAGCGTGGCCAGGTCCTCGCCGTCCGGCATGGGCGTGGCCTGGCGGGCGACGCGGGTGAGCACCACCGTCTGGCCGACGGTCGGCACCGTCAGCTCCCGTTTGAGGGCGGCGGCCGCCGCGGCGAACGCGGGCACGCCGGGTACCACCTCGTACGGCACCCCTGCCGCGTCCAGCCGCCGCATCTGTTCGGCCACGGCGCTGAAGACGGACGGGTCGCCCGAGTGCAGCCGCGCCACGTCGTGCCCGTCGGCGTGGGCGCGGACCAGCTCGTCGGTGATGGCGTCCAGGTCGAGTCCCGCGGTGTCCACCAGCCGCGCGCCGGGCGGGCACTCGGCGAGCAGTTCGCGGGGCACCAGGCTGCCCGCGTACAGGCACACCCGGCAGGCGGCCAGGGTGCGGGAACCCCGCACGGTGATCAGGTCGGCGGCGCCGGGTCCGGCGCCGATGAAGTACACGGTCAACTCTCGTCTCCCACCGCTCCCGGCCTCCCGGCCTCGGCTCCCCCGCTCTCCTGCCCGGCGCCGCACTCGACGAGCCCGGCACCGTCGCCGCCGTCCCCCTCGGAGCCGTCCGCGGCGGGCTTGGTCACTGCCCACTGGGTCACCGGCATCGCCTGGCGCCAGCCGGTGAAGCCGCCCACGGGCACACCGTGCGAAACGGCCAGCCGCACCAGTTCGCCGCCGTGCCGCCGGTACCACTCCACCAGCAGCGCCTCCGATTCGAGGGTGACGGTGTTGGCGACCAGCCGCCCGCCCGCAGGCAGCGCCGCCCAGCAGGCCGCCAGCAGACCGGGGGCGGTCAGTCCGCCGCCGATGAACACCGCGTCCGGGGCCGGGAGTCCGGCCAGGGCACCCGGCGCCGTACCGGTGACGACGCGGAGCCCGGGGACCCCGAGCCGCTCGGCGTTGCGGGCGATGCGCGCGGCGCGCTCCCCGTTGCGCTCGACGGTCACCGCGCGGCACACCGGGTGCGTGCGCAGCCACTCCACCGCGATCGAGCCCGCACCGCCGCCCACGTCCCACAGCAGCTCGCCGGGCGCGGGCGCCAGCGCGGCCAGCGTCGCGGCCCGCACATGGCGCTTGGTGAGCTGCCCGTCGTGCTCGTACGCCTCGTCGGGCAGGCCGGGCACGGCGCCCAGCCGCGGCCCGCCCGCCGGGCCGCCGTCGCGGACGCACTCCACGGCGACGATGTTGAGGGCGTCACCCGGCGGATGCGGCCAGTCGGCTGCCGTGCCCTCGGTCACGCGCTCGCCGGGACCGCCCAACTGCTCCAGCACCCGCAGCCGGCTGGGGCCGAACCCGCGCTCCCGCAGCAGCGCGGCCACCTCGCACGGCGTGGCGGCCCCCGCGCTGAGGACCAGCACCTTCCGCCCCTGGTGCAGCACGGCGGCCAGCCGCGCCACCGGGCGGCCCACCGTGCTGACGACCTCGCACTCCTCCTGCGCCCAGCCCGACCGGGCGCACGCGTACGCGACGGAGGAGGGGTGCGGCAGCACACGGGGCACCGTCCCCAGGGCCCGGGTCACCGTGCGCCCGATGCCGTAGAAGTACGGGTCGCCGCTGGCCAGCACCGCGATCCGGCGTCCGGCGTGCGCGGCCAGCACCCCGGGCACGGCCGGGCCCAGCGGCGAGGGCCACGTCACCCGCTCCCCCGGGCACTCGGCGGCGGGCAGCAGGCCGAGTTGACGGGCGCCGCCCACCAGGACCTCCGCCCCGCGCAGCGCCTCCCGCGACGGCGCGGGCAGCCCCGCCCACCCGTCGGCACCGATGCCGACGACGGTCACACCGGCCGGCGCGGCGACGTCACGGCGGGGGGCGGGGGACGTCACGTGCGGCACCTCGGGCTTGCGGACAGGGGACGGCTGGAACCCTACTGTCCGCCTCCCCGCACCCCCACCACCGGTCCCGGTCCACAATGGGGCCCATGGATCCGAACGCACTGCCCGACCAGCCCGAGAAGGCCGCACCCGGCGGGGCCATGCCCGACTGGGAGAAGCGGTTCCGGGCGCCGCGCGTCTCGCTGCCCGAGTGGGCCGAGGACGCCCCCGACCGGTCGCTGTTCATCTCGAACGCGACGGGTACGTTCGAGCTGTACGCCTGGGACCGCACCACCGGTACGCAGCGGCAGGCCACCGACCGGCCGAACGGGACCACGGACGGCACCCTCACCCCCGACGGCGCATGGATCTGGTGGTTCTCCGACACCGACGGCGACGAGTTCGGCGTCTGGATGCGCCAGCCCTTCGGCGGCGGCCCCGACGTCCGCGCGGTCGAGGGCCTCGACGCCTCCTACCCGGCGGGCCTGGCCCTGGGCCGGGACGGCACCGTGGTTGTCGGGCGCTCCACCGACGAGGACGGCTCGACGATCCACCTCAAGCGCCCCGGCTCCCCCGCGCCCGTCGAGATCTACCGGCACACCGAGTCCGCGGGCGTCGGTGACCTCTCGCACGACGGCACGCTGCTGGTGATCGAGCACACCGAGCACGGCGACGCCATGCACTCCGCACTCCGCGTCGTACGGCCCGACGGCGCGACCGTCGCCGAGCTCGACGACAGCAAGGGCGGCACCGAGGAGCTCGGTTCGACCGTGCTCGGCTTCGCCCCCGTGGACGGCGATCCGCGGCTGCTGGTCGGCCACCAGCGGCGCGGCCGCTGGGAGCCGATGATCTGGGACCCGCTGACCGGCACGGAACGGGACCTGGAGCTGGACCTGCCCGGCGACCTGAGCGCCGAGTGGTACCCGGACGCCTCGGCGCTCCTGATCGCCCACAGCCACCAGGCCCGCGACGAGCTGTTCCGGTTCGACCTGGACAGCGGCGCCCTCACCCGCATCGACACCCCCGCCGGATCGGTGATGGGCGCCACCGCGCGGCCCGACGGCACCGTGGAGTTCCTGTGGTCGTCGGCCGCCCAGCCGCCGCAGGTCCGCTCCACCTCCGGGGCCACCGTGCTGGACCCGCCCGGGATGACGGCGCCCGGCTCGGTGCCCGTCGAGGACGCCTGGGTGGAGGGGCCCGGCGGCACCGTCCACGCCCTGATCCAGAAGCCGGCCGGTGACGGGCCCTTCCCCACCGTCTTCGAGGTGCACGGCGGGCCCACCCACCACGACACCGACTCCTTCGCCGGGCAGCCCGCCGCCTGGGTCGACCACGGTTTCGCCGTCGTCCGCGTCAACTACCGCGGCTCCACCGGCTACGGCCGCGCCTGGACCGACGCCCTCAAGCACCGGGTCGGCCTCATCGAGCTGGAGGACATCGACGCGGTGCGGGCCTGGGCCGTCGACTCCGGGCTCGCCGACCCCGACCGGCTCGTGCTGGCCGGCGGCTCCTGGGGCGGCTACCTCACCCTGCTGGGACTCGGCATCCAGCCGGAGGTGTGGGCGCTCGGCCTGGCAGCGGTCCCCGTCGCCGACTACGTCACCGCCTACCACGACGAGATGGAGGCGCTGAAGTCCATGGACCGCACGCTGCTGGGCGGCACCCCCGAGGAGGTGCCCGAGCGGTTCGAGGCGTCCTCCCCGCTGACGTACGTCGACAAGGTGCGCGCCCCGGTCTACATCTCCGCCGGGGTCAACGACCCGCGCTGCCCCATCCGGCAGGTCGAGAACTACGTGACCCGGCTCGCCGAGCGCGGCCACCCGCACGAGGTGTACCGCTACGACGCCGGGCACGGTTCGCTCGTCGTCGAGGAACGGATCAAGCAGGTCAGGCTGGAGATCGACTTCGCGCTCCGGCACCTTCCGGCGCAGGCTCCAAGGGATCGTCTCCCCTCGGCGTGACCGCGCCCGCGCCGGTGGTCTCCTCCTGCGAGGGCTCGCCCTCCGGGAGGAGACCGAGGGCGGCGTCCTTGGCCGTCTCCGCCTCACGGCGGAAGAAGCGGAACCACATGAAGACCACGAACCCGGCGAAGACGAACCACTGCGCCGTGTAACCCAGGTTCTGGAACGCCTTCATGTCCAGCCCGGTGCCCTCGGGCGCCGTCGGCGGCACCGGGCGCAGCGGCTGCTCGGTCCGCTGCTGGGTGATCCAGGCGTTCTCCACGCCGTACGGCACGACATTCACGAGCGAAGCCGCGCTGACGAAGCCGAGCTGGCCCTTCGGCAGCGCGCCCGACGCCCCGGCCCCGGCGTCGTTCTGCGACTCGGACACCTGGAGCACACCCTTGACGGTGACCTCGCCCCTGGGCGCCGCCGGCACCCGCGCGGGGTCCGGATCGCCGGGCAGCCAGCCCCGCACCACCGGCAGCGCCTTGCCGCTCTGCGGCCCGTCCGGGCGCAGCAGCGAGAGCACGTAGAAGCCGCGCTCGTCCTTGACGGTGCGGTCCGGCACCAGCAGCGGGTGCTCCGCATCGAACCGGCCCCGCACCTCGGCGGTGTGGCCCACGGTGCCCTCCGTCACCGGCAGCAGGGACGCCAGCGGCCGCGCCTTCTCATGGGTCGCGCTCTGCGACTGCGCCTGCTGCTCGTGGTGCCGGTCCACCCGGTCGTCGAACCGGCTCAACTGCCAGCTCCCCATGAACAGACACACCGGAATCGCCAGCACGGCGAAGATGTTGATCCCCCACCACCGCGGGGTCAGCAGGAACCGGTACACACCACCACGGTACGCCCCGGCCTGCGCACCGCTTCGTGAGGGCACCGCTGTCCCCGCGGGGCGCACCCCGCGGGGACGACGCATCCGGCCCCGCGGGTCCCGGCCCTGTCGGCCCTGTCAGCCCTGTCAGCCCTGTCAGCCCTGGGGGATGACGCCCGTGCGGTACAGGGTGCCGCCGGGACAGGTGCCCGCCAGGCGGGTGTTGGCGACGGGGGCGCCGCCCTCCGGGGTGTGGGAGACCAGCACGTCGGCGCCGCCGCCCGCGTCGCCGCCCCCGCCGTCGCCCTCACCGGGCGTACCGGTGCCGCCGTTGGAACCGTCACCGCCGCCGTTGTTCTGGCCGCCGTCACCGGGCCCTGTGTCCGGGCCGCCGGACGGCTCGCCCTCGTTCCGCCCGCCCTGCGGCGCCGGGGAGTTGCCGCCGCACGTCCCGCTCGGCACGAACGCGAACTTCACCACGTACGACTGCCCGGGCTGGAGCACGACCTCGTCGCGGGCGACCGCCGGATCGCCGAGCCCGGGGGCCGCGTCACCGGCCGTGTGGTCGACGACCGCCACCTGGCCCCGGGCGCCGCCCTGCAAGGAGGCGCCGACGACGCCTTCGCCCTCCACCGTGCAGGTGTCGCTGGAGACGTTGGCGACCCGGAAGCTGCCGTAGACGGTTCCCGTGCCGTCGGGGGACCCCGACTGGGCAAGGCCCCGCCCCAACTGGTCGCTGCCGCAGGCGGGCGCGCTGGCGCTCAGCGTCTCGTCCGCGCCGCCGCCGCTGCCGTCGGGCCCGCCGGAGGGCGAGGGGTGGGCGCCGTCGTCGTCCTTGTCGCCCTTGTCCTTGTCCTTGTCCTCGGCGCCGCCGTGGTCGTCCTTGCCCTTGCCGCCGTCCGCGCCGTCACCGGCCTCGGGGCCGCGCGTCTGGCCGTGGGAGCTGGCGGCGCTGACCGGATGGTCGTCGTCCCCGCCGCCGGACACCCCGCCGTAGAGGAGCACCGGCACCCCGACGGCCGCCACCAGCACGGCAGCCGCCCCGCCGACCATCGCCTGGCGACGGTGCGCACGCCGCGCGGGCACCGCACGGCGCAGGTGCTCCAGGGTGCGGTCGACGCTCTCGGGGGGCGGGTCGATGCCCCGGACGCTGTCCTGGAGGAGACGGCGGAACGCCTCCTCGTCGGAGCCGAGCGGGGACTCGTCGGCGAAGTCCAGGGAGATCTCGTCGTCGGACGAGCGGTCCGCCGCCGCCTTCTCGTGCTCGCCCCGGGGAGCGCCCGACCGGGGCTCTCTCTCCTCACGGGGCTCCTTGCCCTCAGTCATGACGCCGTCTCCATGGCGGTGCGCAGCGCGGCGATACCGCGCGAGCCGTACGCCTTCACCGAGCCGAGGGAGAGGCCGAGCACCTCGGCGACCTGAGCCTCGGTCATGTCGGCGAAGTACCTCAGCACCAGAACCTCACGCTGGCGCCGCTGCAAGCCGCGCATCGCCTGTATCAACTGATCCCGTTCGAGCTGTTCGTAGGCCCCCTCCTCGGCGCTCGCCATGTCGGGCATCGGCTTGGACAGCAGCTTCAGCCCGAGGATGCGGCGGCGCAGCGCCGAGCGGGAGAGGTTCACGACCGTCTGCCTCAGATAGGCGAGGGTCTTCTCGGGGTCGCGGACACGCTTGCGGGCGGAGTGAACCCGGATGAACGCCTCCTGGACGACGTCCTCGCAGGAGGCGGTGTCGTCCAGCAGGAGCGCCGCGAGCCCGAGCAGGGACTTGTAATGGGCGCGGTAGGTCTCGGTCAGATGGTCGACTGTGGTGCCCGATGCCATTGCCTCGTCAGCGTCCCCACGCTGTGCGAGCGGGCGCGCAGGCCGCGCGGCGGACCAGGGCGCGATCACCGGCATGCCGCCGGCCACCGGAAGCCCGCCGGCGCGCGCCGCGGGGCCGGGTCGGCCAGGGGCCGTTGCGATTCCGAGTACCTCTGCCACGCCTGTTTGACACGTTTCCCCCCGTCAGGGTTGTACGCGACAGGCCATGTGCCGGGAAACACACCGCATGTCGTCATACACACATCTCTCAGTCTTCACACGCACCCCGTTCGGCGTCCCGTTCCTCCGGTCAGTCTCCCGTCCTGTGTCCCGCACTCCCCCAGCGCGGTCCCGGGACGGGCCCGGAAGGGACAAAGACGCTCCCCGCCGCCTGCCGGTTGCAGGGGCGGGGAGCGTCATTGTCCGTCAGCGGGTGCCGCTGTGGCCAGGGGCCCGGCGCACACACCGCGCACGCAGGGAGCACACACCACCCACACACCGGCCCGCAACAGGCGTGCGCGCAGCGACCGGTGGCGCCCCTCGGCGCACCGGCTCGTCAGCGGCCGGTGCCGCCGTAGACCACGGCCTCGTCCGATTCGCTGTCCAGCCCGAAGGCCGAGTGGACCGCGCGCACCGCGTCGCCCACCGCCTCCTCGCGGGTCACCACCGAGATGCGGATCTCCGACGTGGAGATCAACTCGATGTTGACCCCGGCGTTGGACAGCGCCTCGAAGAACGTCGCCGTCACACCGGGGTTCGTCTTCATGCCCGCACCGACGAGCGAGATCTTCGCGATCTGGTCGTCGTAGCGCAGCGAGTCGTACCCGACACTGCCCTGCGCCTTCTCCAGCGCCGAGATCGCCTTCTTGCCCTCGGCCTTGGGGAGGGTGAAGGAGATGTCGGTCAGACCCGTGGCCGCCGCCGAGACGTTCTGGACGACCATGTCGAGGTTGATCTCCGCGTCCGCGATGGCGCGGAAGAGCGCCGCGGCCTCGCCCGGCTTGTCCGGCACCCCGACGACCGTGACCTTCGCCTCGGACGTGTCGTGTGCCACACCCGAGATGATCGCCTGCTCCATCGACTCTTCCCCTTGCCCGTCCGGCTGCTCGTTCGTGACCCACGTACCCCTCAGGCCGGAGAAGGACGACCGCACGTGGATCGGGATGTTGTATCGGCGCGCGTACTCCACACAGCGGTGCAGCAGCACCTTGGAACCGGACGAGGCCAGCTCCAGCATGTCCTCGAAGGAGATCCGGTCGATCTTCCGCGCCTTCTTGACCACCCGCGGGTCGGCGGTGAAGACACCGTCGACGTCCGTGTAGATCTCGCAGACCTCGGCGTTCAGCGCCGCCGCCAGAGCCACCGCAGTGGTGTCCGAACCGCCGCGGCCCAGCGTGGTGATGTCCTTGCTGTCCTGGGAGACGCCCTGGAAGCCGGCGACGATCGCGATGTTGCCCTCGTCCACCGAGTCCTTGATCCGCCCCGGGGTGACATCGATGATCCGCGCCTTGTTGTGCGCGGAGTCCGTGATCAGACCAGCCTGGCTGCCGGTGAACGACTGCGCCTCGTGCCCGGAGGATTTGATCGCCATCGCCAGCAACGCCATGGAGATGCGCTCTCCGGCGGTCAGCAGCATGTCGAACTCGCGCCCGGAGGCAACCGGAGACACCTCTGAGGCGAGGTCGATCAGCTCGTCCGTCGTGTCACCCATCGCCGAGACCACCACGACAACCTGGTTGCCGTTCTTCTTGGCCTCGACGACTCGCTTGGCGACACGCTTGATGCCTTCGGCATCGGCAACGGAGGAGCCGCCGTACTTCTGCACGACAAGGCCCACGTCTGCTCGCTCCTCGAAATCATTTCCCGGGACCCCGGCGCTCCGCGCGACGCTGCCCGGAAGGAAGGGATCCACTGATCGGCTCAGTGTAACGACCGGGCGGGTTCCGCACCCGCCCGGCGAAACCCCTGCCCGCCGCGCCACGGATGACACGGAAACGTGACCCTGTTCACGAAGTTCACGAACTCCGCCCGCGGACACGGAAGGCGCAGGACGCTTCCGCGTACGCGAACGAAGGGCCTGTGGGACTTTCCACCGAGGATGGTGCGAGAACGGCCCGGCCGCGCGGAGGCCGGTCGACGCGGGTGGCTCAGGCTTCCTTGAGGCCGAGCGGTACGCCGATCTCGGCGGCCATCACCGCGCCCGCCTCCGCCTCCAGGAGACCGTCACCGTCGTCGTCGCCGGCGGCGCCGCTGTCGGTGTCGAGGCCGTTCAGCTCGTCCAGCGGCTTGTCCAGCCGCACGTGGACCACCAGCGACTGGAGGGCGCGCAGCGCGGCCGAAGCGGTCGGCCCCCAGTTCGAGAGGTAGGAGAACTGCCACCACCACAGGGCCTCGCTGACCCGGCCCTCGCGGAAGTGCGCCATGCCGTGCCGCAGATCCGTCACGACGGTCGCCAGGTCGTCGGAGATCCGGCACGCGACCGGCGCCGACCGCGGCTCGTACGGGTCGAAGACCTCCGAGTAGACGTCCACCGGGTCCAGCAGCGCGGCCAGCCGCTCGCGGAATTCGTCCACGTCCGGCTCCGGGCCCACGTCCGGCTCGTACCGCTCGTCCGGGACGATGTCCTCGTGCGCGCCCAGCCGGCCGCCCGCCAGCAGGAGCTGCGAGACCTCCAGCAGGAGATAGGGCACGGCGCTGTCCGGCTCGTCGCCCTTGGCGACCTCCGCGACAGAGACGAGAAAGCTCTGGATCTGGTCGCCGATCTGGACGGCGAAGTCGTCGGGATCCTGCGTGATGGCGTTCAACGTCGCATCGGACATCGGGCAACCTCTCCCCTGCGCTCGCACTTACGGAGCTCCCCGCCAAGCTCACACGTCAAGGAGCCGCCTTCCCTCGAAGGCCCGCCCCAGGGTGACCTCGTCCGCGTACTCCAGGTCTCCCCCCACGGGCAGCCCGCTCGCCAGCCGCGTCACCTTCAGCCCCATCGCGGAGACCATCCGCGCCAGGTATGTGGCCGTCGCCTCGCCCTCCAGGTTGGGGTCGGTGGCCAGGATCAGCTCGGTGACCGTGCCGTCGGCGAGGCGGGAGAGGAGTTCCCTGATCCGCAGGTCGTCGGGGCCGACACCCTCGATGGGGCTGATCGCCCCGCCCAGCACGTGGTACCGGCCGCGGAACTCACGCGTCCGCTCGATCGCGACGACGTCCTTGGGCTCCTCGACCACACAGATGACCGACGGATCACGGCGCGGGTCCAGACAGACCCGGCACTGCTCCTCCTGCGCGACGTTCCCGCACACCGCGCAGAACCGGACCTTCTCCTTCACCTCGGTCAGCGCGGCGGCGAGCCGGCGCACGTCCGCGGGCTCGGCCTGCAGGATGTGGAAGGCGATCCGCTGCGCGCTCTTGGGACCGACGCCGGGCAGTCTGCCCAACTCGTCGATCAGGTCCTGGACCACGCCTTCGTACACGGACGGCTCCCGCCTGCGCTCGCTGCCCGGGCCTCGGGCCCGGGCAGGTCTCGTTCTGTGAGTACGTTAGTGGCCCGTACGGGCCACCACTAGCCACTGCCACCGACTGCCGGACCGGACCCGGCCGGCCCGGGAGCCCCGCCGCTCCTTCGGCCCGTCGGCAGAAGGCACAGCGACTCGCAGCAGCAGGTCAGAACGGAAGGCCCGGCATGCCGCCCATGCCCTGGGCGAGGGGGCCCAGCTTCTGCTGCTGGAGCTCGGCAGCCGCGCCGTTCGCATCCCGAACGGCTGCCAGCACCAGGTCGGCGAGGGTCTCGGTGTCCTCCGGGTCGACGGCCTTCGGGTCGATGACCAGACCCTCCAGCTCACCGGAACCGCTGACGGTCGCCTTCACCAGGCCACCACCCGCCGTGCCCTCCACGGACGTCTCGGCCAGCTCCTGCTGCGCCGAGGCCAGATCCTGCTGCATCTTCTGCGCCTGCTGCAGCAACTGCTGCATGTCGGGCTGCCCACCACCGGGAATCACGATCGGATCGCTCCTGGCTCACTAGACGCCGTACTGAACGTCTCCGAGCCTACGTGCTCCGCTCCGGCACGGCGCCCCGCCCCGGACGATCCCCGGGCGCCCGCCCCACCCGCCCCCTACCAGGCCGCCCGTGGGTCACTCATATGCCAGCATGCGCCACCCATGGTCACTCGTGCTGGAACTCCTCCACCACCGTCGCCCCGAGCTCGCGGACGATCAGATCGTGGCCGGAGAGAGCCGAGTCGTCGAGGTCGGGATCGTCCTCGGCAGGCATGTCGTCCTCCAGCCCGAATCCCGAGGCCGACGCGGACGAGGACGGGGACGGTGCCGACGGCACGGAACCGGCCGACGGCGCGGGCGAGGGCCGGGACGGGGGCGGGGTGGCAGGGCTCGCGTGCGAGGGCTCCGGCTCCGCAGCAGGGGCCGGCACCGCAGCGGACGGCGGGACGGCGGCCGCAGCAGGCGCCGCGGGCTGCCCCGCCCCGCCGGGCGCCCCCTGCGCGGGCTGACCGGCCGACCACTGCTGGGGCGGTCCCGCCTGCGCCGGGGCCGCCGTCGCGCTGCGGGCGCCCGCCGCCGGGCCTGGTGCGCCGGGCCCGGTGCCGAACCCGGAACCCGGCCCGCTAGGGCCCCCGGGACCACCGCCCCCGGGACCGCCCCCGCTGCCGCCCGCCCCGCCGGAGGGGTCGACCAGCGCCTCCACCTGCCACTGCACACCGAGCGCATCGCTGAGCGCCTGGCGCAGCACTTCGTCACTGCCGCCGTTGGCGAAGCTGTCGCGCGCACCGGCGTTCGGGAAACCGATCTGGAGGGTCTTCCCGTCGAAGCCGACGACCTGCGCGTTCTGGCTCAGCAGGATCCAGGTGAAGCGGCGCCGGTTCTTGACCGCCTCCAGGATCTGCGGCCACATCTGCCGGATCTGCGCGGGATCGCCCCCGCCGCTCGCCGGTGCCGGGGCCGACGCGGGCGAGGGGGCGGGCGCCGAGGCCGACGAGGGAGCGGGCGCCGACGACGCCGGGTCCCCTCCCGTGGGGGAGGCGGACGGCGCACCGCCGCCCGGGGCCGTCGCACCGGGCCACGCGCCAGGACGGCGCCCGGACTCCGCGGGCGCATCCCCGTGACCGCCGTCACCGGATGCGGCGGCCCCGGGTGCGGCGGCCCCGGGTGCGGCGGTCCCGGGTGCGGCGGCGCCCTGTCCCGCGCTGCCCTGCCCTGTGCCACCGGGTGCCGCGGTGCCGGGTGCCGCGGTGCCGGGTGCCGCCCCGGGTGCCCCGCCGCCGGGTGCGGTGGCACCGGGCCAGGCGCCGGGGCGACGTGCGGGTTCGGCCGCGGTCGGGCTGGACGGAGGCGGGGCCGTGCCGGATACGCCCCCCGCGTCGGCTGAGGCGGGGGGCGGCACCGCTGGCGCCCCGGCGCCGGACTCACCCGCTTCGGCCCCCGCGCCGACCGCGGCGCCCTCGGGAGCGGAGGCACCACCCGGGGGGGCACCCGGGGTGCCACCCCCAAGGGCTCCGGCCCCAACTCCCGCACCTGTTCCCGTTCCCGCGAACGCGATGCCTCTCTCCAGCCGGTCGAGCCGGGCCTGGACGGACCTCTCGTCGCCGTACGCGGCGGGCAACAGCACCCGCGCGCAGATCAGTTCGAGCTGGAGGCGGGGGGAGGTGGCACCCCGCATCTCCGTCAGCCCCGTGTTGACGAGATCCGCGGCGCGGCTGAGCTCGGCGGCGCCGAAGACCGAGGCCTGGGCCTGCATCCGTTCGACGACGTCCCCCGGCGCGTCGATCAGCGTCTTCTCGACGGCGTCGGGAACGGCGGCGAGGATCACCAGGTCCCGCAGCCGCTCCAGCAGGTCCGCCACGAACCGGCGCGGATCGTGCCCGCCCTCGATGACGCGGTCCACGATCTCGAACGCACGCGCGCCGTCGCCCGCGGCGAAGGCGTCCACGACCTCGTCCAGCAGCGCGCTGTCCGTGTAGCCGAGCAACGCCGTGGCCATGGCGTACGTCACACCGTCGGCCCCCGCGCCGGCGAGGAGCTGGTCCATGACGGACATCGAGTCCCGGACGGAACCGGCTCCGGCCCGCACGGCGAGCGGCAGCACCGCCTCGTCCACGGGAATCTGCTCGCGCGCGCACACCTCGGACAGGTAGTCCCGCAGCGTTCCCGGCGGAACCAGCCGGAAGGGGTAGTGGTGCGTGCGCGACCGGATGGTCCCGATGACCTTCTCCGGCTCCGTCGTCGCGAAGATGAACTTCAGGTGCTCGGGCGGCTCCTCGACGACCTTGAGCAGCGCGTTGAACCCCGCGGGGGTCACCATGTGCGCCTCGTCGACGATGTAGATCTTGTACCGGCTGGAGGCCGGCCCGAAGAAGGCCTTCTCCCTCAGCTCGCGGGCATCGTCCACACCGCCGTGCGAGGCGGCGTCGATCTCGATGACGTCGATCGACCCGGGCCCGTTCCGCGCCAGGTCACGGCAGGACTGGCACGTGCCGCAGGGCGTCGGCGTGGGCCCCTGCTCGCAGTTGAGGCAGCGGGCCAGGATCCGCGCGCTGGTCGTCTTCCCGCAGCCACGCGGACCGCTGAAGAGGTACGCGTGGTTGACACGGTTGTTGCGCAGCGCCTGCTGAAGCGGGTCGGTCACATGCTGTTGCCCGATGACCTCCGCGAAGGTCTCGGGGCGGTAGCGGCGGTACAGGGCGAGGGACGACACACCCCCGACGATATAGGCGCGCACCGACAAGTGACGCCCACCCGTGAACGGCCGCCCTCACGAGGCGGCATTCGCTTGCCACGGCACCCGGTGAGAGATGGCCCACACCCGCCGGGCCCCTGTCCGGTCACCCGGCCCACGCAAACGCCCCCCACGCACCCGCCAGAGCCGACCTACCCTTGCTGCCTTCCGGCCCTGGGGGAGTTCAGTCAGATAGCGCCACGTGAGGGGCTGACGCCAGCCTACCCGATCCCCCGACCCCCCGACGACCTCCCTCCCCGCCCACCCCCACCCCCCGGAGACGTGTTCGCGAGCACCCCTCGACGTCTTGTATTGTTTGCGGCGGAGGATTCGCCTAGTGGCCTAGGGCGCACGCTTGGAAAGCGTGTTGGGGGCAACCCCTCACGAGTTCGAATCTCGTATCCTCCGCCCAGCCTCACCGGGCTGCACGTAGGGCCCCACCGGTTCGCCGGTGGGGCCCTACGTCGTGGGTGGGGTCAGTCCGGCGTCGTGGGTGATGAGGGCGACCTGGGTGCGGTTGGTGGCGTCGAGCTTGGTCATGATCCGGCTGAGGTGGACCTTGACCGTGGACGGGCTCATCAACAGGTCGGTGGCGATCTCGGAGTTGCTGCGGCCCCGGGCGACCGCCACGGCGACCTCGCGCTCCCGAGTGGTCAGTTCCGCCATGCGTGAGCGTGCCCGCGGGGCGGCTGCGCCGGCGGCGAAGGTGGCCAGCAGCCGGGTGGTGATGCGCGGGGAGAGCATCGCCTCACCGCGCGCGAGGACGTGTACCGCGCCGGCCAGTTCGCGCGGCAGGGTGTCCTTGAGCAGGAACCCCGCCGCGCCCTGTTGCAGTGCGGCGTGGACGTACTCGTCGACGTCGAAGCTGGTGAGGACGGCGACGGCGGGCGGGTCGGGAAGCGCGGCGAGTTGCCGGGCGACCTCCAGTCCGTCGACGTGGGGCATCTGGATGTCGGTGAGCACCACGTCCGGGCGGTGCCCGGCCACCAGCTCCAGTGCCGCCGAGCCGTCACCGCCTTCGGCCACCACCTCGATGTCCGGGTCGGCTTCGAGGATCAGCCGCAGCCCCTTGCGCACCAACTCCTCGTCGTCGAGCAGAACCACCTTCACGGTCACTCACGCCACCACCTCGTCCGCGTACGGGCCACATCGCCCGGCACACGCTATCCACCGTCGGACCCGCGGTCGTCCCGCAGCACGATCCGGCCGGTGGGCCGTACGACTTTCGGGCACGGCCGGTCGAGCGGAGAGGGGGACGCGGCGAGGGTGCCGGCCGGCACAGGATCGACGGTGTCGGGTCACAGCCGGTACCCCGCGTCGTCGGCAGCGCCCACGGTGTTGCAGCCGTCGCAGCCGTTGCGTGTGACCGGCCCGTGGACGAGACAGCCGGGGACGACGCGGCAGTCGAGACAGACGAGACGAGACGCAGGAGGACTGATGATCAAGCGAGGCAAGGCGGCACTGTGCGCTGTGGCGGGGGCGGTCACGCTCACTCTGGCAGGGGCACCGCAGGCATCGGCGATCATCGGCGGGCACGACGCCACCTCGTCGTACTCGTTCATGGCGAGCGTGCAGAAGGACGGGCACCACTACTGCGGAGCGTCCTTGATCAAGCGGGACTGGATCGTGACCGCCGGGCACTGCACGGTGAACGTCAAGCCCAAGCAGCTTTCCGTGCGGGTCGGCGACCGCGACCGCACGAAGGGCGCCGAGGCGGAGGTCACCAAGGTCGTGGCCCACCCGCACTTCTCCTACGAGCCGTTCCGCAACGACGTGGCCGTCATGAAGCTGGACCACCCCGTGGACGCGAAGCCCGTCAAGCTGGCTGCCGACTCCGGTCCTGCGGGTACCAAGACCCGGATCCTGGGCTGGGGGATGACCTGTGAGGACGGCAGCGAGTGCCCGAACCCGCCGAAGCGGTTGCAGGAGCTGGACACCGAGCTCGTGCCCGGCGACCGGTGCAGCGAGAACTACAACGGGGACAACGAGCTGTGCACCGACAGCCCCACCAAGAACGCGCAGGCGTGCATCCTCGACTCCGGCGGTCCGCAGCTCAAGGGCCGTCCCGGACACTGGGAACTGATCGGGGCGACCAGCCGCGACGGCGACAGCGACCCCAAGTGCGCCACCGGCCCCGGCATCTACACCGACCTGACCGCCCACCGCGACTGGATCGAACACGCCACCGCGAAGTGAGCGGCGACGCCTCCGTCCGGTCTCGCCGGGCGGGCAGGCAGCAGGGCCCCACCGCCGAGGCGGTGGGGCCCTGCGCCGTGGCAGCGGACCAGGTCCCTGGCTCGGGGCGAGAACGGATCAGGCCGGTGGCGTCCGGGGCACGGAGCCACCCGCGCAGCCGCCTTCCGGTCGCACGGGGGGTGCGGGGCCGGTCTACTGGGTTTCGAGGTCGTGCCCCGAAGCTGCCGAAGGAGCCCACCGATGAGCGGGCAGTTCTCAGTGTCGCCGTCCGGGACTCCGGGACCGTACGAACCCGTGCGGGCCCGGCAGCCGTGCTGGGAGGCGGACGAGGGGCAGGGCGAAGGTCCCGTCGAGGGCGGCGCACCGGAATCCGTGGACCCGCGGCGGCTGCTCAGGCATCTCGCACCGGTGTCCGTACCGCTGCCGCAGGGCAGCGAGGTGCGGCAGCGGGAGGAGGCGCCGCGGCGGATGCCCCTGCGGCCGCTGGGTGTCGGGCTGTCGGTCAGCCTGACGCTGTTCGCCGTACTGACGTACCTGGCGCTCGGCGTGGACGCGGGTGTCGTGGACCGGCCCGCGCTGGACGAGGCCGTACGGCACCGGGCGGCGCCGTGGGACGGACCGATGACGGTGGTCTCGCAGGCGTCGGAGGGTCCGCTGCTCGCCGTCGCGCTGCTGGCGGCGCTGTGGCTGTCCTGGCGCCGCGGTTCCTGGCTGCCGCTCGCGCTGGTGGGGGCGACGGGGACGCTGGCCGTCGCGATGGCGACCGTCGCCAAGGAGGTGACGGACCGGACGCGGCCGCCCGCACGGCTGTGGGCGGTCCACGAGGACGGCTTCTGCTTTCCGTCCCGGCACACGGTGATCGCCACGGCCGTGCTGCTGGTCCTGGCGTACGTCGCGGCGGCCGGGATCGCCTCCCGTGCCGGGCGTGCGGCGCTGTGGGCGGGTGCGCTGCTGCTGTGCCTGGCGGCCGGGGCCAGCCGCCTGTATCTGGGGGTGCACTGGCCGACGGACGTGGCGGCGGGCCTGGCCCTGGGCGTGGCCGCCGCGCTGGTGGTGCTCACCGGGTACGCGGCGTGTGCCGCCCGCTCCCCTTCCCGCGGTGGACATGAGGGCCCGGCGCCAGGCGCCCCGCCGGAGTGAGACCCCTCACCTCACCCGCCGGGTGCGTCGTGTGCGGTGCCGGGCATGAGGGATGCTTCCGGCAGACCCGGGTACGGAACAGCCGGTACGGACGGGCCGGTACGCCGCGACCCGCAGGGACGGGCCGGTGGGAGCCGGCGGAGACCGATGCGGCATGCACGTGCCGTACCGCGGAAACCCGGCCGGTTCGGCGCACACGACACAAGCGAGGGGGCACCCCGATGGAGACGCACCGGCGGCCTTGGCCCGCCAGAGTCCGGGCCGCCCGGACTCTCGGGGGCGGACGGGTTCTTGCGGGGGGACGGTCCCGTACGGCGCGGCGCGCTGCCGGTCGCCCCGGCAGGGTGCGGGTACCGGGCGGTGCGGGGGCGACCGGGGCGCGGGCGACCGTCCGCGGCAAGCTCAGCGAATGGGACCGCGCCCTCTTCCGCCGGGTGGCCGTCACCGACTGGCCGCGTGCGGAGGGCGTGCTGCCGCGGCTGAGCCGTACCGCCGACCACAGCAAGCTGTGGACGGGGGCCGCCGCGGCGATCGTGCTCTCGGGCATCGGCGGCCCGCGGGCCCGGCGCGGGGCGCTGCGCGGGCTGGCCTCGGTGGCGCTGGCGTCCGCGACGGTCAACACCCTCGCCAAGGGCGCCTTCGGGCGCAACCGTCCGGTGCTGGACGACGTGCCGGTGATACGGCGGCTCAAGCGGCTGCCGACCAGCACGTCGTTCCCGTCCGGACATGCGGCGTCGGCCGCCGCGTTCGCCACCGGGGTGGCGCTGGAGTCGCGCGGCTGGGGTGCGGTGGTCGCCCCGGTGGCGGCCTCGGTGGCCTTCTCCCGGGTCTACACCGGTGTCCACTACCCGAGCGACGTCCTGGTGGGTGCCACGCTGGGCGTCGCGGCCGCCTTCGGCGTGCGGACGGTGCTGGAGGCGCGGCGCCGGGTACCTCCGGCCCAGGCGCTGGTCGAGGCGCCCGCGCTGCCCGAGGGGCGGGGCCTGTCGGTGGTGGCCAACCCCGGTTCCGGGTCCGCGGCGTTCGTGGAGGAGGTCACCGGGGCACTGCCCGCCGCGCGGGTGACCCGCTGGGACCCGGACACGTGCGGGCTGCCTGAGCTGCTCGCCAAGGAGGCCCAGCGCGCGGCCGAGGAGGGCGGCGCCCTGGGTGTCTTCGGCGGGGACGGCACCGTCAACGCCGCGGCCCGCGCCGCCCTCCACTGCGGTGTGCCGCTCGCGGTACTGCCCGGCGGCACCCACAACCACCTGGCCCTCGACCTGGGCATCGGTACCTGCGGCGACCTGGCGAGCGCGGTCTCCCAGGGCCACGCCATCGCCGTCGACGTGGCACGCTTCGGCCCGCCGCGCAGCGCGGGCGCGCCCGCCGGGGGCGGTACGGAGGGAGGGCCGGACCCGGACGCGCGGGAGCCCGGCTATTTCGTGAACACCTTCAGCCTCGGCGCGTACGGCGACCTGGTGGAGGTGCGGGACCGCTGGCGGCAGCGGATCGGCCCGTGGGCGGCCGGGCTGATCGCCGCGGTGCACGTCCTGCGGCACTCGCGCCCGTTCGAGGCCCGCATCAACGGCCGCACGCGGTCGCTGTGGCTGCTGTTCGTCGGCAACTGCTCGTACCACACGATCGGTGGCGGGCCCGGCGGCGCGCGCCGGTTCAACCTGGCCGACGGCATGCTCGACATCCACCTGGTCAAGGCCGGCCGCTGGGCCCGCACCCGGCTGGTGGCCTCCGCGCTGGCCGGTGTCCTGCACCGCTCGCCGGTGCACGCCGCCTCACGCGGGCGCCGCCTGCACCTGACCGGCGTCCCGGAGGGCACGCTGTGCTCGTACGACGGCGAGGCGGCGCCCTCGCCCACGGCGCTGCTCATCGACAAGCCCGCCACCCCGCTGACCGTCTACCGGCCGCTGCCGGCGTGGCTCAGCGGCCGCCCGCTGACCTGAGCCCACTGGTCCTCGGGCCTGCCGTCGGCCCGAGGACCCGCCTCCGTTCCGTCCAACCGCCCCCGCGCGCCGGGCGGCCTCCGGGACGAGCCGGGCACCCCCGGCCGCGTCGTCAACGGCGGAGACGGCGCCGCGACGGTGAAGTCCTTGCCCTGAATCGCGACGGCCGTGACCTGGGGGGCGTTGTCCCTCGGCCCGCCGGTGACGGCGCCGACGACGCGCGCCGCATCGACGCCCGGCCCCTCGGACAGAGCGAGCCTCTCGCCCACCCCGTTCGTCAGCACGATGCGGCTCCCCGCGCGGACGGGGAAGCCGCGCCGGGCGAGGTCGCGAGCGACGGGGGCGCCCAGCGCACCGGTACCGGGAACGGCGAGGGCCTGGTGCGTGCCCTGGCAAGGCGGAGGGAAGCGCCGACGAGGAGCGTCCAGCCGCCCTGTCCGGGATCCTCTTCGCTCAGCGCACAGGCCAGCTACGCTTGCTCAGCAGCCGGGCGCTCCGGCCGGGAATTACTGCCCGTCGACGCGGCGTCAGCTTCCACGGCGGAGGTGCACGGGGAGCGCACCGAACATCCGTGGGGAGGCCAGGGTGTGGATTGCGATATGTCTGCTGGCCGGTCTGTTAGGGCTGGGGGCCGGTATCCGTGAGAGCGTGATCCAGCGCCGTCTCCAGCGGGAGGGGATCAGCGTCAGCGGCCTGGTGGTGCACCACCAGGTGCGGAGCGGTAAGGACGGCCCGGTCCACTTCGCGGTGATCGAATTCGTTGACGCGCTGGGCCGTCGGCAGACGTTCCAGGCCGGTCTCTCGGGGGTCAAGGGCCTGCCGGTGGGCGGTGAGGTTCCGGTCCGTTACCTTCCCGACGCCCCGGAGAACGCGCGCATCGACCTCAGAGGCAGGCGCATCCATGAGACTGCCTTCTCTTTCGTCATCGGTCTCCTCATGCTCACGGCCGGGGTGTGGATTCTCGCCACCGGCCGGTGAGTCGGCCCCGGGATCTCCCGGATGTGAGTCAGGGGCCGGGCCGGTCCCGCGAAGCTGAACAGCTGTCGACGGATCCCCGCAGGACCACGACCGGTGACCGCCCGACCAGATCCGCGCAGCACAGGAATCGGGCCTCCCACCTGACTCCGGGCCACGATCCCGGCAGTCCGCCCGGAAGGCAGCCGGCCGAACGGAGAGCGGGACGATGTCCACCGGGTGGCCGCCCCGCCTCGCCACGTGCCGGTCCACGGAGAGGCGGTCGTCCCCGGGCGCCGTCCAGGTCGTCGGGCCGGGCCTCCGGTCTTCGGACCCGGCGTCGCCGAGCCGGCGCACGGGGGCGGACCGCGCAGGCTCCGACGCGCTCTCCTCGTCCAGGGCGCTGCCGATGCTGATCACCGCGAGCGTTCCGGACGGAACCGGACGGGTTCACCGGTGGAATGTCTCCCGGTCGGTCATGGGCGTCTTGTCCGCCCGGCCCGCTAGGCGTCGAGTCCGTGAGCCGCTACCCGGTTCACCGTTCCGTCGGCCAGTCGGTAGGACAGGCCGACGACCGCACACCGGCCGGCAGCCACCCCGTCGGCCAGGATCACGGATCGTCCCACCAGTGCGTCGGCGGTCCGCCCGATGTGCTCGTCGACGAACTCGTCGACCTCGGTGCAGCCCCGGGCACGCGCCGCGAGCACGCTCGGCATCACTCGTTCCACCACGTCTCCGATGTATCCCGCGGGCGCCACGCCCTTGCGTTCGGCTTCGGAGGCCGCGGTGACGGCGCCGCAGGAGTCGTGCCCGAGGACCACGACGAGCGGTGCGCCCAGCACCTCGACCCCGTACTCGACGCTGCCGAGCACCTCGGCGCTGGAGATGTGGCCGGCGGTGCGGACGACGAAGAAGTCTCCCAGGCCCCGGTCGAAGATGATCTCGGCCGCGAGCCGGGAGTCCGAGCACCCGAAGAGGACGGCGAACGGGCGCTGCCGCGGTGCCAGTTCAGCTCGGCGGTCGGCGTCCTGGTTGGGGTGCAGCCGCTCGCCCCGGACGAAGCGCTCGTTGCCTTGCAGCAGCGCGGTGTACGCCTCGGCGGGCGAGGACCAACTGAGATCAGGCATGCAGGCAACTTACCGGACCGCGTGAGGCGGCGGGCACCGCCGTCTCCGGGGGCCAGTACAGCGCCGGCGCCGCCCCGGGGCTCGGCCGCCGGTCACCGGCAGTGGAGCCGCCCCCGCCGCGTGCGCCGGGACGGAGCAGGGGGCACGGGTGGCGCCGTCGTCCGTAAGGTCTGCGCACGTTCTGCACGAGGGGCGGGCCGGCCGGACATCGGTCGCGGGAGGGCTTCTGTCCCGGCCCCAGGGGGTGTGTGGTTGCGGGACACCGGAGTAGAATTGAAGAGTTCTTCAATTAGGAAATTGCAATGGTTCTGAAGGTCTTCGTTGCGGAGGGAGTGCGGGTGCGTGGGATCGCCGAGGCGCTGACGGCCCGTGGCCGGGCAGCGGAAGTGGAGAAGAGTTGAGCGGGATGCCCGTTCCGCTGTACGAGGCGAAGGCGGAGTTCTTCCGGTTGCTCGGACACCCGGTGCGGATCCGTGTACTGGAACTCCTTCAGGACGGGCCGAAACCCGTGCGTGAGCTGCTCGCCGACATCGAGGTCGAGCCGTCGAACCTGTCACAGCAGCTCGCGGTGTTGCGCCGTTCCGGCATCGTCACCGCGACCCGCACCGGTTCCACCGCCGTGTACGAGCTGGCCGGCGGGGACGTGGCCGATCTGCTGGCCGCCGCCAGGCGCATTCTGTCCGTCCTGATCGCGGGACAGCAGCGGCTGCTCGAGGAACTGCAGACCGTGGAGCCGACGTCGTGAGCGTCCGGCTGCGCGCCGCCGGGCTGCCCCGTCACCGCGGCGCCCGGCAGGCGTCCGGGCGGACGGCACCTGCGGCCATGCCGGCGCCCGGTGAGGTGCGGGGGACCGAAGACCGGAGGGCGACTCGATGAGCCAGGAGACCAGCGCTGCGCAGCCCGACGGAGAACCGCCGCCGAAGAAGCCGCCGAAGAAGGGGAACAAGAGGAACGAGGAACGTTGGATGGAACGGGGCATCGCCCTCCGGGCAGGCTTCTACATCTTCGGCACACACCTGCTCGCCGGCTTCCTCTGGCTGCTCTTCTACCTGGGCGAGCACGCGCACAAGTGAGCACAACCAGGTGAGAACAACGACGCGTCCCCGGCGCCGGGACGCGCGGGGAAACGTGCCGGGAACGGCTGGGCAGCAGGCCGAAGCCGGCCGCTCCAGCCTGGCCCCGGTCGGGCGGGCGACTGCCCGTGACCGCGGGGCTCGCCTCGGAGAGGGCCGTGAAAAGCCGCCGCGCGGGTCCCTGGTGGACGGCGCTACGCCGGTGGTTGCGTCGGGGGCGGCCCGGACCGGAGATCCGCGAGCAGTTCCTGTTGCCCGGCGAGCACTCCCGACAGGATGGTGCGAGCGACCCTGAGCAGCTCGGCCACCTGCGGGCTGGTCAGCGCGTAGTAGACGGTCGAGCCTTCCTTGCGGGACACCACCAGGTTCGCCCGTCGCAGTACGGCGAGCTGCTGGGACAGGTGGGCCGGCTCGATCCCTACCTCGGGCAGCATCTCGGCCACCGCGTGTTCCCGCTCGCTCAGCAGCTCCAGCACGCGGATGCGGGCCGGGTGACCGAGCGTCTTGAAGAACTCCGCCTTCAGCTGGTAGAGCGGCGCACTCACCGGGCCACCGCCTTCTCCGCGTCCCGGCAGCCGCAGGCTCCCGGCGCCCGGTCCGCAATACGCCGCGTGCATCTCGTCGTCGTCACCATGCCGTCCATCCTCGCCGGTGTGGCACGTGCGGCCGCATTCCCCGGACCGGATCGACGGCACCCCGCGGCGCCGGGGTGTTACGCCGACCGGCTGCCCGTGGGCGGCACCCGTCCGGCTGCCGGGTGATGCTGGCAGCGGGCCGCTTCGACCAGCGGATCGGGCTCGCAGTGCGCTCCGGATGCGCAACGGCACCTGCCGGATGCGGGGCGGGCCGCGCGAGGCACCCGGACGGGCGAGGGAAGGCAGATGTGATGGCGGCGGACCGGCAGGGGCCACCGGAGGACGACCGGGTCGACGAGGGCCCCGACGAGCCCTACACCTCACTGCTCGGCCTGCCGCTCAGCTCGGACCTGAACCGGATCGGTGAGCAGCTGCACGCTCTGGCCCGTGCGCAGAGCACCTTGCAGGAGCTGCTCCAGGCAGTGGTGAACATCACGGGTGAGCTGGAGCTGCCCATGGTGCTGCGGCGCATCGTGCGCACCGCGATGGATCTGGTGGGTGCCCGCTACGGGGCGATGGGCGTGCTCGACCAAGAGGGCAGGCTCCTGGAGGAGTTCGTTCCGCTGGGGCTCACCGCGAAGGAGCTGGCCGAACTGGAGGGGGTGGAGCTGCCCCGAGGCAGGGGCCTGCTGGGGCATCTGATCCACCATCCCGAGCCGTTGCGGGTCGGGGACATCGCGCGCCATCCGGAGTCGGCGGGTTTCCCACCCGGGCATCCGCCCATGCGCACCCTGCTCGGCGTCGCCATCAGCGTACGGGGGCGGGTGTACGGCAATCTGTATCTGTCCGAGCGCAAGGACGGGCAGCCGTTCGACCCGCACGACGAAGGGGTGATCCGTGCGCTGGCCGGAACGGCGGGCGTGGCGATCGAGAATGCCCGCCTGTACCAGCAGGTCCGCAACAGCGGCGAGCAGTTCCAGCGGCTGCTGCTGCCCCGCCTGCCCGACCTGCGGCCCTTCGCAGCCGGGGCGGCCTACCGTCCGGCGAGCGCCCCGGCCGCGGTGGGTGGCGACTGGTACGACGCCGTGCTGCTGCCCAACGGGGCGTGCGCGGCGGTGATCGGGGACGTCGTGGGGCACGATCTGCGGGCCGCGGCCGACATGTCCCAGATCCGCAACATGCTGCGTGCCCTGTGCTTCGACAGCAACGCCCCGCCCAGCGCCTCCCTCGCCCGGCTCGACCGCATCATGGGCGCCGCTTTGGACGAGGCGCCCATGGCCACGGCCCTGCTGGCCCGGCTGGAACCGGCCGACTGCGCCTGGCATCTTCGCTGGTCCAGTGCCGGGCACCCGCCTCCGCTCGTGCTGCCGCCCGACGGACGGGTCCGCTACCTGGACACCGAGCCCGGAGTTCCCCTGGGAGTGGTCCCGGACCCGCCGCGGCCCGACCACTGCCAGACGGTGCCGGTGGACAGCACCGTCGTACTGTTCACCGACGGCCTGGTGGAGGTGCCGGGCCAGCCGCTGGACCGGGGGCTGGACGCCCTGGCCGTCGCCGCCTCCCGGTTGGCCGGTCTGCCACCGGACGAACTGTGCCGGGCGCTGGTCGACAACCGTCCCAGCGACGGTCACGACGACAAGGCCGTCATCGCCCTGCGTACGCCACCGCTGACGGGCTACGCCCGCTCCTGAACCGCCCCCGGCCCCGCGGTGCAGTGGCGCTGCCGGCCGGCTCCGGGCTCCGGCCGCCACCGAAGACGGCGGGCCACCTCGGCGACGGTGACGGTCGTGGACGGCGCACGCCAGGCAGTCCGCACCGACCGCGGAGACGGCCCTCACCCGATCCGAGAGCGGTACGGCGTGGCGGATGCGGCTGACCCGTTCGCTGAGCATCAGCAGGGCGGGCCCACGGTGGCACGGCAGGCGTGCACCCCTGCCCGGCGAGGACCTGCTCGGCGGTGCGCCGGACCGGCCGGGCAGCCGAGGGCTCAGCGGGCAGCGTGACCACAGGCCGGTCCGGCAGCGGTGCGCGCAGCGCGGTCATCGCTTCACCCCGCGAGCGAGACGGAACCCGGCCACGGTGTGAGGATGCGGGCGCAGCAGCGTGTCGTGCGGGCCGCGGGTCCAGCCGGTGAGGGGGCGCCGGTAGTGGGCCGCCTCGTCGGGGTCGGTGACGGCATCGAGCGGGCCGGTGACGGTGACCGACCAGCCCGCGCCAGCGGCCGGAGCAACCTCGTCCACGTGGTAGCTCGCCACCGCGGGCATCGCGGCGGCCGGCGCGGGGGTGCGCACCACCGCACGGCCCGTCTCCCACCCGTGACGGCCCGGTCGTACGACGGCTGCGCCCCGCCTCACGTACACCACGCGGCCCAGCGTGCTGCCCTCCAGCAGCCACAGGGCCTCCGTCCCGGGCGCCCCGACCATGCGCATCGGGCGAGGACATCGGCGAGGACAGTGCTCACGGCACCGCGTCCTCTGCCGGGACACCGGCGGCCCGGGACGCCTGAGCGGGCAGCGAGGGCAGCACACCGGCGCGCTCCAGATAGCTGCGCGCTCCCTGGATCGCTTCGGGTGTCGTCGCGTACTCGCGCCCCTCCAGGCACAGCACATCCAGCGCGCCGACCGATGCGAGCACGCGGCGCTGGTCGGACCGGATGCCGGAGGCCATGACGACGATGCCGCGCCGGTTCAGCTTTTCCACGACGTCCTTCAGCACCAGGGCACCGGTGGCGTCGACGGTGGTCACCCTGGACATGCGCACGATGACGACGTGGACGTCAGCCGCCTCGGCCAGTTCCAGCAGGAAACGGTGGGCCGCGGCGAAGAACAGGGGCCCGTCGATGCGGTAGGCCACGATGTGCTCGGCCAGCAGGGCGTGCTCCTCGGCACTGTGGTCCGCGTGATCGAGCGGCACCTGATCCAGACGGCCCTGCCTGGCCACCGTCCGCAGCGCCAGGGCACCCGCGACCAAGAGGCCGATGACCACCGCGTAGACGAGGTCCAGCACGAGCGTGGCCACCGCGGTGAGCACCAGGATCAGGGCGTCCGACCGGGTGGCCCTGGCCATGGCCCTGAGCGAGCCGACCTCGACCATGCGGACCGCGGTGGCCAGCAGGACACCGGCGAGCGCGGCGAGCGGAATCCGGGACACCAGGGGTGCGAGAGTGAAGACGATCACCGCGAGCACGACAGCGTGGGTGAACGCTGCGAGCCGGGAGCGCGCGCCTGTCCGCACGTTGACGGCAGTACGGGCGATGGCGCCGGTCGCGGGGACCCCGCCGAACAGGGGGGCAGCGATGTTCGCCAGTCCCTGTCCGAACAGCTCGCGGTCGGGGTCGTGCTCCTGGCCGACCGTCATGCCGTCGGCGACGGACGCCGACAGCAGCGACTCCAGGGCGGCCAGCGCCGCCACCGCCACCGCCGCAGTGCACAGCGAGCCCAGCGCGGACACGTCCAGGAAGGCCAGCGACGGCGCGGGCAGGCCCGAGGGGAGGTCACCGATCGGCCGGGCGTCATCGAGGCCGGCGAGCTGCGCGACCACCGTGGCTGCGACCACCGCGACGATCGACAAGGGGACCTTTGGCCACCGCCGGGATCCGACCAGCATGACGGTGGCGACCGCACCGGCGAACGCGACGGCGGTCCAGTTCGGGTGCTGCGCGAACTCCCGCACCGCGCGCCAGGTGACGGCCAGCACCCGCTCGCCCTCGGGTTTGTCCACGCCCAGAGCGTTCGGAACCTGCTGAAGGGCGATCACGCAGGCGATGCCGAGGGAGAACCCCTCGACGACCGGCGCGGGCACGTACCGCATGTACCTGCCGGCCCGCAGCGCCGCCAGCGCGACGAGCATCACCCCCGCCATCAACCCGACGGTGAGCACCCCGGACGGCCCGTACTCGGCCACGATGGGCACCAGGACCACCGTCATGGCTCCCGTCGGCCCGGACACCTGCAGATTCGAACCGCCGAACACCGCGGCCACCGCACCCGCGACCACCGCGGTCGCCAGCCCCGCCTCGGCGCCGAGACCGGACGAGACCCCGAAGCCCAACGCGAGCGGCAGCGCCACGATCGCCACCGTCAGCCCGGCCAGCAGATCGCCGCGCGGACTTCGGCGCACCTGCGCCGCATCGGCGCGCCGGGGCAGCAGCCCCAGCAGCCGAGTGCCTACGGACACGAACGCCTTTCGTGGTGACAGCGGACCGGACACGTCGCCTCAACTTCCCCGACAGCGCCCCACCAGGGGACGAAACAACGGCCTGGGCCGGCGGCTACCAGCCGGCCCAGGCAGCACAGCATCTAATGAATTGCAAACTTTCGCAATTCAGCATGTTGCGCGTTCTGCTCCCGTTCGGCGGACCTCGAACAGTCCGTGCTTGCTGTCGAAGGCGCGGTAGAGGCTGCCGCGTCCCAGCCCCGTGCTGTCCACCAGGCCCTGGTCCGAGGTGGCGGCCCGACCCGCTCCCGGGACGCTTCCATGGCGGCGTCCATCGCCTGGTCCACGGCGAACCCTTTCGACCGAGCCGTGGCCTCGGCATGCATGCCGTTTCTGCGTCGTCCCGCTGCCTACTCCAGCGCCTCACGCAGCGCCCACGCGAACGGCTCGGGCTCGCCCTGCTGCCCGAACTCGCCACCCAGGAAGCCCCCGTGGTGGCTCGGGAAGCTGACGAGTCGCGTGCCGAGGCGGTCGGCGACCGCCTCGGCGGCGCGGGCGCACATCTGGCCCTCCGACTCCTCGCCTGCTGCCAGGACGATCCGGGTCCCGGCGGCGGACAGCGCCGCGAAGTCGGGCCGGTAGGTGGTGCAGCCGCGGAGGTTCTGGCCCAGCAGCGGATCGTCGCGGGTCCCGTCGTCCTCGGTGGGCAGGTCGAACGCGGCCGGATCAAGCGCCGGTTCACCCTCGCCGTCCGGGTCCGCCGAGCTGTCCGGGAAGAGGCCCTTCCTGCTGGTCAGCGCGAGGAACTTCGCCATCGCGGGGCCGGTGCCGCTGCGCTGGTACGTCGCGTGGATGTCGGCGCACGCGGCCGACACCTGCGCGCTGTCCGGCAGTACGGTGGCCACCGGCGGCTCGTGGGCGACGTACCGGCGTACCAGGTCCGGCCGCGCCGCCACCAGCGCCAGTCCGTTGACCGCGCCGCCGCTGCTGCCGAACAGGTCGACCGGGCCGGCGTCCAGGTCCTCGACGACGCGGCGCAGGTCCTCCGCGTGTTCCTCGGGCCGCAACTCCCCGTGCCCGTCCTGGCGGACGCTCCGCCCGACGCCGCGCGGGTCGTAGGTGACCACCGTCCGGTCGGTGAAGTACGAGGCGAGCGTCGCGAACCCCTCGGCGGCCATCGGCGAACCCACCAGCATCAGCACCGGGCGGTGCGGGCCGGCCTGCGCCAGGTCACCGCGTATGTCGTAGGTGAGCGTCGCACCGGGTACCGGCAGCGTGCGGGTCGTGCTGGTCGAGCGGGTCGCGGGTTCCGCAGCCACGGGTGCCTCCTCGGTCGGGACCGTACGGGGGTACGGACCCGCGCGAGGCGGGGAACTCATCGGCCGAAGCGCCGCATCGCGCCGCCGTCCGGCCACCCGGCCACCCCGGTCGTCGGCCACTCGGCCACTCGCCGCCATCCGGCCGCCTGGCTGCCCGGCCCCTCGTCCTGCCGGGCTCCTACCCTCCCGCAGGCGGGTTCAGGCGCGGCACGAGCGGCGCCGGGCGGGGGTCGTCATCTCGTAGACGGCCGCCGTGACCACCCCGTAGGTGAGGTGCGGCACGATGTCCGCGAGCCAGTCCGAGCCCCGCCAGGTGCGGGGGTCGGAGATCTTGAGCGTGGCCATCGGCACGTCCGAGCCCGCCATCGCCGCCACCCCGGTCAGCAGGCCCGCGACCGGGACCGCCGGCCGCCACGGGAGCGCACGCGAGGCCCCGTACAGCGCGCCGACACCCACCCCGGTGAGCATCCCCAGCACGGCACCCAGGCCGGACGTGCGGTTCTCCCGCGTCTCGCCCTCCCCGGGCACGGGCACGCCGGTCCGCTCGCTGACCTCGTCCACAAGCTGCTGGGGGGCCGAGCTCCCGCCCCGCCCCCGCAGCACCATGTCCAGATACGTGACCGCGTTGAGCGCCGTCGTACCGGCGGCACCGGCCACCGCTCCGGCGCAAGTCTGACGAATCATGACCCACGCGGTTCCCGACCCCTGCCCGCCCGAAACGCGCGCTCCGCGCCTCGTGGATCAGGCGCCCGTGCCGGGAGTGAGGGCGCCGATCTTCGGGACGGAGGCCTTGCCGGTGGCCGAGACGGCCCCGCCCTGCCAGTCGACCTTGAGGGACGCGCGCTGGTCGGGCGGCGTGATCAGGGCCGAGTCGGGGGTGACCGTCGGCACCCCGGTCATGCCGGGGTTGCTGAAGGACAGCGGGGCCCACGCGCTCTCGCCGGAGGTGAGCCGGACGGTTTTGCCGCTGTCGCCGTTGCGCTCCGGGTCCACCGAGACCTGGTCGCCGTCGCTGTTGAGGAAGGCGAAGCCGGGGTAGCCGTGCAGCGTGCAGGTGCCGGGGGAGGTGTTGGTCAGCACGAGCGCGAAGTTCTCCTGCCCCGCACCGGGGTGGTTCGGGCCGATCTTCGCGTTCAGGTCCGAGGTGGTGCACGCCTCCGAAGAGCTGGACCCGTAGTGGGCGCTGTCCTTGCCGCTCCGGGAGGACACCGTGCCGGTCTTGGACTCACCACCGCTCGTCGACCCGCCACCGGTCGTCGACCCGCCGCCGCTGGTCGACCCGCCACCGGCCGTGGAGCCCCCGGTGTCCCCGCCGCTGCTTCCGCTGCCGCTGTCGCTGTCGTTCCCGCCGCCGAGGCTGCCCTCGCTCTGGACGGAGCCGGCCGGAGCCGCCTTTCCGGCCCGGTGACCGGCGGAGGCGTCGTCCTCCCCGCCACCGCACGCCGTCAGCAGGCCGCCGGCCGCCAGCAGGGCCGCCGTGGCCGTCGCGATCCTGGCCGGGCGGGAGAGGCCGCGCCGTGTCCCGCGTGCCGCCCGGCCGCCGTCGGTGACCGCCCGCTCGTCCTGTCCGGCCGCGATGTCCTGTTCCCGTGTCATGATCGCCGTCAACTCCCTGCTGTGTTCCCCCGCTGTCGGGCTGTTCACTGGGTTCGATGACGGGATCGGCGAAAAGGTTCACGGAGATCGCGGGAGCGCGGGGAACGCGGGGGTCGCCGGAAGTAAACGCCCTCGCCGTGGTCCGCCACGGGGCCCGGGAAGACCCAGGGCCACCGGCCTGTCCGCCCACTGCGGTCGCGCACGCTGTACGCGGTTACCGCACGCATGGTTCTCCGGCCGCCCGCGCGCAAGCTCCCGCGCCGGCCTGGGAGTGCCCTGCCCGGACCCCGCCATCGCGCCCTCACCCTGCACGGAGCACAGGGCTGCTGAGCCGCGAGCCAACGGCGCGGGGCCGCTGAGTTGTCGGGCCATCAGGCCACCGGGACTCCGGGTTCCCGTGGAGCGGGCGGAGGCAGACCGCACGGGCGGACCCGCATGGGACGAGCGTCCACTCACCTATTGAACGGTCGTCCAGTCGGGCCCTATCGTCGATGCATGGACGCTGTCACCGCGAACGAGGTCACGGCGGTCGCCGCCGGGTACGACAAGGATCCAGCGCACTCCCTGTCCCTGCGTGCCGAGGCCTACACGGAGCCCAAGTGGCACGCCGCGGACCTCCAGGCGGTCTTCGCCCGCACCTGGCAGTGGGTCTGTCACAGCGAGAAGGTGTCGCTGCCGGGCAGCTACGTCGCCACGGAGGTGGCCGGGATGCCGGTGGTCGTCGTCCGGGACGGGTCACAGAAGCTGCGGGCGTTCTACAACGTCTGCAAGCACCGGGCGCACGCACTCCTGTCCGGCTCGGGCACCACGCGCACTCTCGTGTGCCCGTACCACGCGTGGACGTACGACCTGAGCGGCAGCCTGATCGCTGCCCGCAGGACGGACCGGATGGCGACGTTCGACACGTCGCGGATCTGCCTCGACCAGGTCCAGGTCGAGGAGTTCTGCGGTTTCGTCTACGTTAACCTCGACCCGCGCGCCCGGTCACTGGCCCAGCAGGCACCCGGCCTCGCCGCCGAGATCACCCGGCGGGCGCCCGACATCGCGCAGCTCACGCACGCGAAGCGGCTGCACTACGACATCCGCACCAACTGGAAGAACGTCGTCGACAACTTCCTGGAGTGCTACCACTGCCACGTCGCGCACAAGGAGTTCGTGTCGCTCGTCGACATGAACACCTACGACGTGAAGACCCACGGCATCTGGTCGAGCCACTTCGCCGACGCGGGCACGTCCCGGAACACCGCTTACGACACCTCCGACGCGACCGTCACCGAGCACGCCGTGTGGTGGCTGTGGCCCAACACCTGCCTGCTGCGTTACCCCGGGCGGGGCAACTTCATGGTCCTCCAGATCCTTCCGGCCGGCCCCGACCGCACCACGGAGACCTGGGACTTCTTCCTGGAGGGCACGGAGCTCGACGAGGCGGAGGAGGAGTCGGTGCGCTACATCGACGAGGTGCTGCAGGTGCAGGACATCGACCTGGTCGAGAGCGTCCAGCGCGGAATGAGCACGCCCGCCTTCTCCCAGGGCCGGATCGTCCACGACCCCGAGAGGGCGCCGGGCCTCTCCGAGCACGGTGTGCACCACTTCCACGGCCTCGTCCTCGACGCCTACCGCGCCCTGGTGGAGGACCGGCCCGCGCCCTGAGCCCGAGCCCTCTCCTGCGCCCGCCCGTCCCGGAGTACGCCCGGTACGCGCCCCGCGCCGTGCACGCCGGGCGCCCGCGTGGCTAGCATCGGCTCCGTGAGCGAGGCGGGTACGAAGGTCGCGGACGCCGGAGGACAGGGCGGCAGGCAGGAGCAGATCCTCGACGCCGTCCTCGCCCTCCTGTCCCGGCACGGCATCTCGGGGGTCAGCATGCGCGCGGTGGCCCGGCAGGCCGGAGTCGCGCTCGGACTGGTCAGCTACTACTACGCCGACAAGGTCACCCTCATCTGTGCCGCCCTGCGCCGCATCGAGGAGCAGGACGTCGCCCTGGTGGAGCCGGACCCGGCCAAGAGCCCGCAGGACAACCTCCGCGCCGCCCTCCGCCGTGTCGCCGACGCCGAGTTCCTGACGACGGAATACCTGTCCCTCCGCCTGCAACTGTGGGCGCTCGCACAGGCGCACCCCGACTTCGAGAAGATCAACACGGCCGCCCAGAAGCGCTACCGCAAGGGCCTCACGGCGCTCATCCGGGCGGCCCGCCCGGACCTGCCCCGGGGAGAAGCGAGCCGGCGCGCCACCGACATCGACGTCACCCAGAACGGCCTGTGGCTCACCGCACTCCTCGGCATCGACCGCGCCTCGATCCGACGCAGCGTCGACCACTGCGAAGAGCTCGCCTTCCACTGACCGCCCCCGCGACGAGCACGCCTTGCCGGGCTGACACCCTGTGCGCCCCCGGACGGGGAGCGCCGGGCCGAGGAGCCCGGGGCACGCTCTCAACCGTCCGCCCGGTACAGCTCGGAGTGGACGCGCCGGGCCGCCCGTACGGCGAGCGAGAGGCTGTGCTCATGGCCGTCCTCGGCGACGCCGCCTTCCGCGCTCGCGACGACGAGCACTCCCCCGACCCGGGACTCGACCCGGTAGGAGCGCTTCCGGTCGTACTCCGGCCCGCCGGTCCACCACGAGGCTTCCAGCACCGCCTCGTCACCCAGCCCGCGGACCTCCTGCATCTCGTGGTGTTCCTCGACGGGGGCGGCCTCCGTGTCGACCACGGCGGTGGGGCAGTCCCTGTGCAGGCCGCGTTGGAGCCTCAGATAGCGCTCGGTGTGCGAGGACGGCATCGACACGAGCATGACGGTGGCGCTGTCGGCGTCGTCCGGGCCGGGTCCGAGGTCGACGATCTGCGCAGCACTCGCCCCACGGAGGCCGGTGATCTCCCTGCGCAGCTCATCCCCCGCACCGCAGCCGCTCCAGTCGTACCCCGGTTGCCCCCACTCGTCGAAGCCCCCCACGTGCGTCTCGGTCACTCGTGCTTGCGTGCCGAACGCTCCGGCGGGCAGCAGCGCGGCCTGCAACTCCGCCTCGGTGAAGGCCCGGTCCGCCACGTCCCCACCGTCGGCGCCGGGTGCCGTGGGGTGCGCGGTCGTCGGCCTGCTCGACGGCGCCGCAGTCGACGAGGTGCCCGAGGCCGCGGGGCCCCGCTGATCCTGGTGCGCTGCCCGCTCGCCGCACCCGGTAAGCAAAGCCGTCAGCGCGACGGCACACCCCACCATGCCCACCGCCGTCGTCCCCCGCACCATGACATCCCCCGTTCGTGCAACGTACGCGAGAGCGACACCTTATGCGGGGGCACGATGCCGCGAGGGTGCTCCGCACGGAGGAATACCCGCTGAGCGAGGACTCACGTCGAGGGGTTGACCGGCGAACTGCCCACCCAGGTCGCGTCGAAGAGCTGCAAGGCGATGGCGTACAGAACGCCCGGTGCTCGCGCGTAGAGGCACGGTGAGTTCCTGCCGTGCATGGAACTGCTGTAGAAGGTGAGGTAGGCGAAATGGTCCGTCGCGATCACTCGGCAGGTGTGGGGCGTATCGAATTTTCGAAGTTCGAAGTTTCGCTGAGCGCCTGCGGCCCGGGAGACATAGCTGATGTTCGTCTCGACCTGCCTCCGGAGGAGATCGGGAGTGAAACCCGCGTCGAACATTCCCACGTCGCGCGAGCGCCGCTCAAGCCATGAGCCGGCCCCGGGGTGCGGGTCGGGAAGGAGAACCTGTACCGAATCCATCGGCAGGGCACCCGTCCACACCGGGGAGAATGCCTCACGTGTGAGTACGTTTCCACGCCCTGCCAGCACCTTGATCCAGCGGGCCCGGCTCAGGTCCCGGGCCAAATCCGGCTCTGCGGCGGACTGGTGACGGTACACACGGCCGAGGCCGGTGCCCGTGCAACGGGAGCCGAGGGCGACCAACCACCATAGTGGGCGTGAGCCGCGTAGCAGTCCGAGAACGAGCACGATCGTACTGGCCGCTAAAGAGCTGAGGACCCCGAGCAGAAAACCGGTCATCCGAACCCTCCCTGCGTTGTGAGTGGTCTACTGGTCCCGCAGATGCGCTCAACACAGGTAGTGCAGGAGTTGCTGCAGCACGTGCGCCGCGTTGCGCGCCGCAAGCTCGTGGTGTCCGTGGCCCTTGTTCTCGTCGGCGTTGTCGGATACGCCACGGACGACCACCCAGCCGGGGTTGTGCTCGCCATGTACGGAGTTCTCCTGCCAGTACTGACTCAGTCCACCGGCCTCCATGTCCACCGCCAGAACCTTCTCGTTGTAGGTGCTGAGGTAGCTGCGGATGTCGCTTTCCCGGTCGGCGATCACAGCCTCGCCCGACCCGATGACTCCCGGATAGACCTCGAACATGTCCGACGCATGTGAGGAGACTTGACCATTGATCCGCGCGGGGGTTCCGTGATCGGCGAAATAAGCATTCACACCATGGATTACCGATGCTGGGGCCTGGCGGTGCTCCCCACGACGTCGAACATTCCCGCCGGGATTGATCTTGCGGTTCTCGTAGTAGACGATGTCGGTCGCGACGATGACGTTGCCGATCCGGGCATGCGCCTTGTGGATGCCTCCGCCGACGCCGACAAGGGCCCACAGTCGTGGACTGTAGTTCCGGCGCAGATTTTCGAAGGCGGCCATCGTCGATCGCTGTCCTTGACTCTGGCTCTGCGTAGCCACGACTCGGATGTCCGCATCAGGGCCAGCACAGCGGCCCTGATAGAAGAAGAGTCCACCGGGCGCCCTGTGACGCTCCAGCTGCAACTCGTCCACCACTGCCCGCAGTTCCTCACTGAGAATCGCGACGACCCCAATGTCCCAGGCGTCGGCTCCCTCGAAGCCCTGTGCCGAGTGGGTACCGGGCTCGGGCGAAGGTGCGCCCCCGGTGACTTGTGCATGCTCCCCGATGGCATTGTTGGTGAAGACGTTGTTGTTTCCGCGACTGAAGATGCCGCGATTGGTCGTCATGATTCCCCTCCGCTGCTCTGAGCGCTTGAACCAGGTGGTGCGCCCGCGGGGCCGCCAGCTTGAGCTCCGCTGCCTACCGCATTGTTGGTGAAGGTATTGTTGTCGCCTATGTTGACGATGCCACTACTGATGATCTTGAGTGCTCGGTCGTTGAAATCGGAGATCTCCACGCCCCGGGAGCGCAGAAAGTCGCCGGCCGCCCGGAGCAGGCGCCACTCGATCGTCTTCATTTGACCGAGGATGTGGCTCTTCTCCAGCTGTATCTTGGGCCATGCTTGTGACATCTCCTGCCGGATGCTGACCCGGGTTCCGATCAGCACATTGCGAATCCGTGCCCTCGTCAGATCACGAGGGAGCAGCGCGGCTTTGCCCAGGGTGTAGGCGTAGCGAGCGATCCGCCATAGCCGCGGAATCTCTTGCGGCAACTTGGCGATTTCCCCGAATGCGGCCCAGATGACGGCTGGTGCGCCGTGCTGCCCGAACTCCGTGACTCGCTGGAAGGACCTGGGCGTGTGTGAGAGCACGCATGCTGCCGTGGAGATGCTCAGGGTCCGCCCCTGCACATTGACGTGCAGAAGCAGAGTGGCGACGAACTCCCCGCCGCCAGTGGGTGTGATGACCTCGAGGAAGTGGTGCTGCTTGGCTCCTGGCGTGTCGATGATTTCCCGCATGTCGAGCTCGCCGATCCGCCGGGGCAGCAGAGCACGATCGGCAGCGACGTCGGTATCCGCGACATAGACGCGGTCGCGCACCTGTGCAGGAAGCCGGACGTCGAAATCATCCGCCGCCAACTCCCCGACTGCTTCCCGTAAATGATCGACCAACTCGTGCGGTTGGAACGGAGGCGTGGGGTGCTCACGCTCGTGCAAGGGTTCCTCGTCGTCACCGGGACGCAGCAGTTGGATGCTCATCGGCGGGTTCCACTGATAAACCAGTTCCCCGGCCCCGACAAACGGTGACGCGTCGCCGAAGACGGTGAACATGGTCAGGTCGTCCTCGTCGTCCTCTTCCTCGGTGTGGCGGGAACGGCAGTACACGACACAGACGTGCTGCTGCTGCGCATCCGCAGCCCGTTGTCGACGGGACAGCCTGCGTGGCCTGAGGCTGCCCGCCCGGAGAATGCGGTTCAGCAACACCTGGCGCAGGGCTCCGACGGCAAGACACACAACCAGAACTGTTCCGAGCAACAGCAGGGCTAGAGCACCGTCGGCCGGGTACAGCGTCGCGACGGCCAGGCCGGTGAGAGCCACCGTGAGAGCGGTCCAGCCGAGGCGCCTGAGCTTGCGCCGTATCTCTGGATCTCTTTCGGTGAAGATCAGCGCGAGGAGACCGCGCCGTCCCCGCTGTTCCCGTCGCTGTGCCGGCACGCGGCGCCGCGCCTTCTGCCCGAAGCCTGGGTCCGGGCCCGCCTCAGGGAGCGATCTCGCGAGGTGAATGTGCCACAGAAGAGCGATACCGCACATCGCCACGATGGCAGCGGGTGCGGCGCCCGCGAGGGCCGGGCCGCCCACCGCCCCCACAAGCGTCACGCGATGCAGTGCGCTCAACGCTGCGGCCCGCCAGGCGTGATGCATGACCGGAACGATGTCGAACCCGTACGAGGGAGCGACGCGGCGGTGCGGGGCGGTGCACACCTCGTCGATCACCAGGTCACGGAACCGTTCGTCCACGTAGACGCCGGCGCATAAGTGACGAGTGGCCGTGGTGGGTTCGCCGGGCGCTTCCTTGGCTGGTGACGCGTGGGAGGTGATCATGCCCGTCCCCTGGGTCGCGTTATGGTTCAGGTGACCTTAAATGTTCAACGCGTTATAGTCAATACGACCTTTAAGGGGTCCCCGGTGGATGACTGGCTCAATCACTCCACGGAGGTGGAAGCGTCTTGGGTGACAGCCGATCTGACGATCTTCACCATCCGGGACGGCCGGCTGATGGTCCTCCTGATCGAGCGCGGCGTAGAACCCTTCCTGGGTCGCCCCGCGCTACCAGGTGGGTACGTACAGAAGGACGAGACTTTGCGCGAGGGGGCTCAGCGTGAACTCTGGGAGGAGGCGGGCATCGACGGTAGCCGCCTGCATCTCGAGCAGCTGGGCGCCTACGGCGATCCCCGGCGTGATCCCAGGGGCCGCGTCGTCACGATCGCCTACCTCGCGTTGGGGCCTGACCTTCCCGCTCCCACTGGCGGCACCGACGCTAGACATGCCTACTGGTTTCCCGCGTCAGAACTGGCCGATGACCAAGAAGCCTTGGCATTCGACCATGTATCCATCCTCGCGGACGCGCTGGAACAGATTCGCGGGAAGCTGGAGTACACCGCTGTCGCCACGGCCTTCTGCGGCGAAACCTTCACGCTGAGCGAACTACGCACGGTGTACGAAGTCGTCTGGGGGCAGTACCTGGACCCGAGCAACTTCCGCCGCAAGGTGCTCAACACCGCGGGCTTCGTCCAGTCGACGGGAGCCCAGCGGCTCCCCGCGGCCGGACGTCCCGCCGCCCTCTACCGTCGCGGGAACGCCTGGTTGCTCAGCCCGCCCCTGCTGCGCAACGGGGGGAAAGCGAAGTAGAGGAAGTAGAGGAAAACGCCGTCAGGTCCCGTGCGCCGCGACCGCTCTCGCGGCGCACGCCGCGTCGGCAGCGGCGAGCCCGAGTCGGAGGCGCAGGGCCAGGATTGGCAGGCGACCTCGCACTCACTGCGGCTTCGCACCCGAGCCGGCGCGGTGAGGCCGACTGTGAGGTTGCCGACATAGCTGTGAACCGGCCGGCTGGAGCCCAGGCGTTCGCCCTACCTGCGATGGTTGGTCTCTCCTGCTCACGCACAGCACCCCAAAACCCCGAAGCGCCCGGACCGATGATCTCGGCCCGGGCGCTCCCTCGCAGGTCAGCGGGCGAAGCCCGCCCCGTCGACGGTAGGCCGTGTGGGACTCGAACCCACAACCAATGGATTAAAAGTCCACTGCTCTGCCAATTGAGCTAACGGCCCGCACCGAGCAGCATAGCCCGGCCGTCCGGCGCAGTTCGAAGGCATTCCGGGTTGCACGCCATCGGGGCTGCGGTCGGGCCGGCATACGGCGGCTCGGCAGCGGGCCGCGCGGGGTCAGCCGTTGCGCTTCCAGCGGGGCTTGTCGGCGCGGCGGTCCGTGGTGCGGGGGGCGCCGCGGCCGGGGCCGTGGGGGGAGCTGGAGCGGTGGTCGCCGGTACGGCCCTGGGGGCGGCGGTCGTCGCGGCGGTCCCGGTGGAAGGAGCGCTCGCCGCCGCGGAAGCCGTCCCGGCGGACGGGGCGGTCGCCGGCGTCACGGCGGTGGCCGTCGCCGCGGTAACCGCCACGGTCGCCGTCCCGGCCGTCCCGGCCACCGTCGCGACGGTCACGGTCGCGGTCGCGTCCGCCGTACGGACGCTCGTCACGACCCCGGTCCCGGTCGCGGTCCCGGCGGAAACCGCCGCGGTCACCGCGGTCGCCGCGGTCGCCGCGGTCGCCGCGGTCGGAGGAGCGGCGGTCGCCGCGCTCGCGGTCGTCACGGCCGTAGGAACGGTCGCCCCGGTCCCGGCCGTACGGGCGATCGCCGCGGTCCCGGTCCCGGTTGCGGTCCTTGCGGTCGTACGACGGACGGCCGCCGCGGTCGCGGTCGCGTTCGGCGCGCTCGCGCTCGCGTCGCTCCGCCTCGGCCTTCGCCTGGCGGGCGGCCTCGGCGCGGGCCTCCTCGGCGGCCTGGGCGGCCTCCTCCTCGGCGGCGGACGCGACGGCGGCGTCCGGGTCCTCGCCGCGCTCGCGGGCGGCCCTGGCGATCAGCAGGGTGGCCTCCTCGCGCAGCTCGGCGGCCCGGTGCTGGAGCTTTTCGAGCTGGCGGCTGAGCTTTTTCGCCTCGCGCTCGGCCTGGCGGGCGGTGTTCACGGCGGAGTCGGCCTGGACCTCGGTGAGGGAGCGGGCGCCGACGATGCGGGCCACGTCCTCGTCGAAGACGTCGCCGCGGCCGATGAGGTGCCGGGAGGCGTCCACCCCGGCGTCCTCCATCAGCCGGAAGATCTGCCGCCGCTGGTGGGGCAGCGCCAGGGAGACGACCGTCCCGGACTCGCCGGCCCGCGCGGTGCGGCCCGAGCGGTGCAGGTAGTCCTTGTGGTCGCCGGCCGGGTCGACGTTGAGGACGAGGTCGATGCCGTCGACGTGGATGCCGCGGGCCGCGACGTCGGTGGCGACCAGCACGTTGACCTTGCCGTCCTTGAAGTCGGCCAGCGTGCGGGTACGGGCGCCCTGCGTCATGCCGCCGTGCAGTGCGTCGGCGCGCACGCCTACCTCACGCAGTTGTTCGGCGACGCGGTCGGCACCGAGCTGCGTGCGGACGAAGACGATGGTGCGGCCCTTGCGGGTGGCGATGGCGGCCGTCACCGGCGCCTTGTCGCGCGGCTTCACGACGAGCACGTGGTGCGTCATGGTCGTCACCGCACCCTGCGCCGCGTCGACCTCGTGGGAGACGGGGTCGACCAGGTAGCGCCGTACCAGCGAGTCGATCTCCTTCTCCATCGTGGCGGAGAAGAGCATCCGCTGGCCGCCCTCGGGGACGAGGTCGAGGATCTCGGTCACCTCGGGCAGGAAGCCCAGGTCGGCCATCTGGTCGGCCTCGTCGAGGATCGCCGTGCGGACGTCGTCGAGGGAGCAGGAGCCCCGGTTGATCAGGTCACGCAGCCGGCCCGGGGTGGCGACGAGGACGTCGACGCCCCGCTCCAGCGCGGAGATCTGGTTGGCCATGGAGGTGCCGCCGCAGACGACCTTCAGCTTGAGGCCGAGGGTGTCCCCGTAGGGCTGGAGCGCGTCGGAGACCTGCATCGCCAGCTCGCGGGTGGGGGTGAGGATCACACCGCGGGGGCGCTTGCGCTCGGTGCGGCCACCGCTCAGGCGGGCCAGCAGGGGAAGCCCGAAGGAGAGGGTCTTGCCGGAACCGGTACGTCCACGGCCCAGCACGTCCTTCCCGGCCAGTGCGTCCGGAATGGTGGCGGCCTGGATCGGGAACGGCGCGGTCACACCGTTCTGCGCGAGCTTGCGGACGACGGACTCGGGCAGCCCGAGGTCCGCGAACGTGGGAACCGCCTCCTCGGCCTGCGCCTCGGCGGTCTCGGCCAAGGTTTCGGCCGTCTCGGTCGTTCCGGCCGTCTCGGGGGCCTCGGCCGTCTCGGGGGCTGCTACGGCAGCGTGCGACGCGTCGTCCGCGGGTACGGGGTCGACGGCGTCAGCGGTGGTGACAGACATGCGAAATGCGAACCTTCCGGAGTCACTGGCACGCGCCCATAACTCCGTGAAATTCGCAAGGAACCGCCTCGATGCGGTCAGCCACGGCAGGAGAGAACGCGCCACACGGCGCGCTTCGATGGGGGCGCCGGGCAAATGGGATCAAACGATCTACCAGCATACGCGGCCCGCGCTGCACGGTGCAAACGGGGGTCCCGCGGGCTCATGCCGGGTGCGGCAGGGACTGCGGGGAGAGGGTGTCGGCACCTCCCCCGACCTGCGACCGGGAGGCTCCGCCGGGTGACGCCGTGGTGCGTGTCGGCGACGGGTCCGGGTCGGGCTCGCTCGGGGTGGGGGACGGCGACGTGGTCGGGGAGCCGGAGTCGCCGCCCGAACCGTCCGAACCCCCGGTGCCGCCGCTCGGCCGGGGCCGCGGACGCCCGCGGTCGCCGCCCGAGTCCCCGCCGGAGGAGCCGGTACCGGCGGACGCACCGGAGCTTCCGTCGCCGCCGTCTCCGCCCGTGCTGCCGCGGCCCGCGGAGTGCGCCACGTCCTTGCCTTTGTCCCGCTTGCCCTGCCGGTCCTGCTGGTCGCGTTCGCCGTGCCCCTCGCCCGCGCCCCGGCCGCGCCCGTCGTGGCCGGCGCCGCCGTGCCCCTGCCCGGGGACGCGCCCGTCGCGGTATCCCGCGCCGTCCAGACCGCCCTCGGGTTCCGTCGCGCCGCTGTGGTCGTCCGAGCGGCTCCCCACGGGTACGGTGCGGCCGTCCCCCGCGTCGTCGGCACCCTGCACCGTCATGCAGCCGCTGAGCGTGGAGACGGCCGCGAGCACCAGCGCGCCGACGGTCGTGGACCGGGCGACGCGGCCGGTGCCGGACGCGGAGGACGGGGGAGGAACAGGGGAGGCGGGATGGGACAGGCGCACGGCGGGACCTCCTGCGCGGGTTACGGCCAGTGCAGTGCCCAACTCCCCGTCACCCCAACAGGTCACGCTTCGCAGCGCTCACGGCGCGTCACAAGGCGCTCGACCGGCCCGCACGCGCCCTGGTTCCCGGGGCGGGGCCGCGCCTCAGCCGTAACCGAGCGCGTGCAGCCTCTCGTCGTCGATGCCGAAGTGGTGGGCGATCTCGTGCACGACGGTGATCTCGACCTCCGCCACGACACCCTCCCGGTCACCCCCGTGATCCCGCTCGGCCAGGCGCAGGGTGGGCCCGCGGTAGAGGGTGATGCGGTCCGGCAGGACACCCGCGTACCACTCGCCGCGCTCGGTCAGCGGCGTCCCCTCGTACAGCCCGAGCAGCTCGGGATCGTCCGCGGCCGGCTCGTCCTCGACGAAGACCGCCACGTTGTCCATGAGCCGGGTCAGTTCGGGCGGTATCCGGTCGAGCGCCTCGGCGACCAGCTCCTCGAAGTCCTCACGCGTCATCTCCAGCACGCGCCCATTGTCGGCCAGCCCGCCCGCTGACGTCCTCCCCCGGTCACCGGACACCTGCCCGCGTCCGCCGTGACAGGACTCACGCCACGTCCGCAGCCGCGGGGCCCATGTGCCCCGGAGCGGGCGTACGGGCCCCCGCCCGGAGCGGGCGCATCGCCCCGCCCGAGGGGCACACCGGCCGACATGGCCGGCGTTGCCTCCCGGCTGTCGCGTGCCCTGACGCGCCGGTACCGGCAACACGTCGCACGGCTGAGGATCCGTCGCCCGGAGCCCCGGCGCCGCCTCCGGCCCGCCCTCCCGCCGGGCCGGGCCGTCCTTGCGGCCGCCCGGTGGAGGCCACCGTCGACGGGGCCCGGGCCCTGCCGACGCGCAGCCGTCCTCGTCGTCGTCACGCTGCTCGGGGCCGGGCTGCCTCCTCGTCGTCGGAAACGTCCGTACGCCGGTCGGCCCGGTCGACACTGCGGCCCTCCCTCACCGGGGGATCAAGGCCGACGTCTCCCCGCTGGGCGCACTGGAACTGCGCAGCCACGCCGCCCCACTGCGGCTGGACGTGGACGTCGACCAGCTCGACCAGGAGCGTGCCGCGACGCTCGTCGACCATCCCGAGCGGATCGAGGGACTGGACGACGAGATCACCCGGGACGTCGGGGCGGGTGCGCTGGACCTCGGGCTGCGCTCGGCCGTCGCCGTACCGTCCGGCTCCTGCGCCCTCGCCCTGGCCGTCCACCGCCGCCCGCGCACCGCACTGGCCGCCGACGGCCTCTCCCTCGCACTCCTGGTGGCCTCCGCCGGGACCACGGCGGCGATGTGGAACCCGAAGTCGGTGCTGGAGCCCGGGTTCTCCGGCCTGCTGGCCGTGGTGGGCAACGCGCGCAGCATCGCGACCGAGTTCGACGTCTTTCACAAGGAGTTGGCCGCCTGGTGACGAACGTCACCAAGCTGTACGACGCGGTCTCCGCCCTCCCCGCCTACCAGCCCGACCCCTCGACGACGCGCCTGCTGCACGTCTCCGACATCCACCTCGACCCGGCCGTCTGGCACCTCGTCCGGTCGCTGGTCGAGCAGTACGGCATCGACGTGATCGTCGACAGCGGCGACACCCTGGACCACGGCACCGCCGCCGAGAACCGCTTCCTCGACCCGCTCACGGACCTCGGCGCCCCCCTACGTGTGGGTCCGCGGCAACCACGACTCCGCCACCACGCAGCGGGCCGTCGAGAACCTGGACGGCAAGGACGGTGCGCAGGTCCACGTACTCGACCGGGGCGTGACCGTCGACGTGGCGGGCCTGCGGATCTCCGGCTGGGGCGACCCGCAGTTCGCCCCGGACCGCTCCGTGGCGCCCGAGGGGGACCCGGCGGAGCGGTCGGCCGTTCGCGAACTGGCCGCCACGTTGCGGGCCCAGCACGCGGCCGGCCCCCCCGGTCGACATCGCGGTCGACATCGCGGTCGGCCACGATCCGGTACTGGCCAGGCAGACGGAAGGCCGGGTCCCGCTGGCCCTCACCGGGCACACGCACAACCGGCGGACGGAGGTGCTGCCGCGCGACACCCGGCTGGTGACCCAGGGCTCGACCGGCGGCAGCGGGCTGCCTGCCGTCGAGGGCGAGCACCGGGACAAGGGGCAGGCCTCCGTCCTCTACCTGGACCGATTCACCGGACGGCTCCAGGCCTGGGACGAGCTCACCCTGGGCGGCCTCGGCCTGTCCAAGGCGGAGGTCTCCCGCCACCTCCCGGAAGAGGTGCAGCCCGGCTCACCCCCGTCCCGTCCCTGTCGCCGTCCCCGCCTTCGTCCCCGTCAGGGTCCGGGTCGCGCGGTAGAGCCCGGCGACGGGCCGCTGACCCCCGCACCGACCCGACGCCGCCATCGGCTACGGCACACGAAGTTTTGGCGAACGGTCCGCGCATCCCATATGCTGCCGAAGCCTGCCGTAGCGCTGTCCGGGCGCTCGGCCGAGCCACTCGCCCTCATCGTCTAGTGGCCCAGGACGCCGCCCTTTCAAGGCGGTAGCACGGGTTCGAATCCCGTTGGGGGCACCCTTGCAGGACCTTCGCCGAAGCCCCTGGTCGCTCTCGTCCGGCCAGGGGCTTTCGCATGTGCACACACCGCCGCGAGCCGCACTGCTCCGGTACGGGGCAGCCCCTCGGGTCTGTTAGTCTTTTCCGGCGACGTCACCCCTGCTGGGGAGCCCCCGGGAAGCCGCGAAAGCGGTTGGGAGCACGGGTCGCACTGTGCGAGACTGGAGCTCGCACGAACGCTTGGTCCTGTGGAGCAGTTTGGAGTGCTCGCCACCCTGTCAAGGTGGAGGCCGCGGGTTCAAATCCCGTCAGGACCGCTGCGGCTGGGTAGCTCAGTTGGTACGAGCGTCCGCCTGAAAAGCGGAAGGTCGCCGGTTCGACCCCGGCCCCAGCCACACCGCACGAGTCAGGCCCCGTTCCGTTTGGGACGGGGCCTGTTTCGTGCGTGGGGTGGGGGGCGGGTCAGCCCGGGGCGGCGGCGTGGGCGGCGGTGCGGTCGCGGCCGCCGGGGTGGCGGTGGCGCCAGATCCAGAAGACGCCGCAGGAGACGAGGGCCCAGGCCGCGAGGACCAGGTAGGGCTGGAGAAGCTGGTACTCGGGGAAGTAGACCGCGGTGTGCTGGGCGTTCACGGAGGCGCCGGGAGGCAGCCAGCGGCCGATCTCGCCGAGGACGGAGGGCAGCAGCGGCCAGGAGACGGCGCCGCCCGAGGAGGGGTTTCCCAGCAGGACCATGACGCCCCAGGTGGGGGCCATGGCCCAGCGTCCGATGAGGGTGTTGAACATGGTGAAGACCATGCCGCTGGTGAACATCGTCAGCGCGAGGATCAACCAGGAGTGCACGAAGGGCAGTTGCAGTGCTCCGAGTCCCCAGTCGACGACGGCGGCGATGACGAAGCCGCCGAGGAGCGCATAGGCGGCCGTGTAGGCGATGCGTTCGGGCGGGTTGAGCCCGCGGGCGTGGACGCTGAGCTGGATGGCGCCGACGAAGCCGATGATGACGGCGGCCAGCGAGATGTAGAAGATCGCCAGGCCGCGCGGGTCGCCCTTGGCCAGGGGCTTGAGGTCCCGGACCTGGACGGGCACGCCGATCTTCTTGCCGACCTTCGGTCCCGCCTCCTGGAACAGTTGCGCGACGGAGGCACCGGACGCGCTGGAGACGTCCAGTTCCACGCCCTTGGGCCGCTCGATCCGCATGACCGCGAAGACGCGTTGGGCCTCGATGGCGTGCTCCGCCTGTCCGTGGTTGCGGAAGTGGCGCAGAGCGAGGGAGGAGCCCAGCGCCTTCTCCATACCCGCGACGAACGCGGCGCGGTCCTGCGCGCTGTCCGGCTTGCCGACGACGGCGACCGGCACGTGGTGCGGGGTCGGATTCGCCATCGCGTACGTGTACGACCCGGCGAAGAGCCCCGCACCCGCGGCGAGGATCAGTACGAGGACGGTCGCCGGGAGGAACGGCGAGTCCTTGAAGTCCCGCCACAGGTCGGGAAGGCTCCGCCGGGCGCCGTGCCGGGCGTGGGTGCGGTGCGGCGGTGCCGGGTCCGGTCGGCGCTCGGACCACTCCGGTTCCTCGCTCATACCCGTCACACTAGGCGGACATATGGGAGGAAACGGGCACCCCCCGCGCGTGCCCGGTGCAGCGGCGCCGCCGCCGTCGCGGGGCTAGGCGCCACCCCCCGCCCGCCGGTGCCGTCGCCCACGCACCGCGGCCACCAGGGCGACGGCGACGGCCGCCGCCGCCAGAACCGCCAGCAGTACCGCGTCCGGCACGGCGTCCCCCACCCGCCGGGCCCAGGTCTCCGCGGCGAAGGCCCCGTCCACATCGGTCAGCCCGGGCAGTCCTGCGGCACCGTCGAAGGCGAGGAAGAGGGCGCCGAGCAGGACGAAGAAGAGGCCGGACAGGAGCGAGGTGGTGTGCATCCGGAACCGGCTGCCGATCGCGATCTCCCTCCCGCGCAGCCACCGCCGCCGCCCCAGGTCGAAGCGGTCCCACAGCGCCGCCAGTACGAACAGGGGTACGGCCATGCCCAGCGCGTACACCGCCAGCAGCATGCCGCCGTAGACCGGGTTGCCGCTCACGGTGGCGACGGTCAGCACGCTGCCGAGGACGGGGCCCGCGCAGAAGCCGGCCAGGCCGTAGACCGCGCCGAGGGCGTAGACGGACAGCGCGGTGGTCGGGCGGATGCGGCCGGAGACCTCCCGCAGCCGGCGCGGGGCGAACCCCAGGCCGACGATCTGCGCCACGCCGAGCGCGACGATCAGCCAGCCACCGATGGGCACCAGCAGCTCGCGGTGGCCGTAGAAGAGGCGGCCCGCGAACGATCCGGCCGCCCCCAGCGGCACCAGCGTCGTGGCCAGGCCCAGGTAGAAGATGCCGGTACGGGCCAGCAGCCTGCCCGTCGAGTCGATCGAGTAGGCGAAGAACGCGGGGAGCAGCAGGGCGCTGCACGGGCTCAGCAGGGCGAGGAGGCCGCCGAGGAAGGCGGCCAGGTATCCGACGTCCATCAGTCCTGTCCCGCCCGCTTCCGGTCACCGGACCCGGCCCCGGCTCCGCCCTTCTTCGCGGCCGCCGCGGCGCGCCGGACGGCGTCGGTGAAGACCTCGTCCGGCTGGGCACCGGCGATGGGCTGCCCGTTGACCAGGAAGGCCGGAGTGGCGCCGGCACCGAGCGCGTACGCCTCGGCGCTGTCCTTCTCCAGCAGCTTCCCGGCGGCCTTGCTCGCGCGGTCGCGGTCGAACCGGTCGAGGTCGCGCACCCCGGCCCGGTCGGCGATCTCGTGGAGGTGGGCGTCGCCGAAGGCGTTCTTCTCGTTGCCCTTGTCGGCGTAGACGGCCTGGTAGAACTGCCAGAACCGGCCCTGCTCGCCCGCCGCGTACCCCGCCAGCGCGGCCCGTTCGGAGCCCTTCCCGAACACCGGGAAGTTGCGCCACTCGATGCGCAGCACCCCCTTGTCCACATACTTCTTCACCAGCTTCGGCTCCGTGTCGCGGGCGAACTTGCCGCAGAACGAGCAGCCGAAGTCGGCGTACTCGATCATCACGACCGGGGCGTCCGCCTCGCCGCGCGCGAAGGGGTCGTCGGCGTCCCGGCGTGCCAGCTTCATCAGCGCGGGGTCGCCGACGGCCGTGTTCTCCGACCGGCCCTCGTCGGCGGCGGAGTTGCCGGACGAGCCGGCACCGCTTCCGCCCGAGCCTCCGGTCCCGCCGGTCATGTACTGCGAGAGCCAGCCGGCCAGCAGCGCGGTCACGGCGACGAGCGCACCGATGACCACACCCTTGCGCGAGCGGGGACGGGAGGACGAGGTGGGGGTGGAGGACGCCTTGGTGGTGGGCGGCTTCGCGGACATACGGAGCTCCTGGAGGAGAGGGAAAGGGGGAAGAAGTGGAGGGGGGAGGGTGCGGTCAGGCGGGGGTGGCGCGGTCGCCGGTGGCGGGGCACGCGGCCTCTCCCGCGAGCCGCCGCACCGTCGCCGCGGCGAGCAGCGCCGACGAGGCCACTGCGAGGACGGGCTGTACCGGCTGCCAGACGGTGAGCGCCCCGGAGGTCCCGAGCGCGAGCAGCACCAGCTTGTTGCAGACGGGACAGCCGACGGCGAAGAAGCTCAGCGCCCCGCCGACGGTGCCCAACCGGGCGGACCGCCGGTCACCGTCCTGGCCGGCGACACGGACGTAGGTGGCCAGCAGCAGCCCCGTCAGGACGGCCGTGAGCGCCAGCGTGGGCCAGGCCCACCACGGGGTGGGCACCGTGCGGCCGAACAGCGGGGTCGGGACGACGGCGGTGGGCACTCCCACGACGAGCGCGGTCAGCGCGGCGGCCCCGGCGGCGGCGCCCCAGCGCCGGGCGGACCAGACCGCGACCGCACGCAGAGCGAGCGGAACCATACGGAATCGACTCCTGTCGAGTACGCGGAGAGACGGACGGAAGGTCGTCCGGGCCGACGCCGACCACACCTCGCCCGTGCGAGCCGGTGGGCACGCGGGGAGGGCGCGTCGAAGGTGCACGCGCCCGAGTACGGGCATCCGGCACGCGGTATCCGGCACGCGGTTGCCGCGTGCTGCTGCCGCGTGCCGACGTGCGTACGGGCAGCCGTGTGCGCCTTCGTACGGGCACGCCGCGTCGGCCGGGGCCTCTACACGCGCAGGACGGAGAGCTCGACGGGGGTGGGGGGCGGTGCGGGGGCGGGGCCGCGCACCGGCGGCCGTTCGTGCGCCGCGCCGATCGCGGTGTGCGACTCGGGGGCCGGGCAGGCGGGCAGCGCCAGCGACTGCTGCTGTCCGGCGGACGGCGCGGCAGGGAGCGCCCCGCCGCCCTCGCCCTTCGACTTGTGACAGCGGGAGGGGCCCGCGTCGTCGGCGGCGGCGAGCGTGCCGGACACGTCCGCGTGGGAGTCGGCGGACGTCGCCGAGGGGGCCGTCCGGTGCGGCGTCCCCGCCTCCGCAGCCGCGGCACCGCACACGGTGAACACGGAGGCGAGCAGCAGCGGCAGCAGCAGCCCGGCGAGCAACGCGGTCCGCTGCCGCGCCCGTGCCACCTGTCCGCCACCACTCATGTCGCCACTGTAACGGGGCCGCTCCGGCGGGCAGCGCCGTCCCCGTCGTCGGGGGTCAGGCGGTCACGTGGCGGAGGGTGTCTGCGAGGGACACGGCCTCCCGCATCCGGTGCGGCTGTTCGCCGTCGTCCGGGGACTGCCCCTGGTCCAGGTGGAAGCGGGCCGTCTCCTGGTCGCCGCGCCGCTCGGCGATCCGTCCCAGGAGGTAGTGCGCGGTGGCGTGACGGGGGGTGTGTTCCAGCACGGGGGCGAGCAGTGCCTCGGCTTCCGCGTACGCCTCCTCCGCGTCGTCGTTGTCCGCACTCCCGTGCTGGCCGGCCTCGCCCGCTGCCGTCCCGTCCCCGGCCGCGTCCCCCGCCTCCGGCGCCACCCGCACGACCAGCAGCTCCGCCAGGTCGACGGCGGGGTCGAAGAGGGTGGCGAGCAGGAAGCCGCTGTAGCCCTGCCGCACGACGGGGTGCACCTCGCACGCGGTGCGCAGCCACTCCACCGCCTCCCCGGTCCGGCCGCGGCCCTTCGCCGCGCACCCCAGCCAGTAGGCGGCCTCGTGCAGCGGGGCGTTGTCCGCGCGGCCCGACCAGGCCAGCCGCAGCGGGGTCTCGGCCTCCTCGTACCGCCGGCGCAGGACGAGTTGTTTGCCGGCGCGCCAGCCGTGGAAGACGCTGCCGCCCTTCGCCGCGCGCGTCCACCAGCGGATGGCCTCCTCCATGTCGCCGTACACGTCACCGGCCCGGTTGCCGACCCAGGCCGCCGCCTCCGGCCTGCCGAACCGGGCGGCCTTCCGCAGCCACGGCTCCGCCTGTTCGGGGCGGTCGGAGCGGACGTGCAGGGCCCCCAGCGCCTCCGTCGCGTCCAGGTCGCCCGCCCGGGCGGCGGCCAGGTAGAGGGGGACGATCGCGGACTCGTCCGCGTAGCACTCCTCGTGGAGCATCCGGCCCAGCTCGTAGGAGGCCGTAGCCGCGCGCGGGTCGTCGGGGACGGCGGCGGCGGACCGGTAGTGGCGGGTCGCCTCCGTCCAGCGGCGCGCCTTGCCGGCCAGGCGGCCGAGTTCCAGGTGGGCTCCGGCGTCACCGTCCTCGGCGGCGGCGCGCAGCCCGGTCACGCGCTGCTGCTCCGCGGCGGAGGGGGCCGCGGGCCGGGCGCGCTCCTTCTCCGCCAGTTCCGCCAGGCGCCCGGCCACTTCGGCAACGGCGTCCTCCCCGTAGCCGGGGTCGTCCGCCAGGCCCGCTGCGGCCGCCTCCAGCCAGCGGCGGGCCTCTGTCAGCCGGCCTTGGGACAGGCAGGTGCCGCCGAGCCGGAACTGCAGGTCAGGGTCGCCGGCTTCGGCGCCGGCGGTCAGCACCGTCTCGTACTCCTCGCGCCGGCCCTGGCCGAAGTGGATGTCGGCGAGGGCCCGGGTGAGCAGCCGTGAGCCGGGGTGGCGCACCAGGGCCTCCGCCAGCACGCGGCACGCGTCCTCGTACCGGCCGAGGTGCCAGTGCAGCAGCGCGTGCCGGACATCGGTACGCGGGTCGTCGAGTGCGCGGGCCTCCCGGTAGACCTCCTCGGCCTCCGGCAGGAAGGAGGGGAACGCGCGGAACCACTCCGGGTCGGCGTCGAGCGCGGCCCGCGGCCCTTCCGGCTCCTCGTCCTCCAGGAGCCGGGCCAGCCGCTCTGCGAGGTCCGCCGTGCGCTCCTCGGGCGGCAGGGCGAACTGGGCGGACAGCTCGGCCACATCGGCCCGGCACCGCGCGATCCAGCCGCTCAGCGTGCCGAGGCGCTCCTCGATCCTCTCGGCGACCTCGTCGTGCGGTGCGGCCAGGGCGAGTTCCGCCCTGGCCTCGTCGGTCCGGCCGCGCGCGAGCATCAAGAGGGCGCCGTCGGTGCGGCACTTCACGCTGCCCAGGGCCGCCCCCGTGGCGTACCACTCGGCGGCGCCCTCCAGGTCCTCCAGCCGCTTCCACAGCAGCTCGGCGAGGCCGAACGCGCAGTCGCCGTCGCGGTCGGCCGCGGTGCGGTACCAGTAGCCGGCGACGGAGAGCTGGCCGCGGTCCCTGGCCACGACCGCGCGCAGCCGCGCGGCCCCGGCCTCCCCTCCCCGTGCCGCCTGCTCCAGCCACGGGAGGGCGTCGTCGACGCGGCCCCGGCCCACCAGGTGGGCGGCGTACCCGTACTGGTCCCCCGCCGCCCCCTGCTGGGCTGCCGCGTGGAGCCGCCGGCTCTCGTCGTCCCACCGCCCGGGGTCGCCGGTCCCGCCGGGTTCGTGTGCGGCGTCGCTGCGTACGGTGTGCGTCCCCGTGGCGGTCATGAGTTCCTCTCGCTGTCGAGCGAACGGTGCGGTACGGAAAGGTGCCTGTCCGGCACTGCCCGGGACCGGCCCGCCCCGGAAGCACGGTCACGCGCGGGGGCGTGGCCCTGCGCGGGGGCGTGGCCCTGCACGAGTGCATGAGCAGGCACGGGGGCGTGACCCTGCGCGGGGGCGTGGCCCTGCACGGGGGCATGAGCAGGCACGGGGGCGTGGCCGGACGCGGCGGGGTGGCCCTGCCCGGCGGCGTCGTCAGGCACAGCAGCCTGACCGGAACCCCGCAGCGTGGCAGGACGCGGCAGCGTCGTCACGCACGGCACCGCGACCGGACTCGGCACCGTGACCCTGCGCGGCAGCGTGGTCGTGCGCGGCAGCGTGACCCCGCCGGGGAGCGTCGTCATGGACGGCACCGTCACCAGACCCGGCAGCGCGACCGGATCCGGGAACGTGAACAGGCCCGGCAGCGCGACCAGACGCGGCAGCGTCCCCATGCGCGGCAGCATGACCGGACGGGGCGTCGTCGTCAGGCACAACAGCGTGACTCCGCCCGGCACCATGACCAGGCGCGGCAGCGTCGTCAGGCACGCCACCGCGACCAGGCCCGACACGGTGGCCGTCCCCG
>NZ_KE384243.1:0-300982 GCF_000424785.1 Streptomyces sp. CNT360 | reverse complement strand
GGCACCGTCGCCATGCACAACAGCGTGACTCCGCCCGGGGGCGTGACCGGTCGAGGCACCGTCGCCATGCACAGCAGCGTGGCCATCCCCGGGAGCGTCACCGGACCCGACACCGCTACCGGGCCCGGTGGCGTTATCGGGCCCGGTGGCATGACGGCGGGTGTCGGCGCGGGCGGCGGCGAGTGCACGCCGGACGCCCTGCTCGCGGGGGCCGAGGAAGTGCGGGTCGGGGGTCAGTGCCGCGTCGAGCGCGGCCTTCCCCGCGGCGGGCAGTTCGCGCAGTCCGCCCGCGTACCAGGTCGCGTCGCGCGGCTCCCGTACGGGCACACCCCACGAGTCGATGCCGGCCGCCCGGCACAGCGCGACGGCCCGGCGCACGTGGAAGTCCTGGCTGACCAGCAGGGCCCGGTGCACCCCGAACAGCCGGGAGGCGCGGGCGCAGGAGTCCCAGGTGTCGAAGCCCGCGTGGTCGGCGACGATCCGGGACGCGGGGACGCCGCGTGCGGTGAGGTAGCGGCGCATGGCGCTCGGCTCGTCGTAGTCGCGGCGGCTGTTGTCGCCCGAGACGAGGAGGACACGGACCGTTCCGGCGCGGTAGAGGCCGGCCGCGGTGTCGAGGCGGTGCGCCAGGTACGGGGAGGGGGTGCCGTCCCGCAGGCCCGCGCCGAAGACCAGGGCCACGGGCGCTTTCGGCGCGGAGGCGGCGTCCGGACCGAGGCGGTCGTCGGTGGACAGCCGCAGCCATGTCGCGGGCAGCAGGGCGAGGACGCAGGCGGCCATGACACCCTGCACCAGCCGCCTGCGCCGAGCCCTGTCCCGCACCAGCGCACGGCAGCGAGCCGCGGCCCGTGCCAGGCGCCCGCGGCGAGCGGTGGTGCCCTCCTGCCCCGTGCGCCCTCGCATGGCGTTCCCTCCCGATGTCCCCCGCGGTGATGTTCTCCCACAGCGACGCGGCGGGGCCGGGGCCGGTTGCACCGCGAGGCGGGAGATACGCACTGGTCAGAGAGGTGTTGCAGTGGTCGGCGAACTGTTGCGCAGGCAGGCGTCCTGTCACACGGGCGAGAGATCTGTTGCACGAGCGCAGCCCGCCCGGTGGGACCCCGTACCGCTCGCACCCGTGTCCACGGGGGCAAACCATTCGCAGTTCGGGCCCCGCAGGTGAGATCCTGGAGCACGGTATGTCGACTTCCACCCCCTCCCCGCACGAGCCGGCGGCACGGCGCCCGGCGGCGGCCCGGCAACAGACCCCCGCTCCGCACGAGCTGGCGGCCCGTCTTCCCGCTCTCATGCTCGGCGACCAGCACCGGCTGGCCCGCCGGCTGACGGGTGCCCGGAAGATCCGCAAGGGGGAGGCCCGCGCGGCCGTCCTCGCGGAGATCTCCGCCGCGATGGACGCCTCAGAGCTGCGCGTGGCAGCCCGCCGCGAGGCGGTGCCGCGGATCACCTACCCCGAGCAGTTGCCGGTCAGCCGGAGGAAGGACGCGATCCTCCAGGCCGTACGCGACCACCAGGTGGTGATCGTCGCGGGCGAGACGGGCTCCGGGAAGACGACGCAGATCCCGAAGATCTGCATGGAGCTGGGGCGGGGCATCCACGGTGTGATCGGCCACACCCAGCCGCGCCGGATCGCGGCGCGCACGGTCGCCGAACGCGTGGCGGAGGAGCTGGGCACGCAGCTCGGCGAGGCGGTCGGCTGGAAGGTGCGCTTCACCGACCAGGTGAAGGACCACACGCTGGTCAAGCTGATGACGGACGGCATCCTGCTGGCGGAGGTCCAGCAGGACCGGGAGCTGCGCCAGTACGACACGATCATCATCGACGAGGCGCACGAGCGGTCCCTCAACATCGACTTCCTGCTCGGCTACCTCGCGCAGTTGCTGCCGAAGCGGCCGGACCTGAAGGTGATCATCACCTCGGCGACGATCGACCCCGAGCGGTTCTCCCGGCACTTCGGGGACGCCCCCATCGTGGAGGTCAGCGGGCGCACCTACCCGGTGGAGGTGCGGTACCGGCCGCTGCTGGAGGAGGAGGACTCCGAGGCGCCGGACCGGGACCAGGTCACCGCCGTCTCGGACGCGGTGGACGAGCTGCAGGCGGAGGGCCCCGGCGACATCCTGGTGTTCCTCTCCGGCGAGCGGGAGATCCGCGACACGGCGGACGCGCTGGAGAAGAAGTTCGCCCGCACGCAGGGGAAACGGCCCGGCGGCGGCACCGAGATCCTGCCCTTGTACGCACGGCTCTCCCACGCCGAGCAGCACCGGGTCTTCCAGCAGCACTCCGGCCGCCGCGTGGTGCTGGCCACCAACGTCGCGGAGACCTCCCTCACGGTCCCCGGCATCAAGTACGTCATCGACCCGGGGACCGCCCGCATCTCCCGCTACAGCCACCGCACCAAGGTGCAGCGGCTGCCGATCGAACCGGTCAGCCAGGCCAGCGCCAACCAGCGCAAGGGGCGGTCGGGCCGGACCTCGGAGGGCATCTGCGTCCGGCTGTACTCGGAGGAGGACTTCCTCTCCCGGCCCGAGTTCACCGACCCGGAGATCCTCCGCACCAACCTGGCCTCCGTCATCCTGCAGATGACGGCCGCCGGGCTCGGCGACATCGAGAAGTTCCCCTTCATCGACCCGCCGGACCACCGCAGCATCAAGGCGGGCGTGCAACTGCTGGAGGAACTGGGCGCGCTGGAGCCCGGGACGCGGAAGCTGACGAAGGTGGGCCGCAGCCTCGCCCAGCTCCCCGTCGACCCGCGGCTGGCCCGCATGGTGCTGGAGGCCGACAGGAACGGCTGTGCGCACGAGGTGATGGTGATCGCGGCGGCGCTCTCCATCCAGGATCCGCGGGAGCGCCCGGCCGACAAGCAGCAGCAGGCCGATCAGCAGCACGCCCGGTTCCTGGGCACCTCATCCGAGGCGGACGGCAAGGGGGGAGGGAGCAGCGACTTCCTCGCGTTCCTCAACCTGTGGCGCTATGTGCGCGAACAGCAGCGGGAACTGTCCTCGTCCGCGTTCCGCCGGATGTGCAGGGCGGAGTTCCTCAACTACCTGCGCATACGTGAGTGGCAGGACATCTACAGCCAGCTCCGCCAGGTCGCCAGGACGATGCGGATCCGGCTGGAGGAGACCGACCGGGAGCCGTCGCCCGACGCCGTCCACCAGTCCCTGCTGGCGGGCCTGTTGTCACATGTCGGCCTCAAGGACACCGAGAAGAACGAGTATCTGGGCGCGCGCAGCGCCAAGTTCGCGATCTTCCCCGGGTCGGCGCTGTTCAAGAAGCCGCCGCGCTGGGTGATGTCGGCCGAGCTGGTGGAGACCTCGCGGCTGTGGGCGCGGGTCAACGCGAAGATCGAGCCCGAGTGGATCGAGCCGCTCGCCCAGCACCTGGTCAAGCGCACCTACAGCGAGCCGCACTGGGAGCAGAAGCAGGCGGCGGTCCTGGCGTTCGAGCGGGTGACGCTGTACGGGGTGCCGATCGTCGCGCAGCGGAAGGTCAACTACGGCCGGATCGACCCGGAGACCTCCCGTGACCTGTTCATCCGCAACGCGCTCGTCGAGGGCGACTGGCGTACCCCTCACGAGTTCTTCCGCGAGAACCGGAAGCTGCTGGAGGAGGTCGAGGAGCTGGAGCACCGTGCCCGGCGCCGCGACATCCTCGTCGACGACGAGACGCTGTACGACTTCTACGACCAGCGCATCCCCGAACATGTGGTGTCCGGGGCGCACTTCGACTCCTGGTGGAAGCAGAAACGGCGCGACGAGCCCGACCTGCTCAACTTCGAGAAGTCCATGCTCATCAACGACCGCGCGGAGGAGATCACCGCCTCCGACTACCCGGACGTGTGGCGGCAGGGCGGTCTCGCGCTGCCGGTGACATACCAGTTCGAGCCGGGTGCCGACGCGGACGGCGTCACCGTGCACGTACCGCTCCAGGTCCTCAACCAGGTCACGGGCGAGGGCTTCGACTGGCAGATCCCCGGGCTGCGCGAGAACCTGGTCACCGAGCTGATCCGCTCCCTTCCCAAGGCGATCCGCCGCCACTACGTGCCCGCGCCCAATTACGCGCAGGAGTTCCTGCGCCGCGCCACCCCGCAGGCGGAGCCGCTGACGTACACGCTGGCGCGCGAGCTGCAACGCATGGTGGGCGTTCCCGTCACGGCGCAGGACTTCGACCGCTCCAAGGTGCCCGACCACCTCAAGGTCACCTTCCGGGTGACCGACGAGCGGCGCCGCAAGCTCGCGGAGAGCAAGGACATCGAGCAGCTTCAGCTGCAGCTCAAGTCGCAGACGCAGACGGCGATCTCCAAGGCGTTCGAGTCCTCCGCGCGGGCCGCGCACAAGAAGTCCCGCGGGGGCGCCACCGGCTCCCGGAACGCCGCGGGTGCCGCGGGCTCCGCGGCCGACGGTACGGACGCGGCGGCGGCCCCCTCTTTGCAGCGCACCGGGCTGACCCGCTGGACCGTGGGCACCCTCCCCCGCACGTTCGAGACCCGGCGGGCCGGGCAGCCCGTCAGGGCCTACCCGGCGCTGGCCGACGAGGGCTCCTCGGTGGCAGTACGGCTGTACGACACCGAGACCGAGCAGCGAGCCGCCATGTGGCGCGGCACCCGCCGCCTCATCCTGCTCAACCTCCCCTCGGATCCCGCCAAGTTCGCGCAGTCGAAGCTGGACAACCGGCAGAAGCTGGCGCTCTCCCGCTCCCCGCACGGCAGCGTGCAGGCCCTGTTCGAGGACTGTGTCGCCGCGACCGTCGACCAGCTCGTCGCCGCCGGCGGCGGCCCGGCCTGGGACGAGGAGGGCTTCCGCAAGCTGTTCGACGCCGTACGCGCCGACCTGGTGGACGCCACGCTGCGGACCGTCCGCCAGGTGCAGGAGGTGCTGGCGGCCTGGCACTCGTGCGAGGGCCGGCTGCGCGCGACGACCAGCACGGTGCTGGCCGACTCCGTCGCGGACGTACGGCAGCAGCTCGCCGGGCTCGTCAAGGACGGCTTCGTCACCGAGCACGGCGCGGGCCGGCTGCCCGACCTGATGCGCTACCTCGTCGCCGCGGACCGGCGCCTCCAGCAGCTCCCGCACCACGTGGAGCGGGACCGCACGCGGATGGCCAAGGTGCACGAGATGCGGGACGAGTACCTGTGGCTGCTGGAACAGTTCCCGCCGGGGCGGCCGGTGCCGCAGGCCGCGCGGGACATCCGCTGGATGATCGAGGAGCTGCGCGTCAGCTACTTCGCCCACGCCCTGGGCACGGCCTATCCCGTCTCGGACAAGCGCATCGTCAAGGCCGTCGACGCCGCCGCCCCGTGATCGCCCCCTCGCTGTGCGTGAGTTCGCTTCGCGGGCCTGACCTGCTGTAGAGTTCCATCTCGCGAGGTCCTGTGGAGCAGCTAGGAGTGCTCGCCACCCTGTCAAGGTGGAGGCCGCGGGTTCAAATCCCGTCAGGACCGCATCCCGACAAGGCCCATGACCCACCCCGGTCATGGGCCTTGTCGCATACTGGAGGCCGCACCCGCGGCAAGGCCGCCGAAGAATCAGCACATCCCGTCAGGGCCGCCACCCGACAACGCCCGTGACCCACCCGGTCACAGGCCCTTCCGCATTCCGGAGGCCGCGCCCGCGGCGAAGCCGCGGAAGAACCGGCACATTCCCGTCAGGACCGCGCCCGAGGGGCCCGTGACCCACCCGGTCACGGGCCTGTCCGCATACCCGGAGGCCGCCCACGCGGCGAAGCCGTCTGCCGTCGGCCCGGTGCGCAACCTCCGTCCCGGGCCCGGCGGCCGAAGGTTGCCGGGCTCCTGCGTGTTGACGGTGGCGGGGAGGGTGGGTAGTCCTACCCGTGGAGGTGGGTGATGCCGGCAGGTCTCAGCGAGGCGGTGCGGCAGGAGGCGCGGGCGCTCCTGCGTGCGCACCTGGCAGTCGCGGGGCGGCGGCACCACGTGACCCGGCACTGTCCGCACTGCCACCGCCTGCTGCGCCTCACGATGGCGTCCGCGCGCGGGGAGCGCCGGGACCGGGCGGCCGGCCGGAAGGTCAAGTGAGGGTCAAGTGACAGGCGGCGCCCCGCCGTTGGCGCCATACCGTACCGGCTCGGATCATCACAAGAGTTGCCCGGTGTGGCGGGTGTCACGTGAGAAAGCTGTACTCATCGGGAACATGAGGACCCCTCAGACAGCCTCAATTTAATATGTGCAATTGCACTGTTGCCCCATCCGCGAGCAGCACCCCGCCCGGGGATGCTCCGCAGTACCGCTCACGGTCGCCCAGAACCGCGCAGCAGATGACTGCCGCAGGCCGCTCGGAACCACAAAAAAGATCGCGCCGGACCCGGCGGAGTCCAGCGCGATCGACGGTCGGCCACTGTTGGGGCAGCGGTACGGCCTTGGTGGTGCTGCGCGGGCGAAGCTGGGGAGGGGGCCCCGAAATCGCCCAAGGGTGGTGCTGTTGTGCCTGGTCAGAAGCCTGATCAGGCCTCGCTACGCTGCTGCGGGATGCCCGCCAGCAGTGCGCGGACCTCCGCCTCGCGGTAGCGGCGGTGTCCACCGAGCGTGCGGATGGACGTGAGCTTGCCCGCCTTTGCCCAGCGCGTGACCGTCTTGGGGTCCACACGGAACATCGTGGCGACCTCAGCCGGGGTCAACAGCGGCTCGGCATCAGGGGTGCGAGCGGTCATGAGCGGCCTCCTCGGGAGAACCGAACCATCACGGTTCTTTCCTCTAAATTCTGCACCTTGACCCGCGTTGCCCGATATGGCGGACGCGAGCCGAGTCGGTTATAGGACGAACGGCTTGTCCTCGGCACTACAACTACACCATCTGTCCAGCCACGTCGGCCAAACCGATGGAATTGCCCTCTCAGGTGTTCAACCTCGGCGGAAGCCGATGGACCGTCCCATAGCGGACAGTCATCCCGCCATGACAATCCGTCACAGTAGGAGCAGGAGGCACCAGACCCACCAAGGAGCGCAATACCGATGTTTCCACCCAGAGTTGGGCGGAAGGAGTCCCGCGCGAACTCCTTGTCCTATTTTGACACGAGGGGTAGCTCTGAGAGCAAGACCCGTTTAAGTGCAATCCATCACGCTTGCGCCAAAGACCCGGTTCGGGACGTAGGTCCCACTCGCCCCTGCTCGGCCCCACTCCTCCCCCACCGTCCGGTGCGGGCGGATACACCCGTCCCCCCGTACGACGGGATGGATGCGGCGCCTCAGTTCGCGTACTGGAGCTGGCGGACCGCCCTCCAGCGCTCCGTCAGCCGCTCGTACGCCGCGCCCGCCCGCTCGCCTTCGCCGGCGCGGAGTGCGGCCAGGCCCTCCCCGACGTCGGCGGCGGAGTGGTCACCCGCGAGCTGCTCCTCGGGGATCGCGTGGACCAGCCCGCCGTAGTCCAGTTCGACGAGGGAGCGCGGGTGGAATTCCTCCAGCCAGCGCCCCACGTCGACCAGCCCGTCGACGAGCGGCCCCTCCTCCAGCTCTTCACGGAGCACCTTCAGGCCACGGGCGAGGCGTCGCCTCGCCTCCACCATGGGCGTGCGATAGCGGAGAACGAACTGTTGTCCGCTCTCCTGACCCGTTTCCGGCTTCGCAAACTCCCTTTCTTCGTCCACGAAGAGCACGAACCACCGCACCGGCACGTGCCACAGCGCGGTCCGGATCCAGGGCCGCGCGTCCGGGTTGCGCTCCCGCCACTGCTCGTAGTCGGCCGTGGCCTGGCGGCGGACGACGGGCGGCACTGCGGCGTCCAGCACGGTCTGCGGCAGATCGACCTCGCCGCTGCCCGCGGCCTGGGTGAGGGCGGTCAGCGCCTGCCAGCTCCGCAGCCGCGTACGCCACGGGCACACGCAGGTCACGCCGTCCACCTCGGCCACGAACGCCTCGGCGCTCTCGCGTACGGGCACCAGGACCGGCGGCACGGGCACCAAGTCCGCCAGCGCGCGCCGGATTTCGTCCTGCGCGGTCGGGAAGCGCTCCGCCTTCGCATACGCGATCCAGTGCGAGCGCTCCGGCTCGGGAAAGGCGGCCAACGGTTCGTAGACCCGCAGGTACGCCGCGTACGGGACGACGACCGGCGCTTTCTCAGCCACGCATTGCCTCCAAGCTCTGGCGAACGGCCGCCCCCTTCGGGCGGTCCGGACCGTTTCGCAGGCGAACCTGGAAGACAGTTGACTACCCCGATCGTGCGACCGCAACGTGCCCACTGCCCACGGAGCCGTACGCTGCTTGCGGACCGGCCCGCACGGGCCCCGACCCGCCACAAGCGGCGCGGCCCGGCCGAGGGCTACGACGCGATCCCAGGAGTCACCACCGTGATCGAGGTACCACCTTCTGCAGGTGTCCCGGACGGCGTCCCCGCGGGCGACCCCGTCCTCTCCACGCTCTTCCACTCCGACCGGGGCGGCCACGAGCAGGTCCTGCTGTGCCAGGACCGCCCCAGCGGCCTCAAGGCCGTCATCGCGCTGCACTCCACCGCGCTGGGCCCGGCCCTGGGCGGCACCCGCTTCCACGCGTACGCCGGCTCGGCCGATCCCGAGCGGGCCGCGGTGCTCGACGCGCTCAACCTCGCGCGCGGCATGTCGTACAAGAACGCGCTGGCCGGTCTCGACCACGGCGGCGGCAAGGCCGTGATCATCGGCGATCCCGAGCACCTCAAGAGCGAGGCCCTGCTGCGCGCCTACGGCCGCTTCGTCGCCTCCCTGGGCGGCCGCTACGTGACCGCCTGCGACGTGGGCACCTACGTCCAGGACATGGACGTGGTGGCGCAGGAGTGCCGCTGGACCACGGGCCGTTCCCCGCAGAAGGGCGGTGCGGGTGACTCCTCCGTACTGACCGCCTTCGGTGTCTACCAGGGCATGCGCGCCGCCGCCCAGCGCCTGTGGGGCGCCCCCACGCTGCGCGGCCGGCTGGTGGGCGTCGCGGGGGTCGGCAAGGTCGGCAAGCACCTGGTCGGGCACCTGCTCGACGACGGGGCCCGGGTGCTCGTCACGGACGTGCGCGAGGCGTCCGTGCGTGCCGTGCTGGAGGCGCACCCCGGTTCCGCCGTGAGCGCCGTGCCGGACACCGGCACGCTGATCCGCACCGAGGGTCTGGACCTGTACGCGCCGTGTGCGCTCGGGGGAGCGCTCGACGACGAGACGGTGCCGGTGCTCCGGGCCCGGGCGGTGTGCGGCGCCGCCAACAACCAGCTCGCCCACCCGGGTGTGGAGAAGGACCTGGCGGACCGCGGCATCCTCTACGCCCCCGACTACGTCGTCAACGCGGGCGGCGTCATCCAGGTCGCGGACGAGCTCCACGGCTTCGACTTCGCGCGTGCGAAAGCAAAGGCTGCGAAGATCTTCGACACCACGGTGGAGATCTTCGAGCGCGCGGCGGCCGACGGCGTCCCCCCGGCCGCGGCCGCCGACCGGCTGGCCGAGCAGCGCATGGGCCTGTGACATCTGCGTAAGCGCCCGGCAGGCAGCGCGTGAACCCCGGCGGAGAGGCCCGTGACAGTGGTCTCACCACCCCGCGGCGGGTCTCTCCGGCACAGGAAGGTAAAATCGCCACTGACCAGCACCAGGACGGTCAACGGGCGCGTCGGACGGCGGCCGTGTCGTGCGGGCGACGTACCGTACGGCGGCGGAAGCAGGTACCGTTGAAGCCCTGAGTACCGGTCTCTCCCACGAGAGGCCGCTATGAACCATGAACGCGTGTCAAGACTCTGGGGCCGTCGAGCCCCGTCGTTGAGGGGGTCGAGCCATGGGGCGCGGCCGGGCCAAGGCCAAGCAGACGAAGGTCGCCCGCCAGCTGAAGTACAACACTGGCGGGACGGACCTGACGCGCCTGGCCGAGGAGCTGGGCGCATCGACGTCGAACGAGCCGCCGAACGGCGACTCGTTCGAGGACGATGAGCAGGACGACCCGTACGCACGGTACGCGGATCTGTACAACGACGAGGGGGAGGACGACGCGGACGCGTCGTCCGACCACCGGTCGAAGCGCCGCGGCGCGTGACGTCCGGTCCGTCGTTCATCATCACTCGCACCGACCCGGTCCGGCATCCACCGGACCGGGTTCTGATGTGCGGCGCCACCGTCAGCGCGCATAGTCACCCGTCAGCGTGACCGCTTCGTCGCGGTCACCGCGCCCGGTGATCTCGCCGGCGACCCAGGCGTCCACACCCCGGTCCGTCAGCGTCGCCAGCACCCCGCCGACCGATGCCTGCGGCACCACGGCGATCATGCCGACGCCCATGTTCAGTGTCTTCTCCAGCTCGGCCCGCGACACCTTCCCCGCGCCGCCGACCACGTCGAAGACCGCACCCGGCGCCCACGTCGCCCGGTCCACCCGCGCGTGCAGCTCCTCGGGGATCACCCGCGCCAGATTGCTGGCCAGCCCGCCGCCCGTCACGTGCGAGAACGCGTGCACCTCGCTCGTCCGGGCCAGCTCCAGGCAGTCGAGCGAGTAGATCCTGGTGGGCTCCAGCAGCTCCTCGCCGAGCGTACGGCCGAACTCGGGCACCTCCCGCTCCAGCGTCCACCCCGCCCGGTCGAAGACCACGTGCCGCACCAGCGAGTACCCGTTGGAGTGAAGCCCGGAGGACGCCATCGCCACCACCGCGTCCCCCGAACGGATGCGATCCGGCCCCAGCACGGCCTCGGCCTCCACCACACCGGTGCCGGCCCCCGCCACGTCGTACTCGTCCGGCCCCAGCAGCCCCGGGTGCTCCGCCGTCTCCCCGCCCACCAGCGAGCAGCCCGCCAGCACGCAGCCCTCGGCGATGCCCTTCACGATCTGCGCCACCCGCTCAGGGACGACCTTGCCCACGCAGATGTAGTCCGTCATGAACAGCGGCTCCGCACCGCACACCACCAGGTCGTCCACGACCATCGCCACCAGGTCGTGACCGATCGTGTCGTGCACGTCCATCCGCTGCGCGAGCGCGACCTTGGTGCCGACCCCGTCGGTCGCCGACGCCAGCAACGGCCGCGCGTACCCCTTCAACCGCGACGCATCGAACAGCCCCGCGAACCCACCCAGCGCCCCCACCGACTCGGGCCGCTGCGTCCTGGCCACCCACTCCTTCATCAGGCCCACCGCGCGATCACCGGCCTCGATGTCGACCCCGGCCGCCGCGTAACTGGCGCCATCACTCTGTGTCATCGATACGTCTTCCTGTACGTGAGGGGTTGACCAACTCCCCTACCTGCTCGGACCCGCGCGAAAGCCGCCGGACGCAGGGAGGCGAATCCCCCGGCAGCGGAGGGCCGTCGGGCGAGGACAAGGGGGTTCGGGGCGCGCAGGCCCGACGGAGGAAACGGCCACGGAGCTGCGGCCTCGACCACTGACACCCGGAACTCAGGGCCGCCGCAACGCGTCTCCCGCCCCCACCCCGGAGGCCAGCGTCCCCACCCCGTCCACATCGCTGGCGGCCTCAGCCTCCAACAGGTGCTTCCCGAGCAGCTCGGGATCGGGCAACTCCATCGGGTACTCCCCGTCGAAGCACGCCCGGCACAGCTCCCCCTTGGGGATCGTCGTCGCCTCGGTCATCCCGTCGATCGAGATGTAGGCCAGCGAGTCGGCCCCCAGCGACTTGCCGATCTCCTCGGTCGACAGCCCGTTGGCGATCAGCTCGGCCCGCGTGGCGAAGTCGATCCCGAAGAAGCACGGCCACTTGATCGGCGGTGAGGAGATCCGCACGTGCACCTCGGCGGCCCCGGCCTCGCGCAGCATCCGCACGAGCGCCCGCTGGGTGTTGCCGCGCACGATCGAGTCGTCCACGACGACCAGCCGCTTGCCCCGGATGACCTCTTTGAGCGGGTTGAGCTTCAGCCGGATCCCGAGCTGCCGGATGGTCTGCGAGGGCTGGATGAACGTACGGCCCACATAGCTGTTCTTCACCAGCCCGGACCCGTACGGGATCCCGCTGGCCTCGGCGTAGCCGACGGCGGCGGGCGTACCGGACTCCGGGGTCGCTATCACCAGGTCCGCCTCGGCCGGCGCCTCGGCCGCCAGCTTGCGGCCCATCTCGACACGGGACAGATACACGTTCCGCCCGGCGATGTCGGTGTCCGGGCGGGCCAGGTACACGTACTCGAAGACACAGCCCCGCGGCCTTGCGTCAGCAAACCGCGAAGTGCGCAGCCCGTCCTCGTCGATGGCGACGAGTTCGCCCGGCTCGATCTCCCGGATGAAGCTGGCGCCGACGATGTCGAGCGCGGAGGTCTCGCTGGCGACGACCCAGCCGCGCTCCAGCCTGCCGAGCACCAGCGGGCGGACGCCCTGCGGGTCGCGGGCCGCGTAGAGCGTGTTCTCGTCCATGAAGACCATCGAGAACGCGCCCTGCACCTGCGGCAGCACCAGCGGAGCCGCCTCCTCGACGGTCAGCGGCTTGCCGTCGTCATCGGTCTGCCCGGCGAGCAGGGCGGTGACCAGGTCGGTGTCGTTGGTGGCGGCCACCTGGGTGGCGCGTCCGTTGCCGGCCACGGCCTGCTTGGCGACCAGCTCCGCCAGCTGGGCGGTGTTGACCAGGTTGCCGTTGTGGCCCAGGGCGATCGACCCGTGGGCGGTGGCGCGGAAGGTCGGCTGGGCGTTCTCCCACACCGAGGCGCCGGTCGTCGAGTAGCGCGCGTGTCCCACGGCGATGTGGCCGCGCAGGGAACCTAGGGAAGTTTCGTCGAAGACCTGTGAGACCAGGCCCATGTCCTTGAAGACCAGGATCTGGGAACCGTTGCTCACTGCGATGCCCGCGGACTCCTGACCGCGGTGTTGCAGGGCGTACAGGCCGAAATACGTGAGCTTCGCGACCTCTTCACCGGGTGCCCAGACGCCGAAGACGCCGCAGGCGTCCTGGGGGCCCTTCTCACCGGGAAGGAGGTCGTGGCTGAGCTTTCCGTCACCACGTGGCACGTCTTCGAGTCTAGGCCAGGGCCCGGACTCCGCCGAACCGGGGAACGTCCGCCGAGCGGGAGGGGTCTTGACGGCGGAGCCGTCCACCGTCCGGGACGGGCGGCCTTCGCGGACGTACCGTAGCGGTGCTGCGGCTTGCCGTAGCCGTGGACGCGTCCCGCACACCCCCGGCCCCTCTCCCGCCACTCCGCGAAGCCCTCTCCCGCGTGCCGGGCCGGCGGCCGAGCGGCGGAGCGGCGTCCGGGCCTGGTGAGATACCCCACTGCGCACCGACCGTGCCCCGGGCTCGGCTGGCCCCTCGGCGCAGAGGCCACGGCACGCGGGTCCACAGCCGGTAGGCCACAGCACGCAGGTCCACAGCCGGTGGACCACAGCACACGGACCCACAGCCGGTCGTTCAGCCCAGCACGGGCAGCAGCTCCGAGAGATCGGCCCGCTCGCCGGAGGCCGACAGACGACCGCTCCCCACGACATCGGCCCAGGCCAGCCGCCCCGTGGCGAGCCGGATCCAGGTGAGCGGGTCGGCCTCCACGACGTTGGGCGGGGTACCGCGGGTGTGCCGGGGCCCCTCGACCGCCTGGACGACGGCGAAGGGCGGCACCCGCACCTCGACCGAGCCCCCCGGGGCCTTGGCGGCCAGCGCGTCCGCCAGCACCCGGGCGGTGGCCGCGGTCGCCTGCCGGTCCAGGGCGACACGCACGCCCGTCGCGCGGGCCAGATCGTCGCTGTGCACCACCAGCTCGATCAGCCGGGTCACCGTGAAGTCGAGCATCCGCATCGTCCCGAAGGGGTGCGGGATCAGCAGGTCCTCGCGGACCGCGGACTCGATGACCGGCTCCAGATCGGCGACCGCCTGATCGATTCGGGCGGGCCCGTCACCGGACGCGGCCGCCTCGGTCCGGGTGTCCTCGTCCAGCGTCCCGGCGAGCGAGGCGGTGCTCAGGGCCCACCGCGAGAGGGAGACCTGCGGGGGCCGGGCGGAGAGGGCGGCGACCTCCGTCTCCGGCCGGCCCAGGGCGCGGGGCACCGCGTCGATCTGGAGCGCCAGGTGGACCAGGAGATGGTGCACGTCCCAGCCCGGCAGACCGGCGGGGAGGGAGTGCTGATCAGGACTGAGACGGCGCGCGGCGTCCGTGACGGCCTCCACCTGGTTGATGAGGGCCCTGCGGACGCGGCGCGGGTCGTACGTGCGCCGGTCTCTTCCCGAGGGGGTACGTCCCGAGGAGGTACGTCGTGGAGCAGGCGGCATACGCGTGAGACTAGCCGCCCTTCCCCCGGTATGAGGGGGTAACCCCTCCCGTGGGGCACCCGGCGGCACCCCTCCGGTGGGGTGGCTTCGTGGGTGCCCCGCAAGCCGAGCGGCCCGCGGGGCACCCACCGGCCCGGGAGAGGTACGGGCTACCCGAACAGCCCCGGCAGTGTGCCCTCGTGGGCGTCGCGGAGCTCGCTCAAGGGGAGGGAGAACTGCCCCTGGACCTCCACGGCGTCACCGTCGACGACGCCGATCCGCGCGGCGGGCATCCCGCGCGCGGCGCACATGTCGGTGAACCGCACCTCCTCGCTTCGCGGGACGGCGACCAGCGCCCGGCCCTGCGACTCGGAGAAGAGGAAGACGAAGGGGTCCAGTCCGTCGGGCACGACGATCCGGGCGCCCTTGCCGCCCTTGAGGCAGGACTCGGTGAGGGCCTGGACGAGCCCGCCGTCCGACAGGTCGTGCGCGGCGTCGACCATGCCGTCGCGCGAGGCGGAGACGAGGATCTCCGCCAGCAGCCGCTCGCGCTCCAGGTCCACCCTGGGCGGGCGCCCGCCCAGGTGGCCGTGGGCGACCTGGGACCAGGCGGAGCCGCCCAGCTCCGCGCGGGTCTCGCCCAGGAGGTGGATCAGGTGGCCCTCGTCGCGGAAGGCCATCGGGGTGCGGCGGGCGACGTCGTCGATGACGCCGAGCACACCGACCACCGGGGTGGGGTGGACGGCGGCTTCGCCCGTCTGGTTGTAGAGGGAGACGTTGCCGCCGGTCACCGGGGTGCCCAGCTCCAGGCACGCGTCGGCCAGCCCCCGGCACGCCTCGGCGAACTGCCACATGGCCGCCGGGTCCTCGGGGGAGCCGAAGTTGAGGCAGTCGGTGACGGCGAGCGGCCGGGCACCGGTGGCGGCGACGTTGCGGTACGACTCGGCCAGCGCCAGCCGTGCGCCCTCGTACGGGTCGAGCTTGGCGTAGCGGCCGTTGCCGTCGGTGGAGACGGCGACGCCCAGGCCGGTCTCGGCGTCGATGCGGATCATGCCGCTGTCCTCGGGCTGGGCGAGCACCGTGTCGCCGAGGACGTAGCGGTCGTACTGGTCGGTGATCCAGGACTTGGCCGCCTGGTTCGGGGAGGAGACCAGGGCGAGGGCGGCGGCGCGCAGTTCGTCGCCGTCCGCCGGGCGGGGCAGCTTCGCCGGGTCGTCGGCCTGGAGGTCGTCCTGCCACTGCGGGCGGGCGTAGGGGCGCTCGTAGACGGGCCCCTCGTGGGCGACCGTCCGCGGGTCGACATCGACGATCTTCTCGCCGTGCCAGAAGATCTCCAGCCGGTCGCCGTCGGTGACCTCTCCGACGACGGTGGCGGTGACCTCCCACTTCTCGCAGATGGCGAGGAAGCGCTCGACCTTGTCGGGCTCGACCACGGCACACATGCGTTCCTGCGACTCGCTCATCAGGATCTCCTCGGGGGAGAGCGAGGAGTCGCGCAGCGGCACGTCGTCCAGCTCGACGCGCATGCCGCCCGAGCCGTTGGACGCCAACTCGCTGGTGGCACAGGACAGTCCGGCCGCACCGAGGTCCTGGATGCCGACGACGAGGTCGGCGTGGAACGCCTCCAGGGTGCACTCGATGAGCAGCTTCTCCTGGAAGGGGTCACCGACCTGGACGGCGGGGCGCTTGCTCGGCTTCGCACCCGCGGCGTCAGCCCCTGAGCTGTCCGTGAAGGTCTCGGACGCCAGGATGGAGGCGCCACCGATGCCGTCGCCGCCGGTGCGGGCACCGTAGAGGATCACCTTGTTGCCGGTGCCCGCGGCCTTGGCCAGGTGGATGTCCTCGTGCTTCATCACCCCCACGCACAACGCGTTGACCAGCGGGTTCCCCTGGTAGCAGGCGTCGAAGACGACCTCGCCGCCGATGTTGGGCAGCCCCAGGCAGTTGCCGTAGCCGCCGATGCCCGCGACGACACCGGGCAGCACCCGCTTGGTGTCGGGGTGGCCGGCGGCACCGAAGCGCAGCGGGTCCATCACGGCGACCGGGCGGGCGCCCATGGCGATGATGTCGCGGACGATGCCGCCGATACCGGTGGCCGCGCCCTGATACGGCTCCACGTACGAGGGGTGGTTGTGGGACTCGACCTTGAAGGTGACCGCGTACCCCTGGCCGACGTCCACCACGCCGGCCTGCTCGCCGATGCCGACGAGCATGGCCTCGGCCCCCGGGCCCTCGGTCGGCGCCTTCTCACCGAACTGCCGCAGGTGGACCTTGCTGCTCTTGTAGGAGCAGTGCTCGGACCACATGACCGAGTACATGGCCAGTTCGGCGCCGGTGGGACGGCGGCCGAGGATGTCGCGGACCCGCGCGTACTCGTCCTCCTTGAGGCCGAGTTCGGCCCAGGGGAGGTGGGTGTCGGGAGTCTGTTCCGCGTTCTTGACGGTGTCCAGGCTCTGGGAACTCATGAGGCGACCAGCTTCTTGACGGCCGAGGTGAAGAAACCGAGCCCGTCGGTCGTCGGCCCGGTCAGGGTCTCGACGGCGTGCTCGGGGTGCGGCATGAGGCCGACCACGTTCCCGGCCTCGTTGGTGATGCCGGCGATGTCGCGGCGGGAACCGTTGGGATTCACGTCCAAGTACCGGAAGACCACGCGGCCTTCGGCCTCCAGTTCGTCCAGGGTGCGTTCATCGGCCACGTAGCCGCCCTCGCCGTTCTTGAGCGGAACGGTGATCTCCGCGCCCCGCGCATAGTCCGACGTCCAGGCAGTGTCCGCGTTCTCGACGCGGAGACGCTGGTCGCGGCAGACGAAGTGCAGATGATCGTTACGGGTCAACGCCCCCGGGAGGAGGTGGGTTTCGCACAGGACCTGGAAACCGTTGCAGATGCCGAGCACCGGCATTCCGGACCGCGCCTGCGTGATCACCGTCTCCATGACGGGCGAGAAGCGGGCAATTGCGCCGCACCGCAGATAGTCGCCGTAGGAGAATCCCCCCGGCAGCACCACGGCGTCGACCTGGTGCAGATCCTTGTCACGGTGCCACAGGGCGACCGGTTCACCGCCCGCGAGGCGGATCGCGCGGCGCGCGTCGCTGTCGTCGAGGGAGCCGGGAAAAGTGACGACTCCGATACGGGTCGTCACGCCACGGCTCCCTCGGACGCGGAGCGGGGGCCGGCCGAGGTGCCCGGCACGGCACGCTCGGCGCCGTCGGCCTCCTGGATGCGGACGGTGAAGTCCTCGATCACCGTGTTGGCCAGGAACGTTTCGGCCAGTTCCCGGATACGGGCGAGGGCGTCCGCGTCGACGGGGCCCTCCACTTCGAGCTCGAAGCGCTTGCCCTGGCGGACATCGGAGATCCCCTCGAAGCCCAGCCGGGGCAGCGCGCGCTGCACCGCCTGTCCCTGGGGGTCGAGAATCTCCGGCTTCAGCATGACGTCGACGACGACGCGAGCCACAGGTACTCCTAGTGCTTAGCGGGGCGCTGCGCTGGCCAGCGTACCGGCCCGCAGAATCTACGCGCGTTGATATGAGTGGCTTCCCCATCCGGCTTCCGATCCCGGGATCACTCGCGGCTTCCCGGCGGTTCTCCCGGGTTCTCGCGCCCGCAGTCCCGGGGATCTTCGGAGTGTTCCCCGTGACGATCCCGGTGGGACTTCGCGAAGCACTGGGAAAATCGACCGGAAAAAAGTAGGGTCCCGATTGCGGCCGGAACCCGATGCGAATTCCGGGCCATAATGTATGTGCGCCCACCGCGACGGTCATTGCCCGCCACCCGACACCGGCGGACAGCCTCCAGCTGAATAAGAACCTGTCTCCTACCCGGGCTCACCCGTACTCCCCGTTGCCGACGGGGACGCCCCGCCGGCAACGGCCGGGGAAAGCCGGGTGACCCCATTCGCGATCCTGAAGGAAGGACCGATATCCGTGGCACAGCGTGTAGTAGTGATGCTCTCCGACGATCTCGACGGCGGAGAAGCGGCGGAGACGGTCTCCTTCGGGCTCGACGGGAAGACGTACGAGATCGACCTGAACACCGACAACGCGAAGCGGCTCCGCACCGAGCTCGCCCCCTTCGTCGAGGCCGGCCGCAAGCGGGCGAAGTCCGGCAAGACGTACCGGCACACCTCCGTCGACCCCGACCCCCGCGCGGTGCGCGCCTGGGCCGAGTCGAACGGCCTCGACGTGCCGGCCCGTGGCCGCATCCCGAAGAAGGTGTACGAGGCCTTCCACGCCGCCCACTGAGCCGGACACGGGGTGGTCCCGGATCCGGGCGGCGGACGCCCGGCGGGCCGCCCCGGTGCGTGACGCCCGGCACGCGGGGGGTGCCCGCGGGGCGCAAGGTGCACTGGGGGCGCGGGCGGATCGACTCGGCTCCGTCCGCACCGGCCCGGCTCCGCCGTGGAAGCGGCCCCGGGCCCGTCCCGGGGGCTGCCGAAGGCATCCGGACGCGATCCGGCGGCCGTTCCGGGGTGCACTCTCCTGGGGTCCGCGCCGGTGTCCACTTTCCTGGAAACTCCTGGATTCTCCCGGGTTCTCCCGAATTCTCCTGGGTTCCGCTCCGTGGCCGACGCTCGGAGCCGCCCCGGGCCCGGAGCCCGGGCGCCGTGTCCGGCCGAGGTGCCGGTCTCGCGACGGTGAGAGCCCGGTGCCGTCGGCCGCCGTGGCGTCCCGGCGCGCGGTGCGACGCCGCGGCGGATTTGTTCGGGCCCGGCTGCGGGCCCGGTACGAGAGCGGGGCCGCGCAACAGGGTGCTGTTGTCGTTCGGTCGTATCCGCACCCGGCAGGGTCCGGCTCCGTACGCGGAAGCGCGATCGAGCCCCCTCCCGCCTTCGGGGCCAAAGCTGCGGGGTGCGGTGGCGACTTGCCAGAGGGGGCGGGTGATCGGATACAGTCAGGGCACGCCGCGAGGGGAACCCGAAAGGGGGAACCGGCAGAGCGTGCGGGTGTAGCTCAGTAGTAGAGCGCCCTCTTTCCAAGAGGGAGGCGCAGTGTGCAATTCCTGTCACCCGCTCTTCACTACGGACCGCCGGTCGGAAACGATCAGGTAGAGTAGTGGTCGCGCCACTCGGTGGGAGCCGGGTGGAAGCATGCGGACGTAGCTCAGTTGGTAGAGCGCAACCTTGCCAAGGTTGAGGTCGCGAGTTCGAGCCTCGTCGTCCGCTCACAGGAAAAGGGCCCCGGTCTTCGGACCGGGGCCCTTTCGCATGGCTGCCGTGGATGAGGATTCGCCCGGCGCGGCATGACATCCGTCATGCGCACTCGTGACGGCCCGCACTCGTTTCCGGCCTGCTGCGGCGGAAGCCTGGAGGCATGGATGCGATCGAGGTCGAAGGACTGAGGCGCCGCTACGCGCCGACGAGCGGCGACAAGGGAGCCGGTGGCGGATTCGAGGCCGTCCGGGAGGTGTCGTTCTCCGTCCGCGAGGGGGAGATCTTCGCGCTGCTGGGCACCAACGGGGCGGGCAAGACGTCCACCGTCGAGGTGCTGGAGGGGCTGGCGAAGCCGACGGCGGGCACGGTGCGCGTGCTCGGTTTCGACCCGTTCACCCAGCGTGCCTACGTGCGGCCCCGTACGGGCGTCATGCTGCAGGAGGGCGGTTTCCCCTCGGAGCTGACCGTCGCGGAGACGGCCCAGATGTGGGCGGGCGTCACCAGCGAGGCGCGGCCGCCGCGGGAGGCGCTGGAACTGGTCGGGCTGGGCGGGCGCGCGCAGGTCCGGGTCAAGCAGTTGTCCGGGGGCGAGCGGCGGCGGCTGGATCTGGCGCTGGCGCTGATCGGCCGGCCCGAGGTGCTGTTCCTGGACGAGCCGACGACCGGCATGGACCCCGAGGGGCGCCGGGACGTGGCCGAGTTGGTGCGCACCCTGCGGTCCGAGGGCACAACCGTGCTGCTGACGACGCACTACCTGGAGGAGGCCGAGCAGCTCGCCGACCGGCTGGCGATCATGCGGGCCGGCCGCATCGTGACGTCGGGCACGACCGAGCAGGTGGTGGCCGAGCAGCCCTCGCGGATCTCCTTCCAACTGCCCCCGGGCGTCGGGACCGAGCGGTTGCCGTTGAGCGTTCCGGCCGCGGTGGAGGGGCGGCGGGTCTCGGTGCGGACGCACGCGTTGCAGCCCGCGCTGACGGAACTGCTGCTGTGGGCACGCGAGTCGGACGTCACCTTGGGCAACCTCCAGGCGCGCTCCGCCTCGTTGGAGGAGGCGTTCCTCCAGATCGCGCAGGCGGGCCACCATCCGGAGGTCGGCGGCGGTGGGGCGTCCTCCGACGGGGCCGACGGGACCGGCAAGGCGGCGGGCGCCGCGAGCACGACCAGCACACGGACGGGGGTTCGGGCATGAGCACGACGACGCACGCGGCACACGGGGTGGACGGCACGGCCACCGCGGGCGGCCGGGCACGGCGGATGTCGACGCGGCGGGTGCGCGCGCTGGCACGCGCGGAGCTGACGCTGCTGATACGCAACCGGTCGGCCCTGGTCGTCGCACTGTTCGTGCCGGTGGCGCTGACGCTGTCCATCAAGACCGCCATGGACAACACCGACCTGTCCGGTACGGGGCTGTCGCTGGGCACGGTGGTGATGCCGGGCGCGGTCGGCATGGCGCTGCTCTTCGCCGTCTACAGCAACCTGGTCGGCGTCTACGTGGCCCGCCGTGAGGAACTGGTGCTCAAGCGGCTGCGCACCGGGGAGGCCGACGACCTGGAGATCCTCGGGGCCACCGCGCTGCCGTCCGTCGTCATCGCGGCAGTGCAGTCGGTGCTGATGCTGACGGGGGGTGCGCTGCTGCTGGACATGGGCGCGCCGCCGCGGCTCGACCTGCTGGCGGCGGGGCTGGTCCTCGGTCTGCTGATGATGCCGGCGCTGGCCGCCGCCTCCGCCGCCCTCACCCGCACCACCGAACTGGCCCAACTGACGCCCATGCCGCTGATGATGGTGACGTTCGCCGGGTCCGGGGTGTTCGTACCGCTGGAGGTCTTCCCCGACCGGCTGGCCGAGGTCTGCCACTGGCTGCCGATGTCGCCCGTGATGGACCTGCTGCGCGGCGCCTGGACGGAGCAGCTCAGCGGCGCGGAGACACTGCGGGCGCTGGCGGTCGCCGTCGCATGGACGCTGCTGGGCTGCTACGCGGTGCGCAAGCGGTTCCGCTGGGAGCCGCGCCGCTGAGCCGCACCGGGCGGTACGGCACCGACGGGGCGGGGGCGGCTGCGCCCCGTACGGTGTGGCTGGGCAGCGCGGGGACGGAAGGGGACAGCGATGATCCGCTGGGGTCGCACGAAGCGACGCGAATGGCAGCAGCACAGCAGGCTGGCGCAGGTCGAGGTCTCGACCCGCTGGATGGTGCTGCTCACGCCGTTCATCTACTTCGTGGCCGGCATGCCGCAGCTCCTGCTCGACCTGGGGGCCGGGGCGGGAGCCCGCACGCTGGCCTCCGGGGTGGCCGTCGCGGGGCTGGTGCACTCCGTGCTCGCGATGCGCGCCCTGCGGATCGGCATGGACCACTACCTGGGGACGGCCGAGCCGCCGCGCGCGCTGCTGAACGCCTGCTGGGTGCTGTTCGCCCTGGCCGTCGCCCTGCTCGCGGTGATGGTCGGGCAGAGGTGGACGGGGAACGCCGCCGGCCCCGCGATGGCGCTGTTCGCCTTCGTCCCCAGCCTCATGGGGATCTACGCCCTTGTGGCGCGGCGGCGGCGCGCGGCGATGGCGGTCCTGGTGGGGGCCCTGCTGATCGCGGGGCTGTTCGCCCTCGCGGGCATGTCGTGGCCGAGCCTGCTGGCCACCTGGTTCGTCCTCACGCTGGGCGGACTGTCGGGAACGTTCACCCCACGCTGCTCCGCCTGGTACATCTCCGTGATGCGGGAGCTCGACGAGGCGAGGGAGACCCAGTCGCGGCTCGCCGTCGCCGAGGAACGGCTGCGGTTCAGCCGCGACCTGCACGACGTGATGGGCCGCAACCTCTCGGTCATCGCCCTCAAGAGCGAACTGGCCACCCAGCTGGCCCGGCGGGGTGCGGGGACGGCGGTCGCGCAGATGGAGGAGGTGCAGCGGTTGGCACGCGAGTCCCAGACCGAGGTGCGCGACGTGGTGCGCGGCTACCGGGAGGCCGGGCTGGAGACCGAACTGGCCGGCGCCCGCGGGGTGCTGCGGGCCGCCGGGGTGGACTGCCGCATCGAATCGGCGGACCCGCCGATGGACCGGTGCGTGCAGTCGGCACTCGGCTGGGTCGTACGGGAGGGCGCCACCAACATCCTGCGGCACGCGGAGGCCGCCCACTGCGTGATCCGGCTGACCGCGGGGACGGCGGAGACGGCGGTGCTGGTGATGGAGAACGACGGTGTCGGGCGCTCGTCCCCGGGGCGGGGCTCCGGACTGACCGGGCTCGCCGAACGGCTCGCCGCCCTCGGCGGCACCCTCACCGGCGCCGTTGCCGAGTCCGGTGACGTCTTCCGGCTGCGCGCCGAGGTGCCCCGCACGGCTCCGGCGCACGCCACGGCACCGGACGCCCCCGCAGACCCGCCCCCACCGGCCGGACCGGGGCACCCGTCGCCGGACGAGGCGGCGGACACGAGGACGGACCCGGCGACGGTTCCGCCCGCACCTGCGCACGAGCGCACGAGGCCGGACGCCGCATCGGGAGCGACGGCGACGACGCCGGAGACACCGGATACGCAGACCACGCAGACCACGCAGACCACGCCGGATGCGGAGTCGGAGGCGACGGCGGACGCGGAGCCCCCGCACGCTGTGGCAGAGGGGCGCGGTGGCGGGCGGAGACAGGGCGGGGCGGTGGACGGAGCGGGGAGCGGGCCGTTGCGGCGGGCCCTCGCCGGGGTGAGGTCGGCGGTCGGACGGGAGCATCGGGAGTGACGGAAGCGACGGAAGCGACGGGGCGGACCGGGAACGCGTCAGCGGGGGGCACGGGGGCGTCCGGAGGGGGCGGAGCGGCTCCCATCCGGGTGCTGCTCGCGGACGACGAGCATCTGATCCGCGGGGCCCTGGCGGCGCTGCTCGCGCTGGAGGACGACCTCGTCATCGTCGCGGAGGCGGCGTCCGGGCCCGAGGCGATGGCCATGGCCACCGCGCACCACCCGGACGTGGCGGTGCTCGACCTGCAGATGCCGGGTGCGGACGGGGTGCGCGTCGCGGCCACGCTGCGGGACTCGGTGCCCGAGTGCCGCACGATGATCGTCACCAGCCACGGCAGGCCGGGGCATCTGAAGCGGGCGCTGTCCGTGGGGGTGCGCGGCTTCGTGCCTAAGACCGCGTCGGCCGAACAGCTCGCGGAGATCATCCGTACCGTGCACTCCGGCAGCCGCTACGTGGACCCGGAGCTGGCCGCCGACGCGATCAGTGCCGGGGACTCGCCGCTGTCGGCGCGGGAGGCCGAGTTGCTGGAGCTGGCGGCGGACGGTGCGCCCGTCGCTGAGATCGCCGAACGGGCGTCGCTGACCCAGGGCACCGTCCGCAACTACCTGTCCGCGGCCGTGGCCAAGCTGGGCGCCGAGAACCGGCATGCGGCGGCCCGTGCGGCCCGCGAGCGGGGGTGGATCTGAGCGGTGTCCGAGCGGTACGGACGCCGGTCACCGGCCGGGTGCCGTACGGCTATACTGGGCCGCGCACCACGGCGGTCCGGCCGGACCGGCGGGGAGCAGGCGGACGTAGCTCAGTTGGTAGAGCGCAACCTTGCCAAGGTTGAGGTCGCGAGTTCGAGCCTCGTCGTCCGCTCGCAGGAAGCAGCACGAGATAAGGCCCCGGTCCCACGACCGGGGCCTTCTTCGTGTGCCGGTGTGCCGGCGCCCAATGTCAGCTCCAGGGGACGCCCGTCAGGCGCTCGTAGGCCTCGACGTAGCGGGCGCGGGTGGCCTCGACGACCTCGTCGGGGAGGGCGGGCGGCGGCTGCTCGGAGGTGCGGTCCCAGCCGGAGGCCGGTGAGGTGAGCCAGTCGCGGACGTACTGCTTGTCGAAGGAGGGCTGGGAGCGGCCCGGCTGCCAGCTGTCGGCCGGCCAGAAGCGGGACGAGTCGGGGGTGAGCACCTCGTCGGCGAGGGTGAGCACCGGCTCCCCGCCCGCCTCGTCCCAGCCGAACTCGAACTTGGTGTCGGCCAGGACGATGCCGCGCTCCTGCGCGATGTCGCGGGCCCGGTCGTAAGCGGCCAGGGTGCACTGGCGCAGGGCCGTCGCCGTCTCGGGGCCGACCCGGCGGGCGACCTCCTCGTAGGAGACGTTCTCGTCGTGCTCCCCCACCTCGGCCTTGGTGGCGGGCGTGAAGATCGCGCCCGGCAGCTCGGAGCCGTTCTCCAGACCGGGCGGGAGGGCGAGGCCGCACACGGTCTGCTCCCGCTCGTACTCCAGCAGCCCGGAGCCCGCCAGGTAGCCGCGGGCCACGCACTCGACGGGGATCATGCGCAGGGAGCGGCACACCGTCGTGCGCCCCTCCCAGTCGGCGGGGGCGCCGGGGGGCACGTCGGTGCCGACGACGTGGTTGGGCAGGTCCTCCAACTGCTCGAACCACCACAGGGAGAGCCGCGTGAGGATGCGGCCCTTGTCGGGGATCTCGGTGGGCAGGACCCAGTCGAAGGCGGAGATCCGGTCGCTGGCGACCATCACCAGGTCGCCGGCCTCGTTCCGGTACAGGTCCCGCACCTTGCCCGTGTGCAGATGCACCAGGCCGGGGACCTGGGCGGGCTCGGGCTTTTCGACGAATCCCGTCACGTTTTTCCTCCCTGGAGGCGGCCGACACACCGCGGGTTCCCTGATTCTCCCTCGTGACCCGGGCACCGTGCCCGCCGGGCCGGGTGTCGCAGCGGATCAGTCGCGTTTGCAGATGCGGTCCAGCAGGTTGCTGGTGGCGCGCTGGACGCGGGAGTCGACGTAGCCGGGGCGGTCCAGGGCGGGGGACCAGGCGAAGGTGCCGGAGGAGAAGACGAGCGCGCCGGAGGGTGCCCGGTACAGGGAGGTCTCCTGGTGGCGGACGGCGCCGCCGCGGTCGCGGTAGGGGGAGTGTGCGAGCAGAAGGCGATCGGTGTGCCGGGGCAGCACGGTGCGCGGGTGGTAGCGGTCGGCCTCGCCCGCGACCAGGCCGGGCAGCGCCTCGCCCTCGGCGGCACCGGTCGCCTCCCACAGCCAGTGGTCGGCGTTGCGGACGATCAGCGGGTACGGCTCGGCGACCTGGCTCGCGTACTGGATGCCCAGCAGCGCCTGCTCGGGGTCGCCCTGCTCGCGCCAGAGCGCGGGGCGCCCGGGACCGCGCCGTTTGCGGCAGGTCAGCAGCCGGTCGGGGGCGCCGGAGGGCAGCGCGTCCAACTCGACCTGCCAGTACATGGTGTTGGCGGAGAGGAAGACGAGCGCGGTGCCGCTGTCCCGGGCCCGCTCGGCGGCGCGGCGCATCGGCACCGACCAGTACTCGTCGTGGCCGGGGAAGACCAGGCCCCGGTAGCGGGTCGGGTCGATACGCCCGGCGTGCAGGTCGCGGGTGTCGGCGTAGGCCAGGTCGTAGCCGTACCGTTCCGCCCAGCGGATGAAGTCGTACGCGTGTCCGACGTGCAGGGGCAGGCCGGAGCCGGCGTACGGGCGGTCGAAGGAGACCGTCGTCGCCGCCTCGCTCTCGCCCAGCAGCCGGCCGTCGTCGTCCCACGCGTGGTACAGGCTGGCCCCGGTGCGGCCGTCCTCCGGGAAGAGGTTGTAGGCCTGCCACGTCACGTCCGGCATCAGGAGCAGCAGGTCGCCGGGGTCGCGGTCGCGGACGGTGAAGGGGATGTGGGAGCGGTGCCCGTCGGCGGTGGTCAGCACGGCGACGTAGGCGCCGGTGGACCAGTACTCGGGGATCTGGAGCCGCCAGGACAGCCACCAGTGGTGGCAGGAGACGGTGCGGTCGGCGGTCATCGGGGCGGGCTGAGAGATGCCGGACAGCCGGGGGCTCGTGGTGATCTTCGTGGCACCGGCGCCGCCGTAGTGGCCGATCCGGTAGACGTCCACGCTGAAGTCCTGCGGCGGGTTGACGGTGATACGGAAGTCCAGGGACTCGCCCGGCGGGGTCCCGCCCGGGACCGAGGCGAAGCCCTTGATCTGGCAGCGCACGTCGTCGGCGGTGGGCGGGGCGCTGCTGGACAGGCCGCGGGTACGGGGCTTGGGGAGGGTCTGGCCACCGCCTGCCAGCTCGCGGACCAGCTCGGGGGTGCGGGAGGTCTGGCCGGGCGCCTGATCGACGCAGTCCACGTACCAGGGGACGAGGCGGCCGTTCTCGAAGTAGTTCTCGCTCACCCGCAGCCAGGGCAGCGGCCCCTGCCCGAAGGGGTCGGTCACCGCGTGCGCGAGGGCCCCGGACTCCCACCGCCGGAGCGGCTGCGGCCCGGCCGTGCCGGAGGGGGGCTCGATCCGATCGGTCCTCGTCCGCTCGGTCCTCGTCCGCTCGGTCCCCATGTGCTGCTCCCTCCCCGGCGCCCTCGGTCCGTCTCCGCTGTGCCGCGTGGGTGACGGCAGACAGCACATCACACTACGCAAGGGGATGGTCACCCTTCGTCGTCCCGTGGTCGGAGGTGATCTTCAGACGAGTCGTACGGGCTTCTCCGGCCGCACCCCGACCCGTGCCAGCCATTCCCGCAGGCCCTCCGCGTCCCCGTCCTCGACCAGCGCGAGCACCAGACCGGTCAGCTCCCCGGCCCGCTCTCCCTCGACGAGCAGGGCGGGTCCGTCCAGCCAGTCCAGCCCCGGGGCTGCCCCCGCGGTGTCCACGGCGGCACAGCAGACCACTGCGGTGACGTGGTCGGCCAGCACCTCGCGGGCGCTGCGCGGCATCGTGAGCGGCAGCCCCATGGGGGCCGGCGGTACGGAGGGCGCGGCCTCCGCGGGGGGCGCCGCGGGCGGTTCACCGGCGCACTCCGAGAGCTGCGCGCCGGGGCTCGCACCGATGGCCCCGGGGGCGCGGGCGGCTTCCGCGCGCGCCACCTCCGCGCTGAGACGTGCCGCCAGCGTCTCGGTCCCGTCGGGTGCGGTGAAACGCTCCAGCACCCGCGCGAGCGTGGGCCCCGCCAGGCGGCGGGCCGCATCCGCCCCGCCGTCCCGCTCTCCACCGGGCGGCAGTGCGTCGGCCCGTACCTCGTCGGCCCGCGCCTCGTCGGACAGGACCTCGCCGGCGGCTCGCGTACGGGCGGCTGCCGGGCTGACGGCTCGCGTATGACCCGCCCGGGTGACGCCCGCGGTACGGGTGAGGGGTGCGGACGGCACGGGGCCGGGCTGCGCTGCGGTGGAGGTCTCCCCCGCGGTGAGGGCGTCCAAGGCGTCGAAGAGACGGACCGCCTCCGCGCGCCAGATGCGGTCGACGACCTCCTCCGGATACGCCGACCACTCCACCGGCGTCCACTCCGGCGCGCCCGCCTCCTCCACCTCCGCACGCGTGGCCGCCTGCCCCCGCGTGGCCGCCGCGTCCCCCTGCTTGCCCGCGCTCCGCGGGGCGGCTGCGCCCGGCGTCGCGGGACCGGCCGCACCGGCTCCGCTCGCGTGGGCGGGCGGCAGCGGGGGGCGCGGTCCCATGAAGATGCGGGCGGCCAGCAGGGAGACGGCGCCGTCCACGGGGCCCGGCTCCGCCAGCAGGTCGCAGGCGGGGCGTTCTCCGAGCCGCGAGGTGAAGCCCTCGGCGAGGCGGTCGCGGCGGGAGAGCTCGGTGAGCGCGGAGACCACCCCGGAGTCGAGGCGGGTGGGCCACAGCCCCAACTGCCAGGCGGGCAGCGCGACCCGGGTCAGCAGCCGGTCCCAGCCGGCGTAGGCGAGGCCGACCTGTTCCTGGGCGGCCACCCGCAGCCCGTGGTCGACCGCCTGGGCGCGTTCGGCGGCCGCCGCGGCGACGCCGCGCTCCATCTCGGCGGCGTGCGGCCCCACCGCGCGCAGGAGCCGACGGGCGAGCCGCGCCACGAGGCGGTGCACGAGACGGCGGGGGGCGGCGGGCTGCCACCCCGGCGCTCCGTGGGAGGGCGGCCCCGGGCCACCGGCGGCGCCGTACCCGACCGCGCCGTGCTCGACCGCGCCGTGCTCGGTCATGGCGGGCTCGGTCATGGCGGGCTCGGTCATGGCGGGCTCGGCGGGGCCGGCGACGGCCGCGTCCAGGGCGCGCACGAACCGGCGGGCGGCGGCTATGTCGGGGTGGGCGGAGGGGCCGGTGCCGGCGACGACCGGGGCCAGCAGGGCGCGCAGTTCGGCCACGCGCATCCACCACAGGAAGGGGGAGCCGATGACCAGGACCGGTGCGGGGCGGGAGCCGTCGGCGGGGGCCGTGCGCTCCTCCAGCCAGCTGTCGCAGTCGGGGGTCAGGGCCAGGGCGGAGGGCGGCGGGACCTCCAGCCGCTCGGCGAGGTCCCGCACCAGGGCGTGCAGGTCGGGGGCGGCCCGTTCGTCGAGCGGGACCGTGGGCGTGACGGCGGGGCGGCCGCCCGCGACGACCCGGGCGGCGACCGCGGCGCAGGCCAGGGTGAGCACGGCCAGGCCCGTCACGGCCCAGCGCACCGCGTCCCAGGCGGGACCGGGGCCGAGGCCGAACGCGTCCGTCGTGCGCCCCATCCACAGGATCACCGCGAGGGCGGCGGGGAGCAGGGCCAGGGCGAGGGCCGTGCTGCGGACCCGGAGCACGGCGAGGGCGTGGCCGCGCGCGGAGCGCGCGACGGCGCGCCGGCCGGGACCACCGGCGAGGCTCACGCCATCGGAAGAGCTCACGACTCACCCCCGCTCCGTTCGGGACCGCTAGGGACCGCAGCCGGGCTCTCCGGCTTCCACCCACTGTGTCACCGCGTTCCGACACCGCAATGCGTGCTGCGCCAGTCGACGGACCGCCCCGGCCTCGGCCCGCGGTTGCCCGCGGCGACGGCCTCACGGCACTTGAGCGGCACCCTAGTTGGGGCCTGTGCGGGCGTCAGCCGTACAAGGGCTTCGTCACTCGATGGAATGGCTTTGGGTAGAGCTCTTGCCCCTGCGGCCACAGGGGTATATACGCGTCCGTCAGTTCCCGGTGGCCGCTTCGTCCGCAGCACGCCGGGCGATGTCCGTACGGTGGTGCGACCCCTCCAGACGGATGCGGCCGACCGCCGCATAGGCGCGGGCGCGGGCCCGGGCCAGGTCCGTGCCGGTCGCGGTGACCGACAGGACGCGGCCGCCCGCGCTGCGGACGGTGCCGTCGGCGTCCGCCTTCGTACCGGCGTGCAGGACGTACGCCTCCGGGGCGTCCTCGCGCGCGACGGCGTCCAGCCCCTCGACGACGTCACCCGTGCGGGGCCCGGCCGGGTAGCCGTGCGCCGCGACGACGACGGTGACGGCCGCGCCGTCGCTCCAGCGCAGCGCGGGGAAGTCGGCGAGGGCGCCGGTGGCCGCCGCGTGCAGCAGCCCGCCCAGCGGCGTGCGGAGCCGGGCGAGCACCGCCTGGGTCTCCGGGTCACCGAACCGGGCGTTGAACTCGATCACGCGCAGCCCGCGCGAGGTGAGGGCCAGCCCGGCGTACAGCAGCCCGGAGAAGGGGGTGCCCCGGCGGCGCAGTTCGTGGACGGTGGGCTCCAGGACGGTCGCGGTGATCTCCTCCACCAGCTTCGGCTCGGCCCACGGCAGCGGCGAATAGGCGCCCATACCGCCGGTGTTGGGGCCCTCGTCGGCGTCGTAGGCGCGCTTGAAGTCCTGGGCGGGCTGGAGGGGGACGACGGTCTCGCCGTCGGTCACCGCGAAGAGGGAGACCTCCGGGCCGTCGAGGAACTCCTCGATGACGACGGCGCCGCCGCACGCCCGCGCGTGGGCGCGTGCCGTCTCGATGTCGTCGCTCACCACGACGCCCTTGCCCGCGGCGAGGCCGTCGTCCTTGACGACGTAGGGCGGGCCGAAGGCGTCCAGCGCCGCGTCGGCCTCCTGCGGCGTGGTGCACACGTAGCTGCGGGCCGTGGGCACGCCCGCGTGGGCCATGACCTCCTTGGCGAACGCCTTGGAGCCCTCCAGCATCGCTGCCTCGGCGGACGGGCCGAACACCGGGATGCCCCGCGCGCGGACCGCGTCGGCGACCCCGGCCACCAGCGGGGCCTCCGGGCCGACGACGACGAGGTCGGCGCGGACCTGGTCGCAGGCGGCGAGGTCGGCGACGGCCGTGCCGTCCGTCGCGTCGACGGCGTGCAGCGTGGCGACCTCGGCGATACCGGCGTTGCCGGGGGCGCAGTGCACCGCGGTGACCTCGGGGTCGAGCTCCAGCGAGCGACAGATTGCGTGTTCGCGGGCACCGCCGCCAATGACCAGAATCCTCACGCCGCCACCCTAACGGCACCCGGCAGTCCGCCCGCGCGGACCGTACGGCCGCCACCGGCGACGCCGGGGCGGTCGGCACATGCGCCCGTTCGGGTGACAGTGCGGCGCCCTATACCCGACAGGGCGCCACTTCTGAGGGGATTTCGGCGCGGATCGTCGGCGTGGCCCCACTTCTGGCGGTAGGAAGAGGCCGCCGGACTCCGGAAGAGAGGGGCCGGAACGCCGACGAGGCAGCCGAGGGAGTGCGCGTGAAGCGGGTGAAGCAGGCGGATCTGCTGGGGAGGGGGTTCCCGTCCGGGGAGTGGGACGAGCCCGCCGAACGCCTGGAGGAGCTCTACCGCTGGGTGGAACAGGAGGCGATGCGCCTCGTCGACTGGTACCTCGCCGACCGGGTGCGCAAGCGCAGATGGGCGCGGGCCCTGCGGGGCGGCGTGGTGGCCGGCGCCGCGGCGGGGGCCCTGGTGCCGCTCGCCGATCTGACGGGGCTGCCCTTACCCGCCGGGTGCGCCGGGTATCTCGGATACGTCGCGCTGCTGTTCGCCGCCTCCTGCGCGCTGGCCGACCGCTGGCTGGGGGCCACCTCCGGCTGGATGCGGGACATGGCCGCGGCGCTGGCCGTGCACCGCCGGCTGGAGACGCTGCGGTACGAGTGGGCGGCGGAGAACGTACGGGAGGTCCTCGGCCCCGCCGACGGGACGGCCGGGGAGGCCGCCGAGCGCTCCCTGGCGGTGCTGCGGCGCTTCTCGGAGGACGTCGGCGAGATCCTCCGCGCCGAGACCACCGACTGGATGGTCGCCTTCCGCACCGACGGCTCCCCGCTGACGCCGCTCACCTCCAACTCCGCACCGGCGCCGTGGCGTACCCCGCCCCGCCGGGTCCCCCCGGCCGGTCCGGGGGGCGGCGCGGGCTGGGCCACCATGCCGCGGCAGCGCCCGCCGGGCGGCTGAGGGCGTACGCCGGGCGGGGGAGACGGAGCGGTCGACGGGGCGGCCGGGGCGAGGCGGGTACGGCCCGGGGGGTCAGCCGAAGACGATCATGGAGCCCTGGGCCAGGCTGCGGGTGGCGGCGGTGTGCAGGCCGAGCCAGACGTGCCGCTCCCTCCCGAACGGGGTGCCGTCCTCGTAGCCGATGGCGGCGGACGCGGCCGGCTCGTCCAGGTCGGTGGGGCCGAGCGGGGCGGCCGGGGCCGGGGGCGGGTTGTCCGGGTCGATGCCCAGGTGCGGCGCCACCGCGTGCAGCTCCCGCAGCAGGCCGTGGCTGGAGCCCAGGGGCCCGCCGCCCTCCAGCAGTTCGTCGTCGGACAGCGGGGCGGGGAAGTCCACCGGGATGTAGGCGCCCGCGTGGTCGTAGTGCCACACCAGGTGCGACTGCCGCGCCGGCTGCTCGAACATCTCCAGGAGCTGCTCGTAGTCGCCGCCCAGCTCCCCCACCGGTGTGACCTCCAGGCCCGCCGCCAGCAGCAGGTGGGCGCGGCGCAGGTAGTGCAGGGCCTCGTAGTCGAAGCCCGCGACGGGGGCGACGTCGCCCGACAGGCCCGGCATGTAGCCGAAGACGGGGACCGTGGGCAGCCCGGCTTCGGTGAGCACCCGGTCGTAGGTGGCGATCTCCTGGGCGAAGGGGTTGTCGGGGCTGTGGCAGAGCACGTCGACGAGGGGTACCAGCCAGAGGTCACAGGCCAAGGGGCGCTCCAATACCGTCAGGGACGGGCAGTGCGCTCAGCGTAGTGCGCCCGGGCGTTCATGCGTCCGGTTCCGTCGCGCCCGCCTGCGCCAGCGCGTGCTGGTGGTAGGTGGCGACGACCTCGCGGGCCGCGCGCGCGTCCGCGCGCTCGACGGCGTCGAGCAGCGCGTTGTGTCCAGACCACAGGCGGCCGCGCAAGGTGGCCCGGCGGCGCAGCAGCGGCACGGCGAACGCCCAGCACTGCACGCGCAGCCGGTCGAGGAAGTCGCAGATGTAGGGGTTGCCGAGCAGGCCGCTCAACTCCCGCCAGAACCGCAGGTCGTAGGCGATCAGCACGTCCAGGTCGCCGGCGCGCGCGGCGCGTTCGGCCGCGTCGGCGCGGCGGCGCAGGGAGGCGAGGACCTGCGGGCTCAGCCCGCCCAGGGCACGCCCGGCCGCGGTCGGTCCCGCGGCCGGGTCGGTCTCGGAGCCGAGACCACGGAAGATGCCGTCGACGACCAACTGCCGCGCCTCGCACATGGCGCGGTAGTCGGCGGGCGTGAACTCGTGGACGCGGAAGCCGCGGTGCTGTTCCACGTCCAGCAGCCCTTGCGCCGCGAGATCGACCAGTGCCTCGCGGACGGGTGTCGCGGAGACGCCGTACTGTTCGGCGATCTCCTTGACCGTGAAGTCGCGGCCCGTGGCGAGCCGGCCGGCCAGGATCTCGTCGCGCAGAGCGGTGGCGACCTGCGAGCGCAGGGTGCTGCGGCGGATCATGCGCCCGCGCCCCCGGCGGTGGTGTGGGCGTCCGCCGTGGTGAGGGCGTCGTCCAGGACCGCCAGGCCCTCCTTGAGTTCGGCCTCGGTGACGGTGCACGGCGGCACGACGTGGGTGCGGTTGTTGTTGACGAACGGCCACAGGCCCCCGCGCTTGGCGGCGGCGGCGAACTCGGCCATGGGGGCGTTGGCCGCGCCGGTGGCGGCGTAGGGCACCAGCGGCTCGCGGGTCTCCTTGTCGCGCACCAGGTCCAGCGCCCAGAAGACGCCGGTGCCGCGCACCTCGCCGACCGAGGGGTGGCGGTCGGCCAGTTCCCGCAGCGCCGGTCCGATCACGTTCTCGCCCAGGTGGGCGGCGTGCTCGACGACGCCCTCCTCGGCCATCACCTTCAGGGTGGCGACGGCGGCACCGCAGGCCAGCGGGTGCCCGGAGTAGGTGAGCCCGCCGGGGTAGGGGCGCTGGTCGAAGGTCTCGGCGATCTTCGCGGAGATCGCGACGCCGCCCAGCGGGACGTAGCCGGAGTTGACGCCCTTGGCGAACGTCATCAGGTCGGGTACGACGTCGTAGAGGTCGGCCGCGAACCAGGTGCCGGTACGGCCGAAGCCGGCCATCACCTCGTCGAGGACGAGGACGACGCCGTACTTGTCGCAGATCTCGCGCACCCCGGCCAGATAGCCGGGCGGCGGCGGCATGATCCCCGCGGTGCCCGGGATGGTCTCCAGGAGGACGGCCGCGACGGTCTGCGGCCCCTCGTAGACGAGGGTCTGCTCCAGGTGCGCCAGCGCCCGCTCGCACTCCTGTTCCTCGGTCTCGGCGTAGAACTGGGTGCGGTAGAGGAACGGGGCGTGGAAGTGGACGACCCCGGCCGTCCCGGTGTCCGACGCCCACCGCCGCGGCTCCCCGGTGAGGTTGACCGCCTGCTGGGTGCCGCCGTGGTACGAGCGGTAGGCCGAGAGCACCTTGGGGCGTCCGGTGTGCACGCGGGCCATGCGGACGGCGTGCTCGACGGCGTCGGCGCCGCCGTTGGTGAAGAAGATCTTGTCCAGGTCGCCGGGCGTCCGCTCCGCGACCAGCCGGGCCGCCTCCGAGCGCGCCTCGATGGCGAAGGCAGGCGCGAACGTGCACATCGTCGCCGCCTGCTCCTGGATGGCCGCGACGACCTTGGGGTGCGCGTAGCCGATGTTGGTGAAGACCAGTCCGCTGGTGAAGTCGAGGTACCGCTTGCCCTCGTAGTCCCAGAAGTACGACCCCTCCGCGCCCGCCACCGCGGGCGGATCGATCTGCCCCTGCGCCGACCAGGAGTGGAACACGTGGGCGCGGTCCGCGGCGTACACCGCACGGCCCACGGCCGGGTCCGGCGCGGGCGGGCCGGAAACCGCGGCGCCGGCGGCCGAGGGAGCGGAGGAGGGGTGGTGCGTCGTCACAATCGGTACCTCGGTTCGCTCGCGTGCTGCGGGAGGTCCCGCAGGAGGGTGACAGCCAGCGTAGTGTCGCCCTGCTCACGCCCGCCGGGCCGGTCAGTCGTCGTCCACGTCGGCCTCGTCGTCCACGTCGGCCTTCTTCTTTGCGACAGCGGCCCGCGGTTCGCCGTCCCTGCAGTGGAGGCTGACGATCAGGTCCGCCGCGTCGTCGTCGGCGGGCTCCAGCTCGACGGTGGCCTTCTTCGCCGGGCCCGGCTCCACGTCGTCCGCGCTGTACCCCTCCGCGGGCGTCCAGCTCAGCATCGTGACCGTACGGGCGTCGGTACGGCACTCCGCGAGGGCGGTGCCCAGCCCGCCGGGGAAGCGCACCGTACTGGTGCGGGTTGCGGGGTGCCGGGGGGAGCCGCCCGACGCGGAGGGAGAGGAGCTCCCCGCGGCGGGCGTGGACGGCGACGGGGACGCGGAGCCGGACGGCGCGGAGCCGGACGGCGCGGGGGAGGTGGGCGCGGACGGGTCCGGGTCGGCAGTGTGGGCGCCTGCTCGCTGCTGGGTCCGGGCCAGTTCCTGCCGCACGCCGTCGTCCGTGAGGAGGTCGGGGCGGCCGTACTGACCGCCCGGATCGGCGTGCGCGAACGACCAGGCACCGAGCAGGAAGGCGGCGGCCACCGCGCACAGCCACCCCGTGGCGGCCAGGCGCCGGCGCCGCCTCTCGCCTCCCGCGTCCCCCTTGGTCTGCTCCGCGCCCGCGGCGTCGCCCCCGGTGCGGTCCGGGTCCACGCCGGGGGGCTGCTGCTCGTCGTCGGCCATGCGCTTCACCTCTCGGAGTCTGCCGTCCCGTTCCCTAACGCCGCGTTAAGGGGGCCACAATCCGGCCGCGGCCGGATGGACAACCCGGCGCGGGCCCGGTACAAGCTCGTACGGACACCGGTGCCGGTGCCGGTGCCGGTGCCGGTGCGCCGGTGCGCCGGTGTTCCGGTGTTCCGGTGTTCCGGTGTCAGCAGCGACAGCAGTGGCGGCAGCACCCACCGGAGCCGTCCGGATCCGCATGACTAACGTACGTGTATGGCGCATCTACTCGTCGTCGAGGACGACCCCCAGCTCCGCGCAGCCCTTGTACGGGCACTGCGCGACCGCGGGCACGCCGTCGCCACCGCCTCCACCGGGATGGCGGGGCTCGATGCCGCGGTCACCCACCGGCCCGACCTGGTGGTGCTCGACCTGGGGCTGCCGGACGTCGACGGCGGACAGGTGCTGCGGATGCTGCGGTCGGTCAGCGACGTGCCCGTCATCGTCGCGACCGCGCGCGACGAGGAGCCCGAGATCGTCGCCGCGCTGGAGGACGGTGCCGACGACTACCTCGTCAAACCGTTCGGATCCGGCCAACTCGAAGCCCGCATCAAGGCCGTGCTCCGCCGGCTGGGCAGCGGCGGGCCCGACGAGCCGGAGCCGCCCGTACGGGTCGGCGGGCTCCTTCTCGCGCCCTCCTCCCGCGAGGTCACCCTGGACGGCGAGGCCCTGGAGCTGACCCCGCGCGAGTTCGACCTGCTCTGCTACCTGGCGCGGCGCCAGGGCCAGGTCGTCTCGCGCCGCGAGCTGTTGGCGGAGGTCTGGCAGCAACCGCTGGGCGGGGCCGACAAGACGGTGGACGTCCACCTGTCCTGGCTGCGCCGGAAACTGGGCGAGACCGCGCAGCAGCCGCGCTATCTGCACACCGTACGGACCGTGGGCGTGAAGCTGGCCGCGCCCGGGTCCACCGCGGCCGAGGACGGTGCCGGCCCCGGTAACGGGGGCCGTGGCTGATGCGGCGGCAGCTCCTCGTCCTCATCGGCACCACGACCGCCGTCGTCCTCGTCGTCCTGCTCGTCCCGCTCGCGCTGCTGGTGCGCAGCCACGCCGAGGACCGGGCCATGACCGACGCGACGGAACGGGCGCAGTCCGTGGCGGCCGTGGTCGGCGGTTCGCTGGGCAGGGGCGGCGGCAGCGGCCGCGACGTGGTCACCGGGGTGCTCGACGGGCTCAACGGCAAGGGCCAGCCGCGCACCTCCGTCGTGCTCGCCGACGACACGGTGCTCGGGCCACGGGTGGGCGAGGTGAGCGACGACGCGCTCGCTCTCGCCCGCCGCGGCCGGGCCTTCACCTACGCGCCCGGCCACTCGCGGGGCGGCCGCGTGGTGATGGTCCCGGTCCTCGGCACCCAGGCCGGTACCGGGACGGCCGGCGGCTCGGGCGGCCACCCCGCTTCCGTCGTCCAGGTCGCCGTCGGCGACGACCAACTGCACGCGGGCGTCCTGCCGTCCTGGCTGGCCGTCCTGGGACTCGGCGTCGCGCTGATGCTGCTCGGCCTCGCCTTCGCCGACCGGCTCGCCGCACGCATCGTGCGGGCCACCCGTAGGCTCGCCGCCGTCTCCGACCGGCTCGCCGCCGGCGAACTGACCGCCCGCGCCGACCCCCTGGGCCCGCCCGAACTGCGCCGGCTCGCCGGTCACCTCAACGAGCTGGGGGAGCGCATCGACGGGCTCGTCACCGCCGAACGCGAACGCGGCGCCGACCTCGCGCACCGGCTGCGCACCCCCGTCGCCGCGCTGCGGCTGGACGCGGAGGGGCTGCGCGACGCGGACGAGGCGGCCAGGATCGGCGATTCGGTCGCCGCGCTGGAACGCAGCGTCGACAGCGTCATCCGTACCGCGCGCCGCGCGGGCACCGCCCCCGGCAGCCGGCGGTGCGACCTGGCCGAACTGGTGCGGGAGCGGGCGGCGTTCTGGACACCTCTCGCCGAGGACCAGGGACGGGTGCTCACCGTCTCCACGCCCCGATCGGCCCCGGTGGCGGTCTGCGCCGACGACCTGTCCGCCGTGCTGGACACGCTCATCGGCAACGTCCTGGACCACACCCCCGAGGGAACGGGACTGTGGCTCACTGTCACGGCCGCCGCAGAGGCGGCGCCGGACGGGGACGCGCGCCCCTTCGCCGTGCTGACCGTCGAGGACGACGGCCCCGGCTTCACCGACGGCGCCGACGGCACCGCTGACGTGGGAGCGCGGGGCGCGAGCGGAGCCGGGTCCACGGGCCTCGGCCTGGACATCGCCCGTACGGCGGCGGAGGAGTCGGGCGGCGGCATGCTGCTCGGCGCCTCACAAGAGCACGGCGGCGCCTCGGTCACCTGCCGCTTCGGCGCGGCGCCCCGCCAGTGAACCCGTGAACCGGCCCGGGGGCCCGAGCCCGGGACGTGGGCTCCGCACCAGGGACGCGCACTCCCCCTCAGTGCGGGACCTGCTCCACCAACAGCATCCCGCCGAGCACGATCATCGCGACCCCGGAGAGCCGGGTGACGACCCGCGCCGCGGTGGGCCGGGCCCGCAGCACCGTACGGGCGAGCGAGCCGACACCCAGGTAGACGGCCCCGGCCGTGGACATGTGCAGCAGCCCCAGCAGCCCGATCTGCCACGCGAGCGGCCAGCTCCCGTGCTGGTCGGCGAACTGGGGCAGCAGCGCCACGTACAGCAGCAGCGCCTTGGGGTTCAGCCCGCTGACACCGGCGCCCTTGAGCAGCCTGGACCGGGCGCCGAAGGCGGCACCGGCTCCCCCGTCGGCGCCCTCGGCGGCCGGGGGCCCGGAGTCCTTGGCGCCGGCCAGCGTCGTGACCCCGAGCCGGACCAGGTAGGCGGCGCCCAGCAGGGTCAGGCCGGTCAGCACGCCGGGGGTCCGCGCCACCACGGCGGCCACCCCGGCGACGACGACGGCCGTCAGCCCCACGTATCCGAGCATCAGCCCGCCGACCGCCGGAACGACGGACCGGTCCCGCAGCCCGGAGGTGATCGCGAACGCCCAGTCGGCGCCGGGCACCAGGACGAGGAGCAGGGAGACGGCGGCGAAGGCGGCTATGGAGCTGGTAGCCATGGGGGTCGGTTCTTCCTCTCACGCGGGATCGAGGAGAAAGAATACGGAGAAACACCCCAAAGGTGTTCCCTCATATGGCCCATCAGGCCGTCACGGGTGGGAGAATCTCCCCCATGGACGACATGGACCGGCAGATTCTTGCGGAGCTCCAGGCGGACGGCCGCCTGACCGTCACCGAGCTGGCAGCACGCGTGGGGCTCAGCCTCTCCCCCTGCCACCGGCGCCTCCGCGAGCTGGAGCGCACCGGTGCCATCCGCGGCTACCGCGCGGTCGTCGACGCGGCGGCCGTCGGCCTCACCTTCGACGCCCTCGTCTTCGTCACCATGCGCCAGGAGGACCGCACCACCATCGCCGGCTTCGAACAGGCGCTGGCCGACCTCCCGCAGGTCGTCCAGGCCCAGCGCCTGTTCGGCGACCCGGACTACCTGCTCCGCGTCGTCACCGCCGACCTCGCCGCCTTCCAGCGCCTCTACGACGAGAACCTCGCCACCCTCCCCGGCGTCCAGCGCCTCAGCTCCACCCTGGTGATGAAACACGTCGTCCACGAACGCCCGCTGCCCGCCTGAGAGCGGGGACTCACGCCGCCGGGGCGGTCCCGTGCTGCGGGGTGCCGGGGAAGGTCTCCGACGGGAACGTCTCCCTCAGCGCGCGGAGCCAGCGGTTGCCGGGGAGGGCGGGGTCGAGGGCGGCGAGGGAGGCGTACTTGGTGAACTCCGCGGCCCGGTAGCCGCTTTCGTGGAGGAGGAGGTCGGCCTCGGTGAGGTGGCCGCAGGACTTGGTCTCGACGAGGACCAGATCGCGGGCGCCGTGCACCTCGTTGCCGTCGGCGTCGCGGCAGACCATCCCGGCGTCGGCGGTGATGCGCCGGCCGTCTGCGACGAACGTGGCCCGGGTGTAGTCGGTGACGAGGCTGGGCGTCAGGTCCTGGGGGACCGCGAAGTCGCTGCCGTAGGTGTCCTCGAGGGTTCCGGCCAGGAAGGCGCGGGAGGCGTCCTCCAGCGCGTGGGCGCGCTCGTCGAGGCGGCGGCGGAACTTGAGGGTCTGGCCGCGGCCGCCCTTCACCTTGATCTCGAACTGGCGCTCACCGGTGTCCTGGTAGAGCCGCTCACGGATCTTGCAGCGCCGACGGCGGCCCTGCCGGTGGTCGTGGTAGGCGCGCAGGCCGGGGGTGTCGTAGTAGACGGAGTGGTAGCCGAACCAGCGGCGGCCCCCGATGGACAGGGCGCGGAAGGGCTCGGCGCGGCGCTGGTCGGTGAGCAGTGCCGCGATGTCCACGAACGTCGAGGCGGGGACGAGGTAGCAGCGGTCGTAGCGGTCCAGCAGCGAGGCGCGCTCCATGACGGCGTCCAGGCCGATGGGGCGGGCGGCCAGTGCGGCGCGGGCCAGCGCGCGGACGCCGGGCGCGACCCGGGTGCGGCCCCCGCTCGCCGGGGGTCCTGCGGGGGCGGTCGCGGCGGAGGTGGTGAGCGCAGGCATCAGGCGGTCTCCCTCGGGTGAGCGGCAGTGGCAGGCGTGCGTGACGTGAACGTCGGCCTGGCGCCTACGCGGACGTGGACGTCGTACGGGTGTCGCTGTCGCCGGCGACGCTCGGCGCGGGGGCGGCGGCGTGGGGGCCGGTCCCGGACGCCGGGGCCGTTCCGGGCGTCCGTGCCGGTCGCGGTGCCGGCTGCGGCGCCGGTGCCTCGCCGAGGTCGTCGTCGCGGTGACGAGCGGGGGCCGTCGTTCGTCCCCGTGCCCGCCCTTGGCTCGCGGCAACCTCGCGGTAGCGGACGTCGAGCACCGTCAGATCGCGTACGTAGTCGACCTCGGTGACCTTCCAGGCAAGCGGTTCGCCCAGCCTGGCGCGGACGTGGGCCCGGACGCCCTCGGTGTCGGTGACGGCCGCGTCCAGGGTGACGACGGCACGCCGGGTACGGGCATACAGGCGCGGATGGTCGGCGGCGTACAGCACGACGACCGGCAGCAGACACAGTGCGGCCGCCAGACCGAACGGCAGATGCGGCAGTCCTGCGACCAGCCCGATGACGAGGGTGGTGAAGTAGTAGGCCACCTCCTCGTTCTGGATGGACTCCGAACGCAGCCGGATCATCGACAGCACCCCGAAGAGCCCGAAGCCCAGCGCCAGCCCGCCGTCGCCGCCGACCCGGGCGAGCGCCGCGACGACGGAGAACAGCGCCACGTTCAGGGCGAGGTAGGCGGGCAGCAGGTCCCGCCTGCGGTGCCGGGGGAAGTAGACGGCGCACGTCAGGACCAGCACCGCCGCGAGGTCGAGGGCGAGATGGCCGAGGAACTGGCTGAACGAATCCATGCGGAAGAACGTAGAAAGGCGCGGGTTAAGGCGGCTTCCCCGCGACGTTAAGGATCAGCAGCCCGTCCCGTGCGGCGAGCGGGACAGTATGCCCGCTTTTCGACAGGATGCTCTCATTCGCTGCTCTTCCCGCCGAGCGCTGCCCTGGGAGGCCGCCATGACCGTCCACCTCGCCGTCTACGACACGCTCGCCGACTGGGAGTACGGTCACGCCGTCGCCCACCTTCCCGGCGGCGTGACCACCGTCGCCCTCACCGGCGCCCCCGTGGTGACCAAAGGCGGCCTGCGCCTCCAGCCGGACCTCACCCTGGAGACCCTCCGCCCCGCCGACAGCTCCATGCTGATCCTCCCCGGCGCCGACGGGTGGGCCGACGGCGCGCTGGCCGACTTCGCGTACACGGCCCGCGAGTTCCTGCACGAGGGCGTGCCCGTGGCCGCCATCTGCGGTGCCGTCCACGGCCTCGCCGACGAGGGGCTCCTGGACGAACGCGCACACACCAGCGCGGCACCGGAGTTCCTCCGGTCGGCGAACGGCTACCGGGGCGCCGCCCACTACCGCGAGGCCGACGCCGTCACCGACGGCGACCTGATCACCGCGGGGCCGACCGAACCCGTCGCCTTCGCCCGCGAGATCCTCACCCGGCTGGGCGTCTACGAGCCCGCCGTCGTGGACGCCTTCCACCGCCTGTACCAGCACTCCGACTCGGAGGCGTACGCCGTCTTCGCGGCGGTCCGCTCCTGAACGAGAGACCCACGGCACCGCACCACCGAACGCGGCGGAACCGCCGGGCCGCACCGCGCCGGCGTCCTGTCGGCCTCCCGCCGGGCGGCGAGGCGGAGTCCGGGCGCAGGGCGCGGCGCGGAGCGGCTCACCGGCGGCCAGGGGGGCCGTCCACCCGCAAAGACGAAACCCTCGTGTGATCCCATGGGTCCGGTGACGCGGCTGCGCAGAGGGTCAGTCGCGTGGGCGTCTCCAGCACCGAAGCGAAGCCCGTCGGCGGCCGGACCGTGACCTTCGTGGGTGAGGGTGACCTGGAGACGGCCAACCAGTGACGACCCATGAACCACGGGGGGCGGGCGGCGTATGGCGGACCTGTTGCCGGAGGACCCGGTCGGTGTCGGCGGCTACCGGCTGCTGAGAAGACTGGGTGCGGGCGGCATGGGCCGGGTGTACCTGGGGCGGTCCGTCGGGGGCCGCACGGTGGCCGTCAAGCTGGTCAAGCCGGAGCTGGCGGCGGAGCCCGCCTTCCGGACCCGGTTCCGGATGGAGGTGGGGGCCGCGCGGCGGGTCGGCGCCCGCTGGACCGCGCCGGTACTGGACGCCGACACCGAGGCGGAGACCCCCTGGGTGGCGACCGGTTACATCGCGGGGCCCTCGCTCGACCAGGTCGTCTCCAAGGGGCTGAAGGACGGCTCCGAACGCCCCACCCAGTCCGCGATCCAGCGGGGGCACGGGCCGCTGCCGCCCGGATCGGTCCGCGTCCTCGCCTACGGGCTGGCCTCCGCCCTGCTCGACATCCACGGGGCGGGCATCGTCCACCGCGATCTGAAGCCGTCGAACGTACTGCTGACCATCGACGGCCCCCGCGTCATCGACTTCGGCATCGCGCGGGCCCTGGACGAGGTGCCCGAATCCACCCTCACCAGCACCGGCATGGTCGTCGGGTCACCGAGCTTCATGTCGCCCGAGCAGATCACCGGCGGCAGGCTGAGCCCGGCCAGCGACGTGTTCTGCATGGGTGCGGTCCTCGCCTACGCGGCGACCGGACGCCCGCCGTTCGGTCCGGGCGGCGGTGCGGGCGGAGTGCACGCCGTCATGTACCGCATCGCCTCGGAGGAGCCGGATCTGCGGGGCCTCGCGGACGGGGCCGGGCACGCGGGCGCGGGTGGCGGCGTCGGTGCGGGCCTCGGCGGGAACGGCGGAAACGCCGGGAACGCCCGGGCCGCTGAGAACGCCGTGCGGATGCGGGAGCTGATCGCGGACTGCCTGGCCAAGGACCCCGCCGCCCGCCCGACGCCGGAAGAGATCGTGGCGCGGGTGCAGCCGGTGGCGGTCGGCGCCTCGGCCCCGCCGTGGCTCCCCGCCGGACTGCTCGCCGAACTCGGGCGAGAGGCCGTGCGCCTGCTGGACACGGAAACGCCGCCGTCGGGTTCGGGTGTGCACCGCGACGGCGCTGCCGGTGTTCCTTACGCCCCCTCGCCCTACGAGTCGGCTTCGGCCCGCGCACCGGCTCCCTCGTCCACTCCGTTCTCGTCCTCCCTGCCGGAATCGATGCCGTCCCACGGCGCGCCCTCGCCGGTGGCCGGTGCCAACGCGTTCGACGCCGCGCCCTCACCCGGCGCGTTCGGCTACCCGTCCGCACCGGGCGCCCCCGGCCCTGGCGCGGCCACCCCGGCGCCGGGCACCCTCGACGCGGGCGACGCCGTCACACCGCCGGGCGACGCGGCCCGGGGCGGGGCCGCTCCGCCGCCGGGAGCCGGCACCGACCGGGAGGGCACCCCCGGGAGGGACCTCAGCGATGCGGCCGGGGCAACTACCGCGAGGGGCACCGCAGCCGGGACCGCGACCGGGACCGGGTCCGCCGGTACGGGCAGGGCCGCATCCGGGACGGGCCTCGGCGCTGTCGACGGCATCGGCTCCGCGGCAGCTCCCGGGCCGGAACACCAGGACGGGGACGCGGAGTCCGCCGCACCCGCCTCGACGCTGCCCCGCGGGAGGCGGCGGGGGCCGAAGCGGCGGGTCCTTCGTACGGTGACGGCGGTCGTGGCCGCCGTCGTCCTCGTCGGTACGGGGGTCGCGGCGGTGGAAGGCGGCCTCGGCCAGCTCGTCGGCGACGGAGGCGGGGACCAGGGCGGCGGGGGCGGCGGAGGCGGCGAGGCGCAGTCCGACGTGCCCGACGCCTACCTGGGCACCTGGGTGGGCGCCGTCGAGCGGGACGGGACGCCCGACGGGCAGCGCCGCCGCTTCGTCATCACGCCCGGCAAGGAGGGCGAGATCGTGGCCACCAGCGTCAGCCTCGGTCAGGACTACGAGTGCAAGAGCGACGCGAAGCTCACCACGGCACCGTCGCAGGGCGGGGCCGCGCAGGACGGCGGGTCCTCCGGCGCCCGGGACGGCATGCGGTTGGACACCAAGGTCGTCAAGAGCGTGCCGCGGGGGCGCTGTGCGGCGATCGGCGTGCACAGGCTGACGGCCGGGCCGGACGGCTCCCTGCAGTGGCGGGCCGCCGGACGCACGGCGACGCTGCACAAGGTCGCCACTCCCGAGCGGCTGCCCGACGCGCTGGTCGGCACGTGGCGCCGGCAGCTGGCCGGCGGCGGCAGTCAGACGTTGGCCGTCGGGGCCGACGACGCCGTAGGCCAGGGACTGCGCATGGTGTCCGACGGTCCCGAACACTGCGAGGCCACGGTGGACGTCTTCTTCACGGGCGACGACACCGAACCGGCCCGCGTCGCGCCTCCCGAGGTCGACCGCTCGGCCTCCCGGGGGACCTGCGCGGCAGGCGCCTCCTCGACGTTGCGGGCCGAGAAAGGCGCCCTGCTCCGCGAGTTCCCGAACGGCGCGACGCTGCGGTACCAGCGCGCCGAGTGACCTCCGGGCGCCGACCCTCGCCAGGAGGCCGCCCCGTGGGCTGCACGGCGGCCGGGGCTACTTCGTCTCCAGGTCTCGGCGGCGGAACCCGGCCAGACCGCAGGCGACCAGCGCGGCGGCGACCAGGGTGAGGACGACCAGCGGCGTCCAGCGCAGGTCCGCGGAGGGGAGGGCGGGGACGTGGCCGAAGGGGGAGAGGTCGTTCAGCCGGCCGGGCAGATCGAGGAGCTTGCCGAGGTAGCCTACGACGAAGCCGTAGGCCGGGACGGCCCAGGCCAGCGCGGCGGCCCGCGGCGCCCAGCCGATCAGCAGCGCCGCCACCCCGCCGGTGACCCACAGGGCCGGGGCATAGGCGAGTCCGGCACCCAGCAGCCGCCCCACGAGGGCACCGTCGCCGGTGGACGCGGCCCCGGCCAGCCCCAGGCCGAGTGAGCCGGCCAGCAGCACGAGGGTGCCCCCGCCGAGGGCGACGGTCAGGTGAGAGCCGAGCCAGCGGGTGCGGGACAGGCCGGTCGACAGCAGGGGTTCGACACGGCCGGCCGTCTCCTCGGAGCGGGGCCGCAGCGCGGCCATCACCACGTGCAGCGCGGCGACGACGGCGACCACCAGCAGGATCGTGGAGGCGAACGACTCGACGAGGGAGCCGCCGGCCCGGGCGACGGCCTCCCGGATGTCGTCCAGGTCCGCCAGCATGTCGTCCACGTCGCCGAGCAGGGAGCCGTACATGGCGCCGAGCAGCACCGAGGCGGCGCAGAACCCGGTGAGCAGTCCGCGGTGCAGCCGCAGGGCGAAGCCGAGCGGACGCAGCAGCCCGGCGGAGGCGGTGGCGGCACCCGGCCGGGGCGGCAGGAGACCGGCGCCCACGTCGCGGCGGGTGCTGAGCAGGTAACCGGCGGCCGTCGCGGACAGCGCCAGCGCGAGCGCGGGCAGCAGCGGCCACCAGCGGTCGTCGACGAACGGGTAGGTGCGCTGGACCCAGCCGACGGGGGAGAGCCACGCCAGCGCCTCGGTGCCGACGTCACCCGCGGCGCGCAGCGCGTACGCGGCGCCGACGGCGGCCAGCGCCGCGCCGGAGGCGGCCCTGCCGTGCGCGGGCAGCTGGACGGCGACCGCGCCGACCCCGGCGAAGACCAGGCCGACGACGGTGTGTGCGGCACCGTAGAGCAGCGCGCCGCCGGCGGTGACGCCCTCCAGCCCGGTGGCGGGCAGCGCGGCGGCGAACAGCACGCCGAGCGCCAGGTCGGCGACGCCCGCCGTGGCGAGGGCGGCGCTGAGCGTGGCGTGCCGCCCCACGACGCCGGAGCGGAGCAGTTCGGCGATGCCGGTCTCCTCGTCGGCGCGGGTGTGCCGCACGACGGTGAGCACGCTCATCAGGCCGGTCAGGACGGCGCCGTAACCGAGCATCAGCATGCTGAGCAAGGAGGCGGGCGTGAACTGGGAGAGGTGGTGCTCGGGGCCCGTCATGGCGAGCATGGCGGGCCCGCTCAGCGTCCTGGCCATGTCGGCCGAGGCGGCCGGGTCGTCCGGCGCGAGCTGGGCGGACTTCTGCACGCCCGAGAGCGAGACGAGGAGGACCGCCAGCACCCAGCCGGGGAGCCGCAGCCGGTCGCGGCGCAGCGCGAAGCGCCAGAGGGTGCCGGTGCCGGCCAGCGCGGTACCGCCGTTACCCGCGCCCCCGGGGCGGAGGCGGCGGCCGGGGCGGGTCCCGGAGCCGGGTCGGGCGCCGGGCACGGAGGCGGTGGTGGCGGTACTCATCGCGGGGCGCCGTCCGATCCGTGCGAGGCCCCGTCCGTTGCGGCGGCGTCCGGGGTTCCGGTTGCGGACACCCTGCCGGTGCCCGCCAGTTCGTCGCCGTAGTGGCGCAGCATCAGTTCCTCCAGGGTCGGCGGGTGGCTGACGAGGCTGCGGATGCCGATGCCGCTGAGGTGGCGTACGGCGGCGTCCAGATGGGCGCCGTCCACGGCGAAGTGCACCCGGTCGCCCTCCGTGCGCAGCCCGTGGACGCCGGGCAGCTCGGCGAGGCCCGCCACCCGCGGATCCCGCCCGGCCGCGTCCCGGGGAGCCGTGCCCCGGCCGGCCGTCGCCCCGGAGAGGTCGAGCTCGGCCTCGACGGTCGTACGGGTCAGATGCCGCATCTCGTCGAGCGTCCCCGTCTGCACGATCGTGCCGCGCCGGATGATGCTCACCCGGTCGCACAGCTTCTCCACCTGGGACAGGATGTGGCTGGAGAGCAGGACGGTGCGGCCCTGGGCCTTGGCCTGGAGGACGACGTCCTGGAAGACGACCTCCATCAGCGGGTCGAGGCCAGCGGTCGGCTCGTCCAGCAGGAGCAGCTCCGCGTCGGAGGCGAGCGCGGCGACGATGGCGACCTTCTGCCGGTTGCCCTTGGAGTAGGTGCGGCCCTTCTTGGTCGGGTCCAGGTCGAAGCGTTCGATCAGCTCGGCACGTTTTGCCGGGTCGATGCCGCCCCGCAGCCGGGCCAGCAGGTCGATGGCCTCGCCACCGGTCAGGTTCGGCCACAGCTCCACGTCGCCGGGTACGTAGGCCAGGCGCCGGTGCAGGGCGACGGCGTCGTCCCACGGGTCGGCGCCCAGCAGGCGGGCGGAGCCGGTGTCGGCGCGGAGCAGGCCCAGCAGGATGCGCAGCGTGGTCGACTTCCCCGCCCCGTTGGGACCGAGGAAACCGTGCACCTCGCCGGTCGCGACCTCCAGATCCAGCCTGTCGAGGGCGCGGGTGCTGCCGAAGGTCTTGACGAGCCCGGACACGGAGATCGCCGTGGTGCGGGGCGACGGGGCAGGGACGGTCGCGGTACTGGCGGCTTTCATGTTTGGGAAACTACGCTAGCTTCACAAAATTGTGAAGTTAAGGAAGCGTTAGAGTCTCCGAGAGGGGCGCTGAGCAGGAAGAAGCCGTCCGACGTGGCCGACGAGGAGAGGACCGACGAGGTGAGCGAGCAGGGCGAGCGGACCGAAGGGGCCGAGCGGACCGAGGGGGATGAGCAGGCCGAGGGGGGCGAGAGCCCCGGAGCGGAGCTCCAGCACTACAGCGAACAGGTGTCCCCCTTCGTGGAACGGTTCGCCGCCGACCTCGCCGAGGCGGGCATGCAGCGCATGGCAGCCCGCACGTTCGCCTGCCTGCTCGCCTCCACGGACGGCGCCCTCACCTCCGCGGAGCTGGGCCGCCGCCTCCAGGCCAGCCCCGCCGCCATCTCCGGTGCCGTCCGCTACCTCTCACAGGTCGGCATGGTCAGCCGCCAGCGCGACCCCGGCTCCCGTCGCGAGCGCTACCTGCTGCACCAGGACATCTGGTACACCACCCTGCTCAACCGCGACAACCTCCTCAGCCGCTGGCAGCACACCCTCAACGCCGGTGCCGACACCCTCGGCGACGACACACCCGGGGGCCTCCGCATCCGGGAGAGCGCGGACTTCCTGCGCTTCATGCAGCAGGAGCTGGAAGCCATGCTGAAGCGCTGGCACGACCGCGAGGGCTGACACACACCCCGCGGAGCCCCTGCGCCGCGCTCGCCCGGACCGGCGGCCTCAGCCCGTGGAGGGGAGCACCAGGTGCCAGCCGCCCGGGTGCACCGTCCAGGTCCGGGCCCGCACCGGGGCGAGAGGGGCCTGCGCGTCCGGCCGGTAACGGAAGGTCCGGCCCGCGGGCGCGGTGACCGTGACCGTACGCGCCCTCGCCCGCACGGGTGCGCCCCCATCGGCGGGCCGGACGACGACCTCCGCCAGCCCGGTGTCCCCGGCCGTACGGACCGACAGCTCGGCCACCGGGCGGCCCGGACCGACCAGCTCCGTACCGTCGGCCTCGACCCGCAGCCGGGAGGGGGCGGCGGGCCCTGAGAGCGGGACCGCAGGAACCGGGCCCCTCCCGGCGCCGTCACCCGGGCCCGCCGGGTCCGCCCGGCCTGCCGGGCGGAGGGCGTGGACCGAGCGGAGGGCATGGAGCGAGCGCATCGAGCGGACCGCCGACCGCATCGGCCGCTCCAGGGACCGGCGCAGCCGCGCCCAGGCGGGCGCCCCGACCCCCCGCTCCTCCCCGCTCGCTTCCCCGGCTTCCCCGGCAACCGGCTCTCCCGGGTGAGCGCCCTGCGCGGGCACCGCCTCCAGGGAAGGTGGCTCCGCGGGCCGGTCCAGCGGTTCCGCCTGTTCCTGCTGCGCCGCGGGCACGAATCTCCGGGCCTGCGGAGGTACCCTCCGGCTCGCGCCCTCACCCGAAGGCGCCGGGCCACCTCCGTCCGAAGATGCCGGGGCGCCTTCGATGCGCAGGCCGCCGAGAACGACGTCGCCCGCGTCGTCCACCAGCACGTCCATGGCGCGCGGGGTACCGCGCAGTACCGTCCGGGCCGCCGAGACGGCGTCCAGCGGCAGGCCGAGACTGCGGGCGAGAGCCACCGAGGGGCCGTTGCCGACGGGCACCACGGACAGCGCCGTCCCCGCCAGCGCCCGCTCCTCGTGCAGGAGCCGGACGGCGTGCAGCAGGGCGTGGTCGTTGCCGACCAGCACGGGCCGGCGGCTGCCGCGCCGCACGAGAGCCCGCGCGGCCTCCTCGGGGTCGTCGGGGAGGCACAGCTTCGCGCCCCGGCTCCCGGCGCGCAGCACGTCACGGGTGATGCGGACCGACTCGCCGTCCGTGGCGCGGGCGACCGGGTCGACGACCACCAGCAGCGGCGGCACCGGGGGCTTGCGTTGCGGCTCCGGCTCCGCAGTGGGCTGCGTCGAGGGCCTCGCGGGATCTGGAGCCGACACCACGGTCCTTCCTCGTGAATCCGACGCGTGCTGAGCCGGTGCGGGAGCGGTACTGTCTCGCACGTCCGTCCGAGCGAGGCACTCCCCTGTTCGTCACCCGGGAGAATTGTTCGGTAATCTCTCGGTGCAAGAGCCCCTGTCGCTGTTGCGCCAGGGGCTTCCTCCATCCGGGGTACCGACCTGCGGCTCTCGCGATGGCGATACTCGCCACGCACGTGGGACATGCCCCACCCGAAAGGGGTGTACGCCTGTGCCCGCACTTGTGCTGCTCGGTGCTCAGTGGGGTGACGAAGGCAAGGGAAAGGCCACCGACCTGCTCGGCGGCTCCGTGGACTACGTGGTGCGCTACCAGGGCGGCAACAACGCCGGCCACACGGTCGTCGTCGGCGACCAGAAGTACGCGCTGCATCTGCTCCCTTCCGGGATCCTGTCCCCCGGCTGCACCCCGGTCATCGGAAACGGCGTCGTCGTCGACCCCTCGGTCCTGCTCTCCGAGCTGAGCGGACTGCAGGAGCGCGGCGTCGACACCTCCAAGCTGCTGGTCAGCGGTAACGCGCACCTGATCACGCCGTACCACGCGACGCTCGACAAGACCACGGAGCGGTTCCTGGGCAAGCGGCGCATCGGCACCACCGGGCGCGGCATCGGCCCGAGCTACGCCGACAAGATCAACCGCGTCGGGATCCGGGTCCAGGACCTCTTCGACGAGTCGATCCTGCTGCAGAAGGTCGAGGCCGCGCTCGACTTCAAGAACCAGGTGCTGGCCAAGCTCTACAACCGCCGCGCGATCTCCGCACAGCAGGTCGTCGAGGAGCTGCTGGGCTACGCGGAGCAGCTCAAGGGCTTCGTCGCCGACACCACGCTGGTCCTCAACGACGCCATCGACGAGGGCAAGGTCGTCCTCTTCGAGGGCGGGCAGGGAACCCTGCTGGACGTGGATCACGGCACGTACCCGTTCGTGACCTCCTCCAACCCGACGGCGGGCGGCGCCTGCACCGGGGCGGGGGTCGGCCCGACGAAGATCAACCGGGTCATCGGCATCCTCAAGGCGTACACCACCCGCGTCGGCGCCGGCCCCTTCCCCACCGAGCTGTTCGACGACGACGGCGAGGCGCTGCGCACCATCGGGGGCGAGTTCGGCGTCACCACGGGCCGCAACCGGCGCTGCGGCTGGTTCGACGCGGTCATCGCCCGCTACGCGACCCGCGTCAACGGCCTGACCGACTTCTTCCTCACCAAGCTCGACGTGCTCACCGGCTGGGAGCAGATCCCCGTCTGCGTCGCCTACGAGATCGACGGCGAGCGCACCACCGAACTGCCCTACAACCAGAGCGACTTCCACCACGCCGAGCCGGTGTACGAGTACCTGCCCGGCTGGAGCGAGGACATCACCAAGGCCAAGACGTTCGCCGACCTCCCGAAGAACGCGCAGGCCTACGTGCGGGCCCTGGAGGAGATGTCCGGCGCCCCGATCTCCGCCATCGGCGTCGGCCCCGGCCGCGACGAGACGATCCAGGTCAACTCCTTCCTCTGACCCCACCCGCACCTCCACTCCCCACCGCCCGCCGGGCCTCGTGGCCGCGGTACCCCACCGCACCCGTGGCCCGAGGGCATACCGTACGGCGCCGTGCACAGCCTTGTGGACGGCGCCGTCGTCCTATCCGCCGCACTCTCCCTCGTCCCTGGCCCGGACTCCCCGGCGAACCGGGAGCCCGAGCCCGACGACCGCCACGGGGCTCGTCCTCGGTTCGATGGCGGCCCGCCTCGCGCTGCGCGACACCCGCGACACCGTGTCCGACGGCGGGGCGGGTTCCGGCCGCCTGCTCGCGGTGCCGGGCTGCGCCGTGCTGAGCGGTGCGGTCACCGGATACGCGGCGGCGCGGCTGATGGGCGGCGGCTACGGCGGCCAACACGCGACGACGGCGCCGGCGGGCGCGACAACGTTCCTCGCCGTGGCGGTCGCCGCCTGCGCCCTGAGCGACCGGCTGCGCTCCCGCTCCCGGGTGCCCCCGCTGTCGTCAGCGCCGTCGCACCAGCAGCCGGGCGACCCCGTGGGAGACGGCCAGCGCCCCGAGAGCGCCGACGGCCGAGGCAGCGACGTCGCGCGGCCTCGCCGGCCGGAGGACCCCCTGCTCACGCAGGATCGCGCGGGCCCGGACCGCGAAGGGCAGGACCACCAGCGGTGAGGTCAGCGCCCCCGGGGTGAGGCTGCGGGTGGCGGCGGCCTGCGCGAGGTGCAGGACGCCGTGCGCGCCGAAGGCGCCCAGCGCCGCCTGGTAGGTGGCGCTCCGGCCGCCCGTACGGTGTCCCTCCGCAGCGGCCGCCCCCACGAGGACGGCCATCACGCCGACGGCCGCCGCGAACTGCCGGCCGTCCGTCGCCTCCAGCCGCGTCCACACCGCCTCCGGCACCCACGGTGCCGATTTGCGCAGCTCGGGGACCCGGGTGCGGGTCCAGTACGGCATCATGGCCGTCTCCTCCGCGTCGTGCAGGGCCCACGCCGCGAAGAGGCCGAGGGTGACACCGGCCGAGACCGTTCCGGTCGACTGCTCCTTCATACCGGAGGAGACACCCACAGCGCCCGCGCGGTTCACATGGGCCCCCGCGGAAGCCTACGGCCCGCCTCGACGGGAAGCGCCCGTGCGGCGTACATCAGCGGCGCGTGCGGATTAATGATGATCGTTCCGCCACGGCGCGGGGAACAGCTCTCGGCGCACAGCGCACAACCCCGCGCGCCACCGCGCGACCCGACCGCAAGGAGCTCTCATGCGCATCCGCACCGCAGCCGCCGCCGCTGTCCTGGCGACCGCCGCCGTCCTCGGCTCGGCGGGTACCGCCCTGGCCGGTGACAACAACTGGACCTCGGCCGCCTACGACTTCAGCGACCACGTGATGAGCAAGTACGAGAACAAGAGCGACAACGACACCAACGTCGTCAAGCAGTTCAAGTACACGAACGTCTCGGACAACAACGTCAAGAACTTCGACACCGGCGCCAAGATCGGCGAGCTCGAACTCGACTGACCCGCGGTCACCCGCCCGCGGCGCCCCACAACCGCGCCGCACGCACCTCCGGCCTCGCCACCCACCGGCGGGGCCGGACGCGTACCCGGCAACGCCCGGGCCCGGCGTACCCGGCGTCGCGTCAGCGCAGGGACCGCACCACCACGTCGAACGCCGGGGTGCCCGGGGTGACAGGGGCGTAGTGCCCGACGCCGGGCATCAGGTGGAGTCGCCCGCCCCAGTCGTTCGCGTACCGCCGGGACAGGTCGTAGGGCACCTGGGTGTCGGCGGTGCCGTGCAGGATCTCGACGGGGACGCGGGGCATCAGCCGCATCGGGTCCGCCTCGGCCAGGGCCTGCCCGGCCTGCTCCTCGCCGCCGAGGAAGGCGGCGACCGCGCCGTCTCCGAGCCGCAGTTCGCGGGCCCGCGCCAGGTCGGCCACCGGCGAGACCACGACGACCCGGCCCGCCACCCGCTCCCGCCTGGCCGCCGCCCACAGGGCCAGGTGCCCGCCCGCGGAGTGGCCGAACAGCACGCTGACGGGGGCGCCCAGGTGGTCGAGGGCCGCGTCGATGTCCTGGACGGTGGCGGGCCAGCCGCCGCCCCCGCCGACCCTGCGGTACTCGACCAGCGCCACCGACAGTCCCTGGCCGGCCAGCGCGGCCGCGAACGGCGACAGATGGCGGCGGTCCCACTGCTGGCGCCAGAACCCGCCGTGCAGCAGCACGACCCGGCCGCCGGAGGAGCCCTGCCCGTACAGATCGACGACCTGCGCGGGATCGTCCCCGTACCGCTCCTGGCGTTCGGGATCGACCGGTGCGGCGGCCAGCAGGGCCTTGCTCTCGCGCTCGTCCGTGCTCACCGCGGCTCCGCGAGGATGTCTTCCAGGACGCGGGCGGCCCGCTCGACGTCCTGGAACGACGTGTAGAGCGGGGTGAACCCGAACCGCAGCACCCCGGGACGGCGGAAGTCGGCGACGACGCCGCGCTCGATCAGCCGGCCCATCACCTGCCCGGCCCGCTCCTCGGGCTCGCACACCAGCGCGACCTGGCTGCCGCGCCGCGCGTGCTCGGCGGGCGTCAGCGGCCGCACGGACACCGCACCTCCTCCGTCCCGCCGCCCCGAGTACGCCTCGACGCAGCGCAGGAAGAAGTCCGTGAGCGCCAGCGACTTCGCCCGTACGTCCTCGATCCGCACCCCGTCCCAGACGCGGAGCGCCTCCTCCAGTGCGGCCATCGACAGGATCTCCGGCGTTCCCACCCGACCGCGCGTCGCACCGGCCGCCGGCTCGTACGCGGCGGCCATGGCGAACGGGTCGGCGTGCGAGTTCCAGCCGGGCAGCGGGGTCTCGAACCGCTCCTGGAGCGCGGCGCGCACGTACAGGAACGCGGGGGAGCCGGGCCCGCCGTTGAGGAACTTGTAGGTGCAGCCGACCGCCAGGTCCACCCCGTGCCGGTCCAGGTCCACCGGCAGGGCACCGGCGCTGTGGCACAGGTCCCAGACGCCGACGGCACCGGCGTCGCGGACGGCGGCCGTCAGCGCGGGAAGGTCGTGCAGCATCCCGGTGCGGTAGTCGACGTGGTTGAGCAGCACGGCCGCGGTGCGCGGGCCCAGCGCCGCGGGGACGTCCGCGGGTGCCACGGCGCGCACGGTGCAGTCGGTCAGCCGCGCGGCGGACGCGGCGATGTAGCCGTCGGTGGGGAAGGTCGCCGCGTCGACCAGCAGTTCGTTCCGCCCGGGGGCGTCGCGACGGGCCAGCCGCACCGCGCCGACCAGCGCCTTCAGCACGTTCACGCTGGTCGAGTCGCCGACCACCACCTGCCCGGGCCCGGCACCGAGCAGCGGGGCGATCAGCTCCCCCACCCGCTCGGGCATCCCCCACCAGCCCGACTCGGTCCACGACCGGATCCGCAGCCGGCCCCATTCCCGCCGGACCACGTCCGAGAGCCGGTCGGGCACACCGGCGGGCAGCGCGCCCAGGGAGTTCCCGTCCAGGTAGACGGTGTCGTCGTCGAGGACGAACAGCTCGCGGAGCGACGCGAGGGCGTCGGCCCCGTCGTGGGCCCGCGCCTCGTCGCGGAGGCGGGTGTCCGACGACACGGCTGCGACTCCCCACGCAGCCGAAGCCCCGGGGTCGGCCGGGGCCCCGGATACGGCTGCCCGCTCAGACATGGCTGCGCGCCGTCCACAGCTCCGGGAAGACCTGCTTGGCGGCCCGCTTCTCCAGCCAGGCGACCCCGGAGGAACCGCCGGTGCCCGTCTTGGCTCCCATGGCCCGCCGGGTGGCGACCAGGTGGTCGTTGCGCCAGCGCCACACCAGCTCCGCCACCTCGGTCAACGCCTCACCGAGCCGGTGCGCCGGCCCTCCGGCGCCCTCCCGGTAGACGCGTACCCAGACGGCCTCCACGCCGGGGTCCGGCTCGTACCTGCGGGTGACGTCGCGCCGCAGGACCGCCTCCGGCACGTCCTCCCCCTGCCGGGCGAGGAAGGCCAGTGCCTCGTCGTAGAGGCTCGGCTCGTGCAGCGCCTTCTCCAGCTCCGCGTGGACCCGCGGCGAGCCCCGGTGCGGGACCAGCATCGACGCGGCCTTCTCCCCCAGCAGGAACTCCAGCCTCCGGTACATCGCGGACTGGAAGCCCGAGCCGTCGCCGAGCGCGGACCGGTAGGAGTTGAACTCCGCGGGGGTCAGGTGGGCCAGCGGCTCCCAGGAGGTGTTGAGGGAGATCATCTCGTACGTCGAGCGTTTCAGGGCGGCCAGCGCGCCCTCCAGGTCGTCCTGGCGCAGCCGCTGTGCCGCCGTCTGCCACTCGTGCACCAGGACGGTGAACCACAGCTCCATCACCTGCGTGGTGACGAGGAACGCCAGCTCGCCCGGGTCGTCGGAGAGGGGGTGCTGGAGGTGGGTGAGGACGTCCGCCTGGACGTAGTCCTCGTACGGCGTGGTGCCCGCGAAATCCAGGACCGGGGCATCGGACTCGTGTGACATCGCTGTCTCCACTCGCTGAGCTTCCGGGTAGCGGTCCGCCCCTTCCGGATAGACGTCGGAGCTCCGGTCCCCTCGGGCCGCACGGGGCCCACCACGCATCATGCGCGCAAGGCGACGGCGGCGGCAAGGTCACCGCCGCCGTCCGCACCGCGCGGCAGCTCAGCCCAGGGTGGAGGCCGCCGTCGGCGAGCTCTCCTTCAGGAACGTGCTGCACCGCTCGTACTCGTCCTGCTCCCCGATCGACTGCGCCGCCCGCGCCAGGGCGTGCAGCGCCCGCAGGAAGCCGCGGTTGGGCTCGTGCTCGAACGGCACCGGGCCGTGCCCCTTCCAGCCGTTGCGGCGCAGCGCGTCCAGACCCCGGTGGTAGCCGGTGCGGGCGTACGCGTACGACTCGACGACGTTGCCCGCCTCGAACGCGTCGTCGGCCAGCTGCGCCCACGCCAGCGAGGACGTGGGGTACTGCGCGGCGACCTCGGCGGGCGCCGTCCCGGCGGCGAGCAGTTCGCGCGGCCCGGGATCGTCGGGCAGGTGGGTCGGGGGCGGGCCCCCGAGCAGATTCTCGTGAATGGCCATGGGCCCCAGTGTCCCCCACCCGGCCACGGCCCAGGGCGGACCCTCCCGCCCCACAGCCCCCGCCGGACCCTCAGCACACCCGGCGCAGCGCCGCGACCAACGCGGCGACGCCCGCCTCGGCCTTGGCACGGGGGCAGCCGACGTTCAGCCGGACGAAACCGGGCGCACCGTACGCCGTCCCCGGCATGACGGCGACCTTCTCCGTCTCGATCAGCTCCCGTTGCAGCGCCTCGTCGTCGAACGGCGCCGAGCTCAGCGTGCGCAGGTCGATCCAGGCCAGGTAGCCGGCCTCGGGCGGCTCCCAGCCGAGGGCGGGGAAGGCGGCCGCCAGCCGCTCGGCGACCATGCGCAGGTTGCCGTGCACGTAACGCCGCAGCTCCGCGAGCCACCGCTCGCCCTCGCGGTAGGCGGCGATGTGCCCGACGAGGGAGAGCACGGCCGGTGACGAGAGCCCGTCCGCCTCCTTGAGCGCCCGCAGATAGCCCTCCCGAGACGCCTCGTCCCGCACGATGCCGTAGCTCCCGGTGAGCGCGGGGATGTTGAACGCTTTGGACGCGGAGTTCAGCACCGCCCAGCGCCCCGTGCCGTGGCGGGCCCAGGGCCGGTGGCGGTGCGGCGGATGGGCGAGGTCCGCGTGGATCTCGTCGCTGATCACGGCCACGTCGTAGCGGGCGCACAGCCGCGCCATGTGTGCCAGCTCCCCCTCCGTCCACACCCGGCCCGTGGGGTTGTGCGGGGAACACAGCAGCAGCACCCGCGTGTCGGGCAGCGCCAGCAGCCGCTCCAGCGCGGCCGCGTCCCCGACGGGGCAGCCGCGCAACTGCCGCCCGTGCGCGGCCAGCACCTTGGGGAAGGCGTCGTAGCAGGGCGTGTGCACCACGACGCCGTCGCCGGGCCGGGACCACAGCCGCAGCAACTGCGAGACCTGGTAGATCACCGACGGCCCGTACACCACCCAGTCGGGGTCCACGACGGTCTCGTGGCGTCGTTCGTACCAGTCGGTGACGGCGGACAAAAAGTCCGCCTGCCGCCACCGCGAGTAGCCCAGCACCCCGTGGTCGAGCCGGCCGCGCAGCGCCTCCAGCACCTCGGGGGCCGTCTCGAAGTCCATGTCGGAGATGGTGAACGGCAGCAGCCCCGGCACCCCGAAGCGGTCCTGGACGTAGTCCCACTGGGTGCACCAGGTGCCGTGCCGCTCGACCACCCGGTCGAAGTCGTACCCGGCGCTCACGCGCTCCTCCCACCCGGAATGAGCCCCTCGATGGCGTCCTTGACGGACTGCACCTGCGGACCGATGACGACCTGCACGGTGTGCGGATCGAGGGTGACGACGCCGACGGCACCGAGCTTCTTCAGCCGCGCCTCGTCGAGGCGTGCGGCGTCCTCGACGGTCATCCGCAGCCGGGTGATGCAGTTGTCCAGGGTGCGTATGTTGTCCGGTCCGCCGATCGCGTCCAGCAGCGCGACGGGGTCGTACCGGCCCGCGACCAGCTTCGGCGCCGCCTTCCCCGTACGCGCCCCTTCCGGCACGTCCGCGACCGCACCCGCGTCCTCCTGCTTGTCCGGTCCCTCTTCTCCCTCGTCTCCCTCGTCTCCCTCGCCGTCCTCCGGGGCCTCCCGCCCCGGCGTCTTGAGGTCGAAGCGCCGGATCGCCCAGCGGAAGAGGAAGTAGTACACCGCGAACCACACGGCGGCGATCACCGGCACCAGGTACCACCGGGTGGTCGTGCCCTGGAGCACCCCGAAGACGAACCAGTCGATGACGTTGCCGTCGGTGTTGCCGATGAAGACGCCCAGCACGGCCGCCGTCAGGAAGCCGAGCCCCACCAGCACGGCGTGCAGGAGGTACAGCCACGGCGCGATGAACAGGAACAGGAACTCCAGCGGCTCGGTGATCCCGCCGACCACGCAGGCCACCACACCCGAGACCAGCAACGCCTTGATCTGCGGACGCATGGCGCGCCGCGCACAGTGGTACATGGCGAGCGCCGCGCCGGGCAGTCCGCCCAGGTAGGCGGGCATCTTGCCCTGCGAGAGGAAGTGGGTGGCGGAGGTGACGTCCCCGTTCGCGGGGGCGTCGCAGTTCAGTTGCGCGTAGAAGAGGTTGAGGGCGCCGCTGACGTGGTCGCCGCAGACCGTGCCCGCGCCGCCCACGTCGGTGAAGCGGAACATCGCCACCAGGATGTGGTGCAGCCCCACCGGGCGCAGCAGCACCTCACCGGCGCCGAAGAAGAACGGCCCGAACACCCCGGCGTGCCCGATGGCCTCGCCCAGGTCCCTGATCCACCCGTTGAACGTCGGCCACACCAGCGGCACCAGCAGCCCGGCCACGCTCAGCACCAGCGTCGAGACGATCGGCACGAAGCGCAGCCCGCCGAAGAACGCCAGCGCGTCCGGCATCCGCTGGGTCCGGAAGCGGCGGTGCAGCACCGAGACGACGATGCCGACCACGACGGCCCCCAGCAGCCCGGTGTCGATCGACTGGATGCCCAGGACGTCGGCGATGCCGTAGTGCGCGATGGCCCCCTTGTCCTCCAGGTCGACGCCCTTGGCGGTCAGGAAGAAGTTGACCGCCAGGTTCATCGCCACGTACCCGACGAACCCGGAGAACGCGGCGACCCCCTTGTCCTCGCGGGCCAGACCGAGCGGAATGGCCATGGCGAACAGCACGGGCAGGAACGTGAAGGCCGTCTGCCCCGTGTTGGCCATCCAGGTGAAGACCAGATGGAAGCCCTCGCCCTGGAGGAAGGTCAGGTTGTCGGTGACGGCGTCGCTGGAGAGCGACGAGCCGATGCCGAGGATGATGCCGCAGAACGCCAGCAGGGCGACCGGCAGCATGAACGTCTTGCCGAGCCCCTGGAGGAATTCCCAGGCGGCGGCCTTGCTCTTCCGCAGTGATGTGCTGTCCACCGGCCCAGTCTGCGGTGCGGCACAGGGGCGAACACAATGGTCAACGGGTTACGGATGGATAGCGAAAAGCCCGGGCCCGCCCCCGGCGAGGGGACGGGCCCGGGCCGCAGCCCTCCCGCGGCGACGGCGCGGGGTCGCTCGGGCTCACTTCATGCGGGTACCGGTGGAGCGCAGGTTGGCGCAGGCGGTCTCCACGCGCTCGGCCATGCCCTTCTCGGCGGCCTTGCCCCAGCTCCGCGGGTCGTAGACCTTCTTGTTGCCGACCTCGCCGTCCACCTTCAGCACGCCGTCGTAGTTCGTGAACATGTGCGCGGCCACCGGGCGCGTGAAGGCGTACTGGGTGTCGGTGTCCAGGTTCATCTTCACGACGCCGTTGTCCAGCGCGGTGGCGATCTCCTGCTCCGTGGAGCCGGACCCGCCGTGGAAGACGAAGTCGAACGGACGGCTGCCCGCCGGCTTCTGGAACTTTTCGGCGACCCCCGACTGGAGGTCCTTGAGCAGCTCGGGACGGAGCACCACGTTGCCCGGCTTGTAGACGCCGTGCACGTTGCCGAACGAGGCGGCCAGCAGGTAGCGGCCCTTCTCCCCGAGCCCCAGCGCCTCCGCGGTGCGCACCGCGTCCTCGACCGTGGTGTACAGCTCGTCGTTGATCTCGTGGGTGACGCCGTCCTCCTCGCCACCGGTCGGGGTGATCTCGACCTCAAGAATGATCTTCGCGGCGGCGGCCTCGGCCAGCAGCTCCCGGCCGATCTCCAGGTTGTCCTTGAGGGTCTCGGCCGAGCCGTCCCACATGTGCGACTGGAAGAGCGGGTTCTCACCGCGCTGGACGCGCTCCTTGGAGACCGCGAGCAGCGGACGGACGTACCCGTCCAGCTTGTCCTTGGGGCAGTGGTCCGTGTGCAGCGCGATGTTGACCGGGTACTTCTTCGCGACGATGTGCGCGAACTCGGCGAGCGCCACCGCGCCGCTGACCATGTCCTTGCTGTACTGGCCACCCAGGAACTCGGCACCGCCCGTGGAGATCTGCACGATGCCGTCGCTCTCCGCCTCGGCGAAACCGCGCAGCGCGGCGTGCAGCGTCTGCGTCGAGGTGACATTGATGGCGGGGTAGGCGAACGCGCCCTCCTTCGCCCTGTCCAGCATCTCGTTGTAGACGTCGGGGGTTGCGATGGGCATCAGACCGCTCCTTGGGGGTGTGCGTTGGTGATCCGGCTCAACGGAGGAACGACGTCATCGTCGCGCCCATCCTCCCAGACGGGTTCGCGTGCTCCTCATCCGGGTGTTCACGAGTTCACTAAGTTGACGTTCCACGTGAAACATCGAGGCGGACTCAGCTCAGTTCGAGATCGCTCAAATCGAACGCGTATACGTACGGGACGCCCGCCCGTTCCATCGCCGGAGCAGCACCGCGCTCCACGATGGTGGCCACGGCCACCACCTCCGCACCCGCCTGGCGTGCCGCCTCCACAGCCGTGAGCGGCGAGTTCCCCGTCGTCGAGGTGTCCTCGACGATCAGCACCCGGCGCCCCGCCACGTCCGGTCCCTCGATCCGACGCTGGAGACCGTGCGCCTTGCCCGCCTTGCGCACCACGAACGCGTCCAGCCGCCGGCCACGGGCAGCCGCCGCGTGCATCATCGACGTCGCCACCGGGTCGGCCCCCAGCGTGAGGCCCCCGACAGCGTCGTAGTCCAGCTCCGACGTCGCGTCCAGCATCACCTGGCCCGCCAGCGGAGCGGACTCGCCGTCCAGCGTGATGCGGCGGAGGTCGATGTAGAAATCGGCCTCCGCCCCCGACGACAGAGTCACCCTGCCGTGCACCACGGCCTTGTCCTTGATCTGCCGCAGCAATGCGTTCCGCACGTCGTTCATGGCCCTTTAGCCTATGCGCCGGTCACCTCTCCGGTGACCGGCGCCCTCTCCGTGGCGTTGCTGAGGCCCCGCCGCTTCCGTGCGGGCCGGGGACGGTCACAGAGGGCGGAACGACCACGTAGTGGTGAGCTCCAGCGGATCCAACGGCGTCACCTGCCGAGGGTGCGAATTCAGACCGTTCGGCGGCCCACTCTGCGGCTCCACACAGACCGCCTCCTCCGGCTCGTCGTACACGACGACGTACTCCGCACGCGAGGCCACTTCGAGCTCCAGCTCACCGGGCCAGGTCAGGGTGACGTCGACTCCGCCGGGCATCCCGAAGCAGTCGTCCCACGGCCCGCCCTGCGGCTCGATCCGGCGCCCGGTCGGAATGTGGTCCTCCCCCCGCTCCTCCTGCCACTCGGGAGAGAAGTCGATCCGCACGTCCTCGCCCCCCTGGCCGAGGTTGCGCAGGAACCACGGATGCCACCCGGCCTGCGCAGGGAAGGACACATCGAAGGTCTCGACGGCGAGCTTGAGCGTCAGCGAGCTCCCGTCCTCGGCGAGTTCGACGACCTGGGTGGTCCGGCCCTCCCAGGGCCACGGGTCGGTCAGGTCGTAGGTGAAGGACGCCTTGGTGTCCGTACCGCCGGGCGCCTGGCGCCACACGGCGTCCCGCACGGTCCCGTGGATGGCGTGCGGCCCGCCCTGGGCCTGCGGCCGGGAAGTGCCCTCGTTGAGCGGGAGTTGGAACATCTCGCCGCCGTTGCGGAACCGTCCCTGCGCGGTACGCCCGCACCAGGGCGCCATCACGAAGGAGCCGTACTTCGGCCCCTGGCGCAGGAGTTCGGTGCCGCCCACCCGGAGGGAGGCGAGCCGGCACCCGTGCTGGGGTTCGATCGTCACCTCGGTCCCATGGGCGCTGAGCACGACGGTCGTGGCTTCTGCGGGGGTGGGCAGATCAGTCATACAGCGACCATAACGGCGGTCTCAGCGGCGCCGCCGCAAGACCCGGCCGACGACCACGGCGCCGGCGACCACGACGGCGGCCGCGGGAGCGGCCCACCGCAGGGTCGCGGTGGCCGCGGACTGGTCCGGAGCGGGCACCGGCGCGTACCGCCCACGGGGCGGGGCGTGGTCCACCTCTTCCGCGCTGCGCCCGATCATCGTGCGCCGGGCGTGCGCCGCCTCCGCGCCGAGCCCGCCGGAACCGAGCGCGTCCCCGTCGGCGGGTCCGCCCTCGCCCGGGGTCCCCGCCGGCGTCCCGCCCCGTGCCTCCGCCGACGCCTCCGCCGACGCCTCGGCCGCGTCGAGGTCGTTCTCGTCGTCGCGGCCCAGCGAGGAGGGCGGGATCTCGGTCTCGAACAGGGGGGAGCGCTCGGGCTCCGACTCCGGTTCCGGGATGCCGGGGATGGCGCGCTCGTTGTCGTCGGGGGCGCCGATGCCGCCGGAGACGTTCCCTGCTCCCTCCGGCGCCGCACCACCCGCGGCGGCCTCCCCTTCGGGACTGCCCGGCGGCGGCTCCTCGCGGATGCTCTCGCCGAGGGCGGCGGCGAACCGGTCCAGCAGGCGGACGCCCGCCGAGGAGGCGGTCCCGGCCTCGATGCCGGCCAGCCGCCCGGTACCGGTGACGGTGCCGACGCACACCAGCGCCGTGCCCTCGCCGTCGTCCGCGGAGCGGGGTTCGACGGTGAGCGCCAGTTCGACGGTGCCCTGGCCGCGGGCCTCGCTGCCGCTGCCCTCCACTTCCAGCCGCTCCAGCGCGTCGAGCGCCGCGGTGGCACCGGTGGGGGCGTGCGGAATGAGGGTGAGGCTGCCGCGGTAGGTGATGGTCGAGCCGCCGATCCGTACCTTCAGCCGGCCCGCCACCTGCGCGGTGGAGCCGCCGCTGTCGGACGGTCCGGCGCCGTCCGCACCGTCCTGCTGCAGTCCGGGGACGCAGCGGGCGACGCGCGCGCTGTCGGCGAGGGCGGCCCGTACAGAGCCGACGGAAAACGGAACGTACACCTCGTGCTCCATGGGGCGGAGCCTATTACCCCGCAGTCCGCCGGACATATGACCGGGCCGGATGTTTCCGGTGCGCCGCCCTCCTCGCCCCGCGCCCCGGCCGCCGCCTCCCCTCCCACGGGAGGTACTCATCCGCCTCCCTCCGGGTACCGGGGGTGCATCAGCGTCGAGGGCGGCAGTGCGCCGCTGCCTCCGGTGCGTTCGGCGAGCCGCGCGCCCGCCAGCAGGTTGCCGCCGCCCGGTGCGCAGGTGTTCGGCGCACCGCCCCCGGGAAGCCACGCCAGCAGGAAGCCCGGCCCGTCGCCCTCCCGTTCGTAGGGACAGGTGCTCAGCCCGGCGGCACGCAGGGTGGCGTCGACCGTCCAGAAGTCCCGCGGCCGTGCTCCGGGTGGGCCCGTGCGGACGGCCAGCCGCCCCTGGTGGTTCAGCGCGCGGGCGGCGAGCCCGTAGAACTCCTGCGAGTACAGCTTGGCGCCGGCGGCGACCCGCGGCTCCGGCAGCGCGGCCACGATCACGTCGTAGCCCCGCCCGCCCGCACGCGTCGGACCCGTGCCAGCCGGACCCCGCGGCCCGGAGCCCGCCCGCTGACGCAGCCAGCGGAAGGGGTCCGCGCTCTCCACCCGGACCCGCGGGTCGTCCAGTGCCCCGTCGTTGAGGGCTCGCAGTCCGGGATCGCGACGGGCGAGCCGGGCGACGCCGGGATCCTGGTCGACGAGGGTGACCCGCTCCACGCCCGGCCGGCGCAGCACCTCCCGCAGGGCGAGCCCGTCGCCGCCGCCGAGGACGAGGACCCGGGCGTGCGGGCCTGCCATCGCGGGGCGCACGAAGGCCCGGTTGGCCGCGTGCGCCTGCCTGCCCCGCACCGAGAGCCGGCCGTCCTGGAAGAACCGCAGTTCGCCCGCATCCGACCACTCGGTGCGGGTGGCGCCGCCGGTCAGCACCAGTTCCTGCTCGTCGGTGCGGACGGCGACGCGGATGTCACCGCCGTAGACGGCCCGGCGGGCGGCGCCCTCGAACGGGGCGACGAACGCCGAGCCGGCCAGCAGCAGGGCCAGCGTTCCTCCGCTGGCGGACAGCAGGTGCCTGCGCACCCGCGGGGGCAGTTCGTGCCGGAAGAGCCACTGGACGACCAGGCCGCCGGCCAGCACGTTGACGACGCCGGTCAGCAGGGCGCCGGTGAGCTGGCCGAGGAGCGGCAGCAACAGGAAGGGGAAGGTCAGTCCGCCGACGAGCGCGCCCACGTAGTCGGCGGCGAACAGGTCGGCCAGCGCGCCGCCCGCGTCCTGCCGGCGGATGCGCTGGATGAGCGTCATCAGCAGCGGCATCTCGGCGCCGACGAGCACGCCGATGGTGAAGGAGATGACGACGAGTGCGATGCGGGCCTCGCCCAGCCACGCGAAGCACGCGTACAGGGCCATGGCCGAGCCGCCGCCCACGAGGGCGAGCAGCGCCTCGACGTAGCCGAAGCCGGCGGCGGCGTGGCAGGGGAGCCGCTTGGCGAGCAGGGAGCCGACGCCCATCGCGAAGACCATGACGGACAGCACGACGGACGCCTGGGTGACCGAGTCGCCGACCAACGAAGAGGCCACGGCGACCAGTTCGAGCTCGTAGACGAGGCCGCAGGCGGCGCAGACGAAGACCGAGGCGAGCACGATCCCGCGGCCGAGCCGGGCGGGGACGGGCAGGGGTGCCCGGTCCGCGGCGGCCTGGGCACCGGGCGGGGAACGGTCGATCATGCACGCACGCTACGTCACATCTTCATCACCATCGGTCACTCACATGGGTGCTTCCACCGGGTTCAACCCCGAACACCCTGTCAATTCCGGGCCGATGATCCGCGCGGTGCGCGGGCCCACGGCACCGGCCGCCACCCGGGTACGGGTGGCTACCAGGCAGCCCTCCTGCGGATACGCGTGCCAGGTGCGCCAGCGCAGCTGCCCCTCGTGACACTGGGCGAGCAGCGCGGTGAAGGCGCAGGGGTCGCCCGGGAAGGTGCCCGCCAGTCCGTGCGGGTGTTCCGCGACCAGCGCGAGCAACTCCTGCGCTCGCCCCGCGAACGAACCGGGTGAGAGCTGTTCGACCCGCGCCGCGAACTCGTACTCCCACTCCCCGAAGCGTTTGGAGACGCCCAGGGGGAGGGGGGCCGTACTGCCGGGCAGACAGGCCACGGTCTCCGAGAAGTTGCCGTACTCCTCGTCCAGCAGCACTTGGTGCGAGGCTCCCAGGAGCCTCAACTGCACGTGGGTTCCGCCCAGTTCGACGTCCATGCGGGCGAGGGCGGGCAGCGGCTCGCGGCCCAGTGCCCAGGCGAGCTCGTGCGCGCGGGTGTCGGTGTAGGCGGTCTTCAGGGTGGTCAGCATGCGTCGGCTCCGCAAACACGCAGGGAGGGTGGGCCGCCCCACCCCTCGACCACCCGACGCCGACGGGCGAGGGACCCGGAGGCGTCGGGGACGACAGTTCACGATTCACCGAATCACGGAATGCGCCGCATCCTCAGCGCTTTTACCCAAGTTCTCCGGATTTCCATCCTATCGGTATGGATCAGGTCAGGTGTTCCCTTCTTGACGGGTGTGCGCCTCAACTCCGGGGCGCCCGGCGGCGAAAGGCCGTCAGTTGCCGCCACCCCCGCCGCCGCCGCAGCCACCGCCTCCGCCGCAGCCGCCGCCCCCGCCGCACGAAGAGCCGCCACCGCAGGACGAGCCCCCACCGCAGGAGGAGCCGCCGCCGCACGAGGTGCCGGTTCCGCAGCCACCGCCGCCGGCGCCGCCGTGCCCCGCGCCGCCCGCCCACCAGGAGCTCTCGGCACCCCGCCGCCGGCGCTGCCGCGTAGCGGCGAGTCCGATGACGGGCAGCACCACGATCAGGATGAAAGCGATGACGATCCAGCCGCCGGTTTCCATGCGCGTATCCCCCTACGTCACACGTTCCGTCTGCACGGGGTGGCCGTCCCGCCCCGCAGTCCACGACGGCTCCTGCCCGCCGGGCGGCAGCGCAAGACAGAGTTGAGGAAGACCAGAGCTTGCCGCAGGATGACCGCCATGACTGCTGGCCACGCCGCCGCCCCGGGAGGGCGCCCGCTGCTCAACCGCCGCCTCGCCGAGTTCGGCACCACGATCTTCGCCGAGATGTCCGCGCTCGCCACCCGCACCGGCGCGCTCAACCTCGGCCAGGGCTTCCCCGACACCGACGGGCCCGAGGCCGTCCGCGAAGCCGCCGTACGCGCCGTGCGCGACGGACGCGGGAACCAGTACCCGCCGGGCCCCGGCATCCCCGAGCTGCGGCAGGCGGTGGCCGGACACCAGGCCCGTTTCCACGGGCTGCGCTACGACCCGGACACCGAGGTGCTGATCACCGCGGGTGCCACGGAGGCGATCGCGGCCTCGCTGCTCGCCCTCGTCGAACCCGGTGACGAGGTGATCGCGCTGGAGCCCTACTACGACTCCTACGCCGCCTCCATCGCCATGGCGGGCGGACGGCGGGTGCCGGTCACCCTGCGGCCGCACCCCGGCAAGGCGGCAGCGGGGGAGGGCAGCTACCGGCTGGACCTGGACGAGTTGCGGGACGCGGTCACCGACCGCACCCGCCTCCTGCTGCTCAACACCCCGCACAACCCCACGGGCACCGTGCTGACCCACGAGGAGCTGTCCGCCGTCGCCGCGCTGTGCGTCGAGCACGATCTGCTCGCGGTCACCGACGAGGTGTACGAGCACCTGGTCTTCGACGGCACCCACCACCCCCTCGCGGGCTTCCCCGGCATGCGCGAGCGCACGGTGACCATCTCCTCGAGCGGCAAGACGTTCTCCCTCACCGGCTGGAAGGTCGGCTGGGTCACCGGCACCCCGGAACTGGTGACCGCGGTGCGCTCGGCCAAGCAGTACCTGACGTTCGTGTCCGCCGGTCCCTTCCAGTACGCCGTCGCGGAGGCCCTGGCGCTGCCGGACAGCTACTACACGGAGCTGCGGGAGGGGATGCGTGCCCGCCGGGACCTGCTGGCCGCGGGGCTGCGGGATGCCGGGTTCGGGGTGTTCACCCCGGCGGGCACCTACTTCGTCACCGCCGACATCCGCCCGCTGGGCTGGTCGGACGGCGTCGCCTTCTGCCTGTCGCTGCCCGAGCGCTGCGGCGTGGTGGCCGTCCCCACCCAGGTCTTCTACGACCATGCGGAGGCGGGTGCGCCCTACGTCCGGTTCGCGTTCTGCAAGCGCGAGGACGTCCTCTCCGAGGCGGTCAGCCGCCTGCGGAGGCTGTGAGCGCCGGGCCGGGTGCCCGCCGGCTTTCCGGCCCGACACACGAAGGCGGCCGGTCCCCCGTCGGCCGGCCGCCTTCCGGGCCGGTCCCCCGTGCTGCCGGCCGCTTCCCCCGTGTGCGCGGTGTCCGCGCTGTATGAGGACGAGTATCCCGCGCGCCGCGGAGCCCCGGTACCTGACAGGTGTCAGGGGTCGGGGAAGCCCGGCAGCAGGGGATTACGCGCCCTCGCCGTCCTCGCCCTCGGAGGAGTCGACGTCCTTGCCCAGGCCGAACTGCTCCACCAGCCACTTGTCGAACTCGATGGAGGCCCGCACCCAACTGACCGTGCTGGAGACGAAGTGCTCCAACGAGACGCCGGTGCCGATCAGCATCTGCGCCTCACCGATCAGGCGGACGCTGCCGTCGTCGTGGGTGTGGCTGTAGACCTTCGGCCACAGGGTGCGGCGGTTCCAGTCGTCGATGGCTTCGAGGAGCTTGGGCTTGTCCTCGATGGAGTGGTGCCGGTCGTAGAACGTACGTACCGAGAAGACCTGCTGCTCCGCCTCACCGCGGAACATGAAGTAGGTGCGGAACTCCTCCCACGGCGCTGCGAGGTCTCCCTCGTCGTCGACGACGTACTTCAGCTCCATCTGGTCGAGGAGCTGCTTGACGAGGTCCTGGTCGGGGAGGATCGGGCCGGTCGGCCCCGACTCCTCCGGCTCCTCGGGCTGGCCCCCGAAGTTCGGGATCGAGGACGGGTCGATGCTCACGTGGGTGTTTCCCTTCATACGGCTTCGGCCATCCTCCCGCACCGGCCCCCCGGCATGACAACCCTGCCGGGGCCCGGCGCCCCCCGATCACCGGGCAGGCCCACACCCGCCCGGTGATCGGGGGCTCGGCACAGGCGTCGCTCAGCCCGCCGCGGGCGCGTCCGCGGCGGAGCCGACCAGCAGCCCGCTCCAGCCCTCGACGTGGTCGACGCGGACCGTGTCGCCGTCCCGGACGTCCCCGGCGAGGATCTCCCGGGCGAGCTGGTCCCCGATGGCCGTCTGGACCAGGCGGCGCAGCGGACGGGCGCCGTAGGCGGGGTCGTTGCCCTCCAGCGCCAGCCAGTCGAGCGCGGCCGGGGTGACGTCCAGGTGCAGGCGACGGTCGGCGAGCCGCGCCTGGAGGGCGTCGATCTGGAGCTGGGCGATGCGGCGCAGCTCGTCCCCGGCCAGTGCGGAGAAGACCACCAGGTCGTCGAGGCGGTTGAGGAACTCGGGCCGGAAGGCGGCCCGCACCGCGGCGAGCACCTGTTCGCGCTTCTCCTCCTCCTTCTCCAGGGGGTCGATCAGGTGCTGGCTGCCCAGGTTGGAGGTGAGGATGAGGATCGTGTTGCGGAAGTCGACCGTGCGGCCCTGGCCGTCGGTGAGCCGGCCGTCGTCGAGGACCTGGAGCAGCACGTCGAAGACGTCGTGGTGCGCCTTCTCCACCTCGTCCAGCAGCACGACGCTGTACGGGCGCCGCCGCACCGCCTCGGTGAGCTGACCGCCCTCCTCGTAGCCGACGTAGCCGGGAGGCGCGCCGACCAGGCGGGCGACGCTGTGCTTCTCGCCGTACTCGCTCATGTCGATGCGGACCATGGCCCGCTCGTCGTCGAAGAGGAAGTCGGCCAGCGCCTTGGCCAGCTCCGTCTTGCCCACGCCGGTGGGGCCCAGGAAGAGGAAGGAGCCCGTGGGGCGGTCGGGGTCGGCGATGCCGGCCCGGGTGCGGCGTACGGCGTCCGAGACGGCACGCACCGCCTCGCCCTGGCCGATCAGCCGCTTGCCCAGCTCCTCCTCCATCCGCAGCAGCTTCTGCGTCTCGCCCTCCAGCAGGCGGCCCGCGGGGATGCCCGTCCAGGAGGCGACGACATCGGCGATGTCGTCCGAGCCGACCTCCTCCTTCACCATCTTGTCCCGCTTGTCCGCCTGGCCGGCCGCGGCCTCCTTCTTGGCCTTCTTGGCCTTCTTGGCCTCTTCCTCCTCCTCGGTGGCCGCCGCCAGCTCCCGCTCGGTCGCCGGGATCTCGCCGTACAGCAGCTTGGAGGCGGTGTCGAAGTCGCCGTCCCGCTGGGCGCGCTCGGCCTGGCCGCGCAGCTCGTCCAGCTTCTCCTTCAGCTCACCGACCCGGTTGAGGCCCTGCTTCTCCTTCTCCCAGCGGGCGGTCAGCCCGCGCAGCTCCTCCTCCTTGTCGGCCAGCTCGCGGCGGAGCCGCTCCAGCCGGTCGACGGAGGCCGGGTCGGTCTCCTTCTCCAGCGCCAGCTCCTCCATCCGCAGCCGGTCCACGGCGCGCTGGAGCTCGTCGATCTCGACGGGCGAGGAGTCGATCTCCATGCGGAGCCGCGAGGCCGCCTCGTCCACCAGGTCGATGGCCTTGTCCGGCAGGAAGCGTGAGGTGATGTAGCGGTCGGACAGGGAGGCGGCGGCCACCAGGGCGCTGTCGGAGATCTGCACCTTGTGGTGCGCCTCGTAGCGCCCCTTGAGCCCGCGCAGGATCGCGATGGAGTCCTCCACCGTCGGCTCGGCCACCAGCACCTGCTGGAACCGCCGCTCCAGCGCCGGGTCCTTCTCGATCCGCTCGCGGTACTCGTCCAGCGTCGTGGCGCCGACCATCCGCAGCTCGCCGCGGGCCAGCATCGGCTTGAGCATGTTGCCCGCGTCCATCGCCGAGTCGCCGCCGGCGCCCGCGCCGACGACCGTGTGCAGCTCGTCGATGAAGGTGATGATCTGGCCGTCGCTCTCCTTGATCTCGGAGAGCACGGTCTTGAGCCGCTCCTCGAACTCGCCGCGGTACTTCGCGCCGGCCACCATCGCGCCCAGGTCCAGCGCCACCAGCCGCTTGTTCCGCAGCGACTCGGGCACGTCGCCCTTGACCACGCGCTGGGCCAGCCCCTCGACGACGGCCGTCTTACCGACGCCGGGCTCACCGATCAGCACCGGGTTGTTCTTCGTACGGCGCGAGAGCACCTGCACCACGCGGCGGATCTCGTGGTCCCGGCCGATGACCGGGTCCAGCTTGCCCTCACGGGCGGCCGCCGTCAGGTCGGTGCCGAACTTCTCCAGCGCCTTGTAGGTGCCCTCCGGGTCCGGATCGGTGACCCGCCTGCTGCCGCGCTGCTCCTGGAAGGCGGCCAGCAGCTTCTTGTCGGTGGCGCCCTGCTCGGCCAGCAGCTCGGCGGTGGCTCCGCCCTTGGCGGCCAGCGCGATGAGCAGGTGCTCGGTGGAGACGTAGCTGTCGCCGAGCTCCTTGGCGCGCTGGGTGGCGTCCGCGACGACCGCGAGCAGGTCGCGGTCGGCCTGCGGCCTGCTGACCGTCGAGCCCTGGACGGTGGGCAGTGCCGCGAGCCGGCGCTCGGCACCCGAGCGCAGCGCCGCCTGGTCCGCCTCGACGGCGGCGATCAGGTCCTGGATGTTCTCGTTCTCCTCGCCCGTGAGCAGGGCGAGAAGCAGATGGGCCGGGGTGATGTCCGGGTGGCCCTCGGCCACCGCCCGCTCGTTGGCCGCGCTGATCGCGTCCCGGCTCTTGTTGGTCAGCTCCGCGTCCACTGTCCTGCGCTCCTCCTCCAGTGCGGCCTGACAGGCCTTCCCGGCTGCCTGCGGCGCCCAACCTCTGGCGCTCGCTTCCTCTTGCCACCTACAGCATGCAACAAGTTGAGTCTATTCCACTCAATCCATCGAACGGACTACTATCCGGCTTAGTTCCCGGCCGCTCCCGGCCGCGGATCCCTTCCAACCCGCCGCCCCCACAGCGGCACTTGGAGCTGACCAGTGAAATTCGGCCTTGCCAGCACGCGCCGCGCCGCCACCGTGCTTCTGACCTCGGGAGCCGTGCTGGCCACCGGCGCAGTGACCGCCCCCGCCCAGGCCCAGGCACCCGCCCTGGCCGCCGCGGCGAAGAAGCCCTCCATCGCCGCCAAGGGCGGCTACGTGATGAACAGCGGCACGGGCAGCAGCCTCTACACCAAGGGCGCCGACACCCGACGGTCCACCGGATCGACCACCAAGATCATGACGGCCCGCGTGGTGCTGTCCCAGAAGAACCTGAACCTGAACCGCAAGGTCACCGTCCAGAAGGCCTACAGCGACTACATCGTCCGCAACACCGCCTCCTCGGCGCGGCTGATCGTCGGCGACAAGGTCACCGTCCGCCAGCTGCTGTACGGGATGATGCTGCCCTCCGGCTGCGACGCCGCCTACGCGCTGGCCGACACCTTCGGCAGCGGCTCCACCCGGTCCGCCCGCGTGAAGTCGTTCATCGGCAAGATGAACACCGCCGCCAAGGGGCTCGGGCTCAAGAACACCCACTTCGACTCCTTCGACGGCATCGGCAAGGGCAGCAACTACTCCACGCCGCGCGATCTGACCCTGCTGGCCCGCGACGCGATGAAGAACGCGACCTTCCGGTCGGTCGTGAGCACCCGCTCCACCAAGCAGAAGACGGTCACCAGCAGCGGCGGGTACCGCGCCATGAACTGGAGCAACACCAACCCGCTGCTGGGCACCTACAGCGGGACCACCGGCATCAAGACCGGCTCCGGGCCCGAGGCCAAGTACTGCCTCGTCTTCGCGGCGCAGCGCGGGGGCAAGACGGTGGTCGGCACCGTGCTGGCCTCCACCTCGTCCGCGAACCGTACGAAGGACGCCAAGAAGCTCCTGTCCTACGGCTTCGCCAAGTAACGAGCAGACCGCGTCCGGGCGGGCCGCCTCCACACCACGGTGGGGCGGCCCGCCCGGAGTCAGTCGCGGGGGCGGGGGCGCCAGACGACCAGGGCGCTGGACTGGCGTACGTCCTCGTAGGGCACCAGATCACGCCGGTAGGAGGCGTGCACCTGGGCCTCCCGCTGCTGCATGGCCGCCGCGGCGCCCTCGACCGCGGCCGACAGCTCCGCGACCCGCGACTGCAACGCCGCGACCTGGTGCTCCAGCTCGATGATCCGCTTGATGCCGGCGAGGTTGATCCCCTCGTCCTGGCTGAGCCGCTGCACCTCGCGCAGCAGCTCGATGTCGCGGGCCGAGTAGCGGCGGCCCCGCCCGGCCGTACGGTCGGGCGAGACCAGTCCCAGCCGGTCGTACTGCCGCAGGGTCTGCGGGTGCAGGCCCGAAAGCTGCGCGGCGACCGAGATGACATACACCGGGGTCTCGTCAGTCAGCTCGTACGCCGCGGCACGTGAGGCGCGCGCCCCACCTGCGGCGAAAGTCCGTCTGCGTGTGTCCCGGCCGTCCACCTCAGTCTCCCTTCGCCGCCTTGAACAGCGCGGCCCGCGGATCCTCGTCCGCGAGCGCGTCCTGGAGCGTCTCCAGCGCGTCCCGCGCCTCGTCGTTGAGCTCCTTGGGCACCGTGACCTCCACCGTCACCAGCAGATCGCCACGGGTGCCGTCCTTACGGGTCGCTCCCTTTCCGCGGGCCCGCATCGTGCGCCCGGAGGGGGTGCCGGCCGGCACCTTCAGGGTGACCGGCGGGCCGCCGAGCGTGGGCACCTTCACCTCGCCGCCGAGCGCCGCCTCCACGAAGGTGACCGGCACGGTGACCGTCAGGTTGTCGCCCCTGCGCCCGAACACGGGGTGCGCGTCCACGTGCACGACGACGTACAGGTCGCCCGCGGGGCCGCCCCGCTCGCCCGGTGCGCCCTTGCCGCGCAGCCGGATGCGCTGCCCGTCGGTGACGCCCGCGGGGATGCGGACCTGCATCGTGCGCGAGCTGGTGGCCCGGCCCGATCCCTTGCAGGTGGTGCAGGGGTCCTGCGCGATCAGTCCGCGCCCCTTGCAGTCCACGCACGGGTCGGTCAGCGAGAAGCCGCCGCCCGCGCCGCGCGAGACCTGCCCGGTGCCCACACAGGTGGGGCACACCCGCGGGGTGCCGTTCTTGTCGCCCGTACCGGCGCAGTCCTTGCACGCGGCGTGCGAGGACATGCGCAGCGGGACCGTGGCCCCGTCCACCGCCTCGGTGAAGCTGAGCGTCACCTCGGACTCGATGTCCTGGCCGCGCCGCGGCTGGGTGCGGGTGCCGGCGCCGCCGCGGTTGAACAGCCCGCCGAACACGTCGCCGAGCCCGCCGCTGAAGCCACCGGGCCCACCGGGCCCGCCGGCCCCACCGCCGGGGCTCTGACCGCCGCCGAACAGGTCGCCCAGATCGAAGTTGAACGTCCCCGCGCCACCGGCCCCGCCCGGGCCCCCGCCGCCCGGCCGGAACCCGCCGTTGCCGAAGAGGGTGCGCGCCTCGTCGTACTCCTTGCGCCGCTTGGCGTCGCCGAGCACGTCGTACGCCTCCGAGGCGTCCTTGAAGCGCTCCTCGGCCTTGGGGTCACCGGCGTTGGCGTCCGGGTGGTTCTCCCGGGCCAGCTTGCGGTACGCCTTCTTGATCTCGGCCTCGGTGGCGTCCTTGGGGACGCCGAGGACCTTGTAGTAGTCCTTCTCGATGAAGTCCTTTGTACTCATCCCCGACGTCCCTCCTCCCGTCCGCGGTCAGCCCTCGTCCGGGCCACCGTTCTCCTCTTCTGCTGCCGATGCCTCGGAGCCTGCCTCGCCCTTGCCGCCGCCCGAGGCACCGGGCTGCGGCTCGGCGACGCCGACCCGCGCGGGACGGATGGTCCGCTCGCCGATCCGATACCCGGGCTGGAGGATCTGCACGCACGTCGTCTCCGTGACATCCGGAGAGTAGGAGTGCATCAGCGCCTCGTGCACCGTCGGGTCGAAGGGCTCGCCCTCCTTGCCGAACTGCATCAGGCCCATCTTGGCCGCGACCATCTCCAGCGACTCGGCCACCGACTTGAAGCCGCCGACCAGCTCGCCGTGGTCCCGCGCCCGGCCGATGTCGTCCAGCACCGGCAGCAGCTCGGTGAGCAGGTTCGCGACGGCGATCTCCTTGACCGCCGCCCGGTCCCGCTCGACCCTGCGGCGGTAGTTCTGGAACTCCGCCTGGAGCCGTTGCAGGTCCTGCGTACGCTCGTTCAGCGCCGTGCGTACGGCCTCCAGGTCGCCGCCGCCCTCGCGGGCCTCGCCGCCCTGCTCCTGACCGGCCTCTTCCGTCTCCGGCATGTCCTGCGCGCTCACATCGCCCTCTGCGCTGCTCTTCAGGGTCTGCCCGTCCCCGGCCGTCGGCCCGGGGGCCGCCCCCTCCTCGGGGACGGCCCGGTCGGCAGTCACGGACTCACCGGCGTCGGCGGGGACGTGGGGCTTCGGCTCCTTGCCGGGGCCCGCGGTCTCCTCCGTCACGCCGCACCGTCCTTCGGCTTCTGCTGCTCGTCGTCGACGATCTCGGCGTCCACCACGTCGTCGTCCGCGCCGCCCTCGGCCTTGCCCGCACCGGCCCCGTCGGCCGCACCGGCACCGGCCTCGGCGCCGCCGGCCTGGGCCTGCTGGGCGTCGGCGTACAGCGCCTGGCCCAGCTTCTGGCTGGTGGCCGCGACCTTCTCGGAGGCCTCACGGATCGCCGCGGTGTCCTCGCCCTCGAGCTTTTCCTTCAGGTCGGTGAGGGCGCCCTCGACCTCCGACTTGGTGTCGGCGGGCACCTTCTCCTCGTTGTCCTTGAGGAACTTCTCGGTGGTGTAGACGAGCTGCTCGGCCTGGTTGCGCGTCTCGGCGGCCTCGCGGCGCTTGTGGTCCTCCTCCGCGTACTGCTCCGCCTCGCGCATCATGCGCTCGATGTCGTCCTTCGGCAGGCTGGAGCCGCCGGTGACCTGCATCTTCTGTTCCTTGCCCGTGCCCAGGTCCTTCGCGGACACGTGCATGATGCCGTTGGCGTCGATGTCGAAGGTGACCTCGATCTGCGGCACGTTCCGCGGCGCCGGCGGCAGACCCGTCAGCTCGAACATGCCCAGCTTCTTGTTGTACGCCGCGATCTCCCGCTCGCCCTGGAAGACCTGGATCTGCACCGACGGCTGGTTGTCCTCCGCCGTGGTGAAGGTCTCCGAGCGCTTGGTCGGAATCGTGGTGTTGCGCTCGATCAGCTTGGTCATGATGCCGCCCTTGGTCTCGATACCGAGCGACAGCGGCGTCACGTCCAGCAGCAGGACGTCCTTGACCTCACCCTTGAGCACACCCGCCTGGAGGCTGGCACCGATGGCCACGACCTCGTCCGGGTTCACACCCTTGTTGGCGTCCTTGCCGCCGGTCAGCTCCTTGACCAGCTCCGCGACGGCCGGCATCCGGGTGGAGCCACCGACGAGCACCACGTGGTCGATCTCGCTGAGCTGGATGCCCGCGTCCTTGATCACGTTGTGGAACGGCGTCTTGCAGCGCTCCAGCAGGTCCTGGGTCAGCTGCTGGAACTGGGCGCGGGTGAGCTTCTCGTCCAGGTGCAGCGGGCCCTCCGCCGAGGCGGTGATGTAGGGCAGGTTGATCGTGGTCTCGGTGGACGAGGACAGCTCGATCTTCGCCTTCTCCGCGGCCTCGCGGAGACGCTGGAGAGCCATCTTGTCCTTGGACAGGTCCACGCCGTGACCGGACTGGAACTGCTTGACCAGGTAGTCGACGATGCGCTGGTCCCAGTCGTCACCACCGAGGTGGTTGTCACCGTTGGTGGCCTTCACCTCGACCACGCCGTCGCCGATCTCCAGCAGCGAGACGTCGAACGTACCGCCACCGAGGTCGAAGACCAGGATCGTCTGGTCCTCCTTCTCCAGGCCGTAGGCCAGGGCGGCGGCGGTCGGCTCGTTGACGATCCGCAGCACGTTGAGGCCCGCGATCTCGCCGGCCTCCTTGGTGGACTGGCGCTCCGCGTCGTTGAAGTACGCCGGAACGGTGATGACGGCGTCCGCGACCTTCTCACCCAGGTACGACTCGGCGTCCCGCTTCAGCTTCTGCAGCACGAAGGCGCTGATCTGCTGCGGGTTGAACTCCTTGTCGTCGATACCGATCTTCCAGTCGGTACCCATGTGCCGCTTGACCGACCGGATGGTCCGGTCGACGTTGGTGACGGCCTGGCGCTTGGCCACCTCACCGACGAGGACCTCGCCGTTCTTCGCGAAGGCCACGACGGACGGCGTGGTCCTGGCGCCCTCGGCATTGGTGATGACGGTGGGCTCACCGCCTTCGAGAACACTGACGACGGAGTTCGTCGTACCCAGGTCGATGCCGACCGCACGAGCCATTTCGGGTTCCTCCAGGCTTTCTGCTGACGTTCTTGCTTGAGTGAAGCTGACTCAAGAGTGCATCAGCCGGATCAATGCGTCAAGAAGCATGAGTCAGGGCGACTCAAGGTCTGTGCTGACAGTGCGCGCATGGTCGACCACAGGGACCCGGTCGCCCGCCCCAGGACCCCGCCCCGGGAGCCCCGGGAACCCCGAGCACTCCGGCGGCCCCGCCCGGCGCACCGGGTTTCCAGCCCGGGGACGCCCCAGGAGGCGACACAAATCACCGGGCACGCGGTGCAGCGATCCGCAGGGAGTGGGTAGTCTCGTACGGACTGGATAAGTTACTGCTTAGTAAAGACGACCTCCGTGCTCCGAGGAGCCGCTATGCAACTCGCCGCCATCGTCATCACGCTGGTCCTCAGCGCGGTCGGCGTTGCGCTCATCGCCCGCGCAGTCGCGCAGATCTACCGCTTCGTGAAGCTCGGACAGCCGCTCCCCGCAGGCACGCGCAAGGACAGTCCCAAGCAGCGAACGGCCACCCTCGTCAAGGAGTTCCTCGGACACACGAGGATGAACCGCTGGGGCGTGGTGGGCGTCGCGCACTGGTTCGTGGCGATCGGCTTCCTCACCCTGCCGCCGACGATCATCAACGCCTACGGACAGCTCTTCCAGGCCGACTGGACGCTCCCGGTCATCGGCGACTGGCTGCCGTACGAGCTCTACATCGAGTTCATCGGCGCCGCCACCACGCTGGGCATCCTCGTGCTGATGGTGATCCGGCTGCTGAACCTGCCCTCGCGCGCGGGCCGCAAGTCCCGGTTCGCCGGCTCCAAGGCATGGCAGGCCTACTTCGTCGAGTACGTCATCTTCCTCATCGGCCTCGCCATCCTGATGCTCCGCGGCCTGGAGGGCGCGCTGCACGGGGTGGACGGCTACGAGCCCGCCTACTTCGTCTCGTACCCCCTGGTCGCCGCCTACGACGGGCTGGACACCGGGACGCTCCAGACGCTCGTCTACCTGTGGGCGCTCATCAAGCTCGGCACCACCATGATCTGGATGATCACGGTCAGCCTGAACACCAACATGGGTGTGGCCTGGCACCGGTTCCTGGCCTTCTTCAACATCTGGTTCAAGCGTGACGCGCGGGGCGGCACCGCGCTGGGTGCGCTCCAGCCGATGATGTCCGGCGGCAAGGAGGTCGACTTCGAGACCGCCCTGGACGACGAGAACGAGGACGCCGAAGAGGTCCGCTTCGGCGCCTCCCAGGTCGAGGACTTCTCCTGGAAGGGCATCCTCGACTTCTCCACCTGCACCGAGTGCGGCCGCTGCCAGTCGCAGTGCCCCGCCTGGAACACCGGCAAGCCCCTCTCGCCGAAGCTGCTGATCATGTCGCTGCGCGACCACGCGCACGCCAAGGCCCCCTACCTGCTGGCCGGCGGCGGCAAGACGATGGAGGGCGAGGAGAAGGCCACCGCGGAGCAGCTCAAGGCCGTTCCGCAGTCCGCCCTCGACGAGGCCGAGCGCCCGCTGATCGGCACCGCCGAGGAGAACGGTGTCATCGACCCCGACGTCCTGTGGTCCTGCACCACGTGCGGCGCCTGCGTCGAGCAGTGCCCGGTCGACATCGAGCACGTCGACCACATCGTCGACATGCGCCGCTACCAGGTGATGATCGAGTCCGCGTTCCCGTCCGAGGCCGGGACGATGCTCAAGAACCTGGAGAAGAAGGGCAACCCCTGGGGTCTGGCCAAGAAGCAGCGGCTGGAGTGGACCAAGGAGCTCCAGCGGGAGACCGACTTCGAGGTGCCGATCGTCGGCAAGACGGTCGAGGACCTCACCGAGGTCGACTACCTGTACTGGGTCGGCTGCGCCGGCGCCCTGGAGGACCGCGCCAAGAAGACCACCAAGGCCTTCGCGGAGCTGCTGCACATCGCGGGCGTCAACTTCGCGATCATGGGCGGCGACGAGAAGTGCACCGGTGACTCCGCCCGCCGTCTGGGCAACGAGTTCCTCTTCCAGCAGCTGGGCGAGGAGAACGTCGCCAACCTCAACGCCGCCTTCGGTGAGGACCCCGAGGAGGGTGTCACCGTCGAGCAGTCGAAGAAGAAGATCGTCGCGACCTGCCCGCACTGCTTCAACACGCTCTCCAAGGAGTACCCGCAGCTCGGCGGCCACTACGAGGTCATCCACCACACGCAGCTGCTGCAGCACCTCATCGACGAGGGCAAGCTCGTCCCCGTCACCCCGGTCGAGGGCCTGATCACGTACCACGACCCGTGCTACCTGGGCCGCCACAACAAGGTCTACACGCCGCCGCGCGAGATCATCGGCCGGGTACCGGGGCTGCGGAACGAGGAGATGCACCGGCACAAGGAGCGCGGCTTCTGCTGCGGCGCCGGCGGTGCGCGCATGTGGATGGAGGAGCGCATCGGCAAGCGCATCAACAACGAGCGCGTGGACGAGGCGCTGTCGCTGAACCCGGACATCGTCTCCACCGCCTGCCCGTTCTGCCTCGTCATGCTGACCGACTCGGTCAACGGCAGGAAGGCCGCGGCCGGCAACGACTCCGCCCCGGGCGGGCAGGTGAAGGAGCACCTCCAGGTCGTCGACGTCGCCCAGCTCCTGCTGAGTTCCGTGAAGACGCCGCCGGCCGATCCGCCCGCCGACGAGGACGAGACGACCGCCGACCCGGACCCGGACCCGGCCCCGGAACCCGAGCCGGAGCCCGCGAAGTAGGCGCGGCGCCTCGCGGTGCCGCAGTCGCCCAGCGGCGCGGTCACCCGGCGGCGCAGTCACACAAGACGGCCGGTCCCTCTGCCGGGGGACCGGCCGTCGCGCGTTTCCGGCGCCCGCGTGGTCAAATGCGATCAGTTACCGCACCACACGAGCCAAACCGTTGTCGCGGTATACCCATTGCCGCCTGCCGGGCCTAGCCTCACCTCACGCGCCCACGCACGCGGCGCGGACCGGAACGCGAGGAGGAGCCACAGGTGGCGGACCGCCAGGCCCCGGGCCGCTCGGCCCAGGACGGACCGGCCGAACACGACCGGCCCCCGGGCCCGGACGCGGGTACGCCCGCATTCCTCCTCCCCGCGCGAGAGGAGGGCGCCGCATGCTGAGTCCCGAACTCCTCTGCCGGCTGCGCTTCACCCTCCGTGACCTGCCCCGGCTGCGCGCCGAGGTCGAGGCGTGCGCCGCGTCCGCCGGCCTGGGCGAGCCCCGTCGCGGTGAGTTCGTCGTCGCCGTCGACGCCGTGGCCACCAACGCCGTCGAGCACGCGGGCGGCGGCGGCCGGCTCGTCCTGCGCAACCTCGGCAGCGAGCTGGAGTGCGAGGTCGCCGACTCGGGCCCCGGCTTCAGCGAGGACGTCATCCCCGAGCTGCTCCCCGGCCTGGACGGCGGCCCCAGCGGCCGCGGCCTGTGGCTGGCGAAACTGGTGACCGACCGCCTCACGGTCGCCGACGCGGCCGGTCAGGGATCCGTCGTCACCTTCGCCGTCCGCCTCCCCTCGTCCTGAGCGACCACCAGCCCCTCAGAAGGAGGGACGCACGGGCCTGAAGGAGGAGCGGCTCCGCCCCGCGGGGGACCGGGCCCGCAGCCGTCCCCTAGGGGATGTCACAGGTCAGCAGCGATGTCCGGCCATCTCCCCCGGCTCCGGCACGCACGGTCCGCGTGAGAGGGTACGTTCGAGGGCGTGGCTGGATTCAGGAGCGGACGCGGCCGGGACTCCCGGGGCGCGCAGCAGTATGGGCAGTACCCGCAGCGTCCTGCGGGTCCGCAACACCCGGCGGGTCCGCAGCGCCCCGCGGGTCCGCCGTACCCGCAGCAGGGACACGGCCCACCTCCCGGCCCCGGCGGCACCTGGCCGGACGGCGGCGGAGCCGGGTACGGCGAGCCGGAGTACTTCGGCGACCCGCACAGCGCGCCCACCTACCCGGGCAACGGCGGCCCCGCCGGATACGGCGCCCCGGGTGCGCCCGGCGGCCCGGGTCCGGGCCGCGCGCCCGGTGGTCCGCAGGGCTGGCACGGACAGGATCCGCAGGCCAACAGCCCCGGCCACACCCAGTCGTTCAGCATCCACGACCCGTACGGCCCCGACGACGGCTCCGGCCACCCGGGCGGCTACTACGGCGACGGCGCCACCTACCACGCGGGCAACTCCCCGGCGCCGCCGTCCGGGCCCCGGCTGCACTGGAAGGACCTGCTGAGCGGGATCGTCCTGCGCCCCAACCCCACGTTCTGGCAGATGCGGGACCACCCGATGTGGGGACCCGCGCTGATCGTCACGTTCGTCTACGGCCTGCTCGCGGTCTTCGGTCTCGACCAGGCCCGCGAGGACGTCATCAACACGACGATCGGCCAGGCCGTCCCGTACGTCCTGTCCACCGGCGTGGCCATCGTCGTCGCCGGGCTCATCCTCGGCGCCGTCACCCACACGCTGGCCCGCCAGTTCGGCGGGGACGGGGCGTGGCAGCCCACCGTCGGGCTGGCCATGCTCATCATGTCGCTCACGGACGCGCCCCGGCTGCTGTTCGCCCTCTTCCTGGGCGGCACGGCGCCCCTGGTGCAGGTGCTGGGCTGGGCGACCTGGGTGCTCGCCGGGTTCCTGTTCACCTCGATGGTGAGCCGCTCCCACGATCTGCCCTGGCCGCGCGCCCTGGGCGCCTCCGCCCTCCAGCTCCTGGCCCTGCTCTTCCTGATCAAGCTCGGGACGCTTTAGCCGCCGCAGCCCCCGTTCCGGCCGACGCGTCCGGCCCCGGTCCCACATGGGGCCGGGGCCGGACGCGTACGCGGCGGAACACCGGTCCCTCCGACGCGGTGAACCGCCGGTCCCTCCGACGCGGTGAACCGCCGGGCCGTCCTACGCGGTGAACCGCTGGGCCGCCGCACCGTCGCACCGGGTCAGCTCCGCGCGCTCCTCGGCCCCCGGCAGGGTCACGCACAGCCCGGCGTCGGAGGCCGGCCGCAGCGTCGCCCCGTCCCGCACGAACCGCTGCGCCGCGGCGCCGGAGCAGTTGCCCAGTTCCAGGCCCGCCCCGTCCTCGACGCCGCTCTCGCTCTGCACGCACCGGTCATGCGTCTGCCCCGCGTAGAGCGACTCGCCCTGCGCGTCGTACCACCACAACTGGTTGCGCTGCCCCGGTTCGCACGACCAGCCCCGTACGCCGGTGCCCACCGCGCTGTGGCCGCCGTCGGCGTCCAGGCACGTGCCGGTGTCCTCGTTGCGCAGCCGCTGGAAGACGTCGTCCCAGGCCAGTCGGTACAGCTCGGGCCGCCCGGCACCGGCCGGATCGGCGCACGAGGCCTCCCGTACGCCCTGCTGCCCGGCCTGGTACATCTTCGTGAAGCAGGTGGCGAAGGCGCCGTGGCCCCGCGCGTTCGGATGGAAGGACTGCCGCACCGAGTTGGAGTCCGGCGGGAACGGGTTGGCCAGATCCACGTACAGTCCGCGCGCCCAGGTGTTCTCCATGCACACCTCGTGGCCGTGGAAGAGCCGCGAGGCGTCCAGATAGCTCGCACCGGCGTTCCGTGCGGCCTCGCGGACACCCCTCTCGAACTTCGGCACCGCGGTGTTGCGGCCCCAGCCCGCGTCGCTGGTGTAACCGGCACACCCGCCGACGAGCTTGCCGGGGAAGTCCGGGTTGTCCTTCACATCGGGACCGATCGGACTGGGGTACCCCATGACGACGAGCTGGTAGTCGCCGTCGGCGTACCCGGCGTCCCGCATCACCGTCCGCAGGTCCTCGACGGTGCGCTCCACCTTGGGCACCAGCCCCGCCACGCGGGTGTCCCAGCCCGGGTCGTACACGGGCTCGCAGCGCCCCTGCAAGGTCAGGTAGCGGGTGACGCAGTCGGTCATCACCGGGCCGAACTGGAGGTCGTCGTTGGCGCCGACGACCAGCTCGATCTGGGTGAGCCGCGTGTTCCGCGCCTTGATGGCGAGACTGTCGCTCTGCACCAGCTCGTCGGGATACTGCTTGGTGCCGCCGGCCCGGATGTTCTCGGTGTTCGCCCCGGAACAGGCCACGTTGTACGACACGTCCACGTCGATGCCCGTACGGTGTACGGCCGCATCGGGCGACCGGTGGCACCAGTTGTCCGGCCCGTCGGTACCCGCCTCGTACGTCCCCACGCCCTCACCGGAGATCTCGCTGTCGCCCAGCGAGACGACACTGCTCCTGCGCTCGTCCAGGGGTGGCGCCTCGGCACTGCCGTAGAGCTTCTCGGCCTCCTTCGCCCGGATCTCCTCCAGTTCGGGCGGCAGTGGGGTGACCGCCGCCGTCCGCGCCGTGGCCGCCGCCCCTTCCCCGCCTGCGGGCACGGCCGCCGCCGCGCCCGCCCCTCCCAACATCATCACCAGAGCGGCCGCGAGCGCTGTCGCGGGTCTCGAACGCGCCATCAGGTGGTCTCCCTACCGCCGGCAACTGCTGCTACCCGCGGTTCCTACCCATTGGTAAGCGGGAGGGGAACCCCTCGTGCACACAACGTCACGCAGAGTCCAAACCCCGGCGTCCCGTTCGGATGGGAGGGAGTTCGGAGGGGCCCGTGGGGGGGGCGCCCCGCACGCGCGCGGGGCGGCGGCAGCAGGCTCCGCAACGAGCGGATGCCCGCGGACGGGTGCCGAAGGACGGGCGCACCGGCGGACGGGTGCCGACGGACGGATTCTGGCGGACGGGTGCCGACGATCAGGAAGCAACGGCCAGGCGGGCCAGGCACCCGCTGCGAGGTACCGACAACCGGGTACCGCCGCCTCGTCAGGCGTCCAGCACCTGTCCCTCGCGCCGCACCACGGGCGGCTCGACCGACCAGGGGAAGTTGATCCACTGGTCGGTACGCTTCCAGACGTAGTCGCACTTCACGAGCGACTGCGACTTCTCGTAGATCACCGCGCTGCGCGCCTCCGCGACGTGCTCCGCACAGAAGTCCTGCACCAGCTTGAGCGTCTTGCCGGTGTCGGCGACGTCGTCGGCGATCAGCACCTTCTTGCGGCTCAGGTCGACGATGTTCGGCACGGGCGGCAACATCACCGGCATGGCGAGCGTTTCCCCCACACCGGTGTAGAACTCCACGTTCATGACGTGCAGGTTCTTCACGTCGAGCGCGTAGCCGAGACCGCCCGCCACGAAGAGGCCGCCGCGGGCGATGGAGAGGATGATGTCCGGCTCGTACCCGTCGTCGGCGACCTTCTGCGCCAGCTCCCGGATGGCCTGCCCGAAGAGGCTGTACGTCAGGTTCTCGCGCTCGTCACTCACTGCGGGGTCTCTCTTCCAGGTCCTGCCGGGTCTTCTCGGGGGCGCGTCGGTCGTTCAGACGTGGGTCCGGTGGAAGTTGATGTACGAGCGGGAGGGCGTGGGCCCACGCTGGTTCTGATACCGCGAACCGTACTGCGGCGATCCGTACGGGTGCTCAGCCGGCGAGGCCAGCCGGAACATGCACAACTGGCCGATCTTCATCCCCGGCCACAGCTTCATGGGGAGCGTCGCCACGTTGGACAGCTCCAGGGTCACGTGCCCCGAGAAACCCGGGTCGATGAACCCCGCGGTCGAGTGCGTCAGCAGCCCCAGCCGCCCCAGTGAACTCTTCCCCTCCAGCCGCGAGGCGACGTCCTCCGGGAGCGTGATCACCTCGTACGTGGACGCGAGGACGAACTCCCCGGGGTGCAGGATGAACGGATCGTCCCCCTCGGCCTCGATCGGCCGCGTCAGATCGGGCTGCTCGACGGCCGGATCGATGTGGGGGTAGCGGTGATTCTCGAACACCCGGAAGAAGCGGTCGAGCCGTACATCGATGCTGGACGGCTGCACCATGGCCGGATCGTACGGGTCGATCCGCACCCGGCCGGCGTCGATCTCGGTCCGGATGTCCTTGTCTGAGAGAAGCACGGGCCGAGACTACGCGTACGGACCGGGGCCGGCCCAATCGGACCGGCCCCGGTGAGATCATGGACGGCGTGCGGCCGTGCGGCGCACCGCCTCTCCCGCTACCCCTTGCGCTGCCGTCCCACGGGTACCGCCTGACGCAACCGTCCACAGCGGGGACAGCGCAACAACCGTCCTGGTCCGATCCGGGAGGACCCGAGATGCTGCATCGGGAACGTCGAGGTGCTGAACACATGGCCCTCGGCACACCGGACGACAGTGGATTCCATCGCTTCCCTCTCCCCAGTCACGTGGATGCGTGGACGACAATTGCCACGTTAGGGGATGAGTCCGACAGCCCGGCCCTCGGCACTCCGCCCACCGTACGCCCCCTTCCCTCCCGCCCGGGCCCCCCTCAACACCAAGAAGACCCAGGCCATATGCGGCCCGGGTCTCCCATGCGGTACAGTATCCAGCGACGAGCCAACCCCATCCTCGGCTCCTCGCGGGCGTAGTTTAATGGTAGAACATGAGCTTCCCAAGCTCAGAGCGCGGGTTCGATTCCCGTCGCCCGCTCCATGACGAAGACCCAGGTCGGCGACCTGGGTCTTGTTTGTTGTCGGGGGCGGTTACGTGTCCCGTGCCCGTTGGTGGCGGGGCCTTCTTGTTGCTGTTTGAGCGTGCCCGACGAGCCTGTACGTAAGCGTCGATGCCATCAGCCACCTCGCGCTGCCGGTCGTCGTTCGAGTGCTGGTACCGCAGCGCAGCCTTCTCGGAGGACTGGCCGACTCGGACCATCGTGTCCTTTGGTTCGCCCCGGACGTGCTTGTTGGGATGCGGATACTCTGCCACACGTCTCGCCCACTCGTCTATACGAGTAAGCCTCTCGGTGTGTACGAGTCCGCGAGAAAACGACCCCGCAGCGTCATCACGGGCCCGACATGCCCTAGTTGGCGGGGAGTTGGTAGGCCAGGACGTAGGCGTCGGCGGCCATGACGGTGTCGCAGACCTCGACCGCGCGGCCCTCGGTGTCGTAGGCCGTGCGAATCAGGCTGATCACCGGGACGCCGGAGGAGAGGCGGAGCATCTTGACCTCGGCCGGGGAGGGCATCCGGGCGCGAACCTCTTCGTCGAAGTGGTCCAGGCGGTGGCCGAGTTCTTCCAGTCGGGCGTAGATCCCGCCGGGGCCGGGGTTGGGTTCAGCGATCTGCGTGCCGCGCGCCAGGTCGAGGGGGAGATAGGAGACGGCGAACTCGACGGGCCGTCCGTCGAGGAGATAGCGGCGCCGCCGGGCGAGGACCTTGCGGGGCGAACCGAGGCGCGCGGAGATGTCAGGGGCCGGCTTCTCTTCCCGCACCTCCAGGCTGTCCACTTCCGGCTTGCTTCCCGCGGCTTCCGCTTCGACGGTGAAGGCCGACTTCCCCTGATCGCGATGCCGCCGAGCGAACCGGTCCGAGGCAAGACGCCGGACCGGGGGCCGTGGTCGCACGAAGACGCCCTTGCCGTGCTCGGAGGAGACCAGCCCCTCACTCTGGAGGATCGAGAGGGCGTTCCGGACGGTCATCCGGGATACCCCGAAGTGCTCGACCAGCTCCGCTTCGGACGGAAGCTTGGCGCCCTCCTTGAAGCGTCCCTTGGCGATGGCCTCCCGGATCTGGTCGGCGATCTGGCGGAAGACGGCGCGATCACTGGTCGGGTCGAGCACCCCGAGAACGCCGGAGGACAGTGCAGCCATAGCGGGTACTCCTTTGGATATCTAGACGAGCTACTGAGTTCTGTTGCTACGGTGGAGAAGCCTAGCCATCTGAGGGGACCGAGGAACGTGAGCACGGTAGAGCGCCCCCACTCCGTGAGCGTCGCAGGGGTCATCGTTGACGACGCAGACCGAGCGCTGCTCATCCAGCGCCGCGACAACGGCCAGTGGGAGCCACCCGGCGGCGTCCTGGAACCCGGGGAGACCATCCCCGAAGCGCTTCAGCGCGAGGTCCTTGAAGAGACCGGCATGAAGATCGCCCTCCCGGCGACCCTCACGGGCATCTACAAGAACATGACCGGCCTGATCGTCTCCATGGTCTTCCGCTGCGAAGCGGCCGACGGCTCCCCGACCACCGGGGAGGAGACCTACGCCCTTCGCTGGGCCACCCGCGAAGAGGTCACCCAGCTCGCCGACGAGGCATACGCGGTCCGCGTCCTGGACGCGCTCGACGGGGCATCCCCGCCGGCTATCCGGGCCCACGACGGCGTGCGACTCGTCTAGCACGCGCCCACTACCCATAGCGGCCACCAGCACGAAGGAACTTGTATGCACGAGTATATGGGTACGGCGCGGATCTGGGAACTCACCTGCCCAGGACACCCCGAAGAGGTCGGCCGAGCCGCCGCTGGACCCGCGATGTGCTGCACGACAGCCCCCACGCGGACGACGCCACACTGATCGTGAGCGAACTAGGTTCCAACGCACTCGTCCACTCGGCCAGCGGCAGCCTCAACGGGAGCTTCCACGTCTCCCTGCACCGCTCGCGCGGAACCGTCGTCCTGGCGGTCACGGACACCGGCGGCGGCACGACGAAGCCTCACGTCGAGACCCCGGGCGAGGACGACACCCACGGCCGTGGCCTCAGCTTGGTGACAGCACTGGCCAACCGCGTACGTGTCAGCGGAGACGACTTCGGCCGCACGGTCACCGTCGAGATGGCCGACGAGCCTGACAAACCAGCCCTGCCAGGCGGACGCATGGCAGGGCCCACACAGAGGCCGACACCATGACCGCCCAACCGCTTCCGCCGCACCGGGTCTACTACTGCGAGTGCTACGTCAACGAACGCCGAGTCGGCACCTACGACGCCCACAGCCCCCGCGAAGCCCTGCGCTGTGTCCGCATCAGCCTCATGATGATCGCCATCACACTGGACGAAGAGCCCTACCAACAAGCCCGAGCATGGCTCGACCACGGCCAGCCAGCAGCAGCCCACGACCTCGAACAAGGCAAGCGCCACACACTCACCATCAAACAGCGCATCACAGCCGCGACTTGGACAGTCAGCCCGATTGCCTGCCCGCCAGCGCACCAAGCACCTGCGTAACGACTTTCTCTACGGCTTCAAGGCGGCCCGCTGAAGCGGGCCGCGCGCTGGCGGCCCGAGGCCCGCCGCCCGCTCATGTCTCCGCCCCGCTCCGCGCCGACCCCGGACCGCTCAGCGCGCAGCCTGGAACAGCGGTGCACCTATCCAGCGAGAGCAGCCATATCTCGCGGCCCGCACGATCCGAGCACCGAGCCAAGTACCGCCGGGCACAGAACGCCGGAAAGGCTCGTGGCGCGGCGCCAGGTCTCGTCGCGGTTCGCGGGACGGTCGCGCCATTGCTGAGTGGTCGGCTGGGGCGGCGCGGAGGCGTCTGCGGGCCAAAGCTCAAAGCCTGAAAGCGGGGCTGATGCCGGTGGGGGCTGAGCGGGACCACGTGCGGGTGAGCGGCATCTGTCCCGTCGTCGTGGCTGAACTTCTGTGGCTGAGGCATCAGGGACACTCGAACAGCCCATGACAGTTCCGCCACGAACCTTCGCCCATGGGGCGGCACGGGCCCGTCGAAAAACCAGCCCGATTCATTGACGAGCGTCACGGCCTTGCATGAAAGTAACTCCAGCCCAAAGCCGCTCTGCCAACCTAGACGTTGCCCCCTCGCCCAGACAGTCTTGCGCTGGCCTCCCGCATGAAGCAATCAAACGCGTCCTTCGCTTCGTTGATGGCCATCAACGATTCGTAGTTACGGGCCTCCGCAGCCGAGATCGCTTCATCGTCACCCCTGCCCAAGGCGTACATATAGGGCCCTACCGCCCGCACAGCGCGCTTGGCAGCCTCCAGTACCAGGCGTGAAAGAGCATTCTCACCATCCAGAAGCGAGATGCGCCGGTGATGTCGCTCCAGGTCATGGAAAAGGGAATCGGAGCGATAGAGCATGTCCTCGTACTCATCGCGGCTGCTGACCGCCCAAAGCGAAGCCGCTACCAGCCAGATATGCGGCTCCAATTTTTCCCAGACGGAGCAAAAATTCGCGTACGCCTGGTAACGCTCCGACAGAAGAGAGGCATCTGCGATCGTAAGTTGCTGGATATCCCTTGCTTGCACCACAGGCCCCTGCACGGTCGAGTGGTCAAGCGTGTTTGCGGCGTCAACTTCGCCGTAGTGTCTGGACGTACGCTCGTCTGCCGGAGGCTCCATGCCCCACATGGTACGGAGCGGTGCACAGAACAACGTCGGGAGCTCTGCCCTCAGTGCGCACCCACGCAGTGTCTATAGGCCGGGGCACACCGGGGCATACAGCTCACCTGCTGACAGCCACTTACAGCGATGGTGCCGAGGCGGCCCGCCTACAAGCGAAGGCGTGGGAATGCACGGCCCGTGCCACAACGTGCCAGAACAGCCTGGGAAACCACGGGGGAACAGCGGCAAAAGAGGCAGCAACAACCGAGCACCGTCGAGGGGTATTACCGCAGGCCAGCACCCCTTTCACCCTAAACGATCTATGATTCCCGAGCTCAGAGCGCGGGTTCGATTCCCGTCGCCCGCTCCATGACAGACCCCCAGGTCGTAGACCCGGGGGTTGTTTGCTGCCAGAGCGTTCGGGCTGGCCGAATCTCGGTCCGCGCCCCCTTTGCCCACTTGCTTGCGCTCCGCCAATCGCGCCTACCTTCCCTCCGGGTCATGTCACGTGACGTCGCTCGAAGGGGGAACCGGTGAACGAGGACGCGCCAAAGCCCACCGCTGAAGTCCTGCACGAACTGAGCACCACTTCCTATGTACAGATCCGCTCGTCCCACGAACTCGCCGATCAGGTCTCCAAGGCGGCGTCTGCTGAGGACGACAAGCGAGAAGACGACGGACGTGGACCCCTACGCCGACGCACCGACTACAAGCCCGTTCGGGGAGCCCCGCGATCACTGGCCCTCACCCCTTGGCAGGTCATCCACGCCATCGGACTCGGAGCCGCATCTGCCCGGCAGGGAGCGGGACGAGGACTCGCCGAACACTGGGGCAGCCTGCGCTACAGCCAGGCCCTGGAAGCGAACCGAGGCGGCTACCTACAACTGTCCGCCGAAGGACGAGACTTGTTGCGCTTCTACAAGGCCACCCAGTCAGGGGAGATCGGCACCGGTTTTGCGTCGTTGTTGGCCGAGCACGTGATGAGGACCCGATACCCAGATCACTCGGTTTCGGTCATCCCGGCGGACGTCGCGCTGAAGGCCGGCTGGACACTCCGCAGCACCGGCAAGGGCTCCCGCCCCGAGCCGCTGCAACGGCGACCCCACTTCTTTGTCGAGGCATGGCAACCGGGGCAGCCGTCCAAGATCCTCCTTGTCTCCTCGAAGGGCACTCACAGCGCCGTTCATCAGGTGTACAAGCAACTCGCCACTGCCAGCGCCCACGTGGAATCGGTCCACATTGGACCGTACGGCACGGTTCCGTACCTGCTCATCGGCACGGAGATCCCGGCCAAGGAGAATCTCGCCGTACACATGCTGGAAGCATCAGGGAATACCGTCCTCAGCCCACCCGACGGGGAATCCGGAGCCGATCTGGACCTCGCCCTGAAGGACGCGAACGAGATGGCCGAAGTCGTGCGGCCAGGAGAACGGAACGGTGTTGAGACCGTCCCCGGCTTCCAGGTGCTGCCCAAGTCGTTCGCATGGTTCAGCGTCGTACTGGCCCGGACGGAAGCAGCGACACTCACGGCCTTCACCGGGGGAGGCAAACCCACCGCGCAGTACCTGACCAAGGAGCAGGGGCACCGCCATTTCCAGCACGATGTCCGAGCCAACACACGAAGGCTGCGAGACGCAGAACACTCCATGCACGGAATCGACTTTGTAGGCACCGATCACATCTTCCGTCTCAACGGCACCCGCGTCGAAACGTTCTCCGGGCTCAAGAAGAGCCTCTACATGCACCTCCGACACGGGCGGGTCAACGAGTACCGCCGCGAGGTCCACGCACTGCGCGGACAGTGGCCGGACCACAGCGCATCGGAGGAGTGGGACTCGGTGTCCATCCGGGCCGACGGTTCCGTGATGGCTATCCGTTTCGGGAACGAGTGACGCGGTATCCCGCCATCATGCAGCGGGGGTGCGGCCGAGGAATGAAGACAGACGCCGTGCCCGATCCATGCCCGACAGGTCGGTAAGCCGCGGTCAACAGCGGGTGCCAAGGAGAGCCCCCAAGGACTCTCCGGCTCCCGTTGCCGCAGGTCAAAGCGACGATGCCAGAAAAACGCCCCGCGATTCCCAAGCTCAGAGCGCGGGTTCGATACCCGTCGCCCGCTCAGAGACAAACCCCCAGGTCATGGACCCGGGGGTTCTTTGTTGTCTGGACCAGCTCAGGCACCTTGCACCAGATGCGCACCAGAAGGCGGTTCGCTGTCGTCGGTGTCGCCGGTGGTGGCCTTCTGCCGCTCGGCGCGCATCAGCTTGTCGAGCCCGGCGGCGACCTCCGTCTGACGGTCGTCGTCGGAGTGCTGATAGATCAGCGCGGCCCGCTCGGACGACTGGCCGGCTCGGACCATCGTGTCCTTGAGCGTGGCACCGGAACGGGTGGACAGGGTGTGCCCGGTGTGACGAAGGTCGTAGAACCGGAAGTCATCCGGGAGGCCCGCCTTCTGCCGAGCCCGCCGCCATTTACGCCCGAAGGTGGGACGGCGGAAGGCGCCACCTTTCTCGCCGACGAAGAGCAGCCCGTCCGGCTCCTTCTCCGCGAACCACGCAAGGTGCCGCTCGACATCCTTCTTCATGAAACCCGGGAAGACGAGGAACCGCTTCCCTGCCTCGGACTTGGTCTCACCGGGCGCACGGCGACCGGTGCACAGCTCGGGCTCGGCGGTCCGAATCCAGACGCCCACGCGGTTGAGGTCCACGTCCGGGCGACGAAGCGCGGCCTGTTCCTCCGGCCGGGCCGGACCGTACGCAGCGATGTAGACCATGAGGCGCCAGCGCGGCCCCATGGCATCCCCGACGGCATCCACCTGGGTGACGGTGGCGACGCGACGTTCGGCCGCCTTCTCCTTGCCCGCTCCTTTGATGCGGCCGGAGAGGTGGCGCCGCATCGATTGTGCTGCCGCACGGGGCGGTTGGTGATGGCACGAGAAGGGGGCGGCTCGTAGGAGGGTGCATGGACGAGAGCGCCCGTGCCGCCGGGAGTCTCAGGTGCTGGCCGCCCGCCCGCTCTTGCCCCCCCAGCGCCCCCCGGCGCCCTCAGCGCCCGCCGACCGGCACGATCCTGCGGCAAGGAGGTGGACGGGCCCGGCGTCCGCCCGCCCCCTGGGTGGGATGGCTCGGGCGGTGCGGGCGCTCGGGTGCGTGGCCGTCCGAGTCTTGGGGCTCCAGCGGGTGTGGGGGCACCCCGTGGGCGCGCCGTGATCCGGTGCCGGGCAGGGGGTGTTGGCGGCCCCCGTTCTCCACCGGTTCTACCGGTAGGTCCAGCGCCAGGCGTTGGAGCTGTGGGCGCAGGTGATCTTGCGGCCGGTGGCGGTGGACGTGGTGGCTCCGTGGTCGCTGTTGCGGCAGTACTGGCCTGCCGCGTAGCAGTTGCCCGAGTTCGAGACGATCGTGCAGGTGGTGGCGTCGTTCTTCTCGGTGCTGCCGCCGGCGCCGGTGTCGGCGGGGTGGGCGGGGGCGGTCCTGGTGACGGTGACCGTGGGGCGGGGTGCGGCCTTGGCGCGGGTCGTCCTGGTGACGGTCGGGGCGGGGGCCGGCTTGGCGGTGGTGGTGGTCGTCGCGGTGGCGGTGACGGTCGTTGTCGGCTTGGCGGTGTGTCCGGCGGGTTCCGCCTCGTTCCCGGCGGTGCCGATACCGACGCCCACGAGGAAGAGGGCCGCGGCGCCGACCCAGACGAGAGCCCGCTTGCGGAGTGGGCGCGGGCTCGGGGGCGGGGGCGGGATCGGCGGTATGGGCGCGGTGTACGGATTGGTCATCTCGTCCCCCCGGAGTGTTTTGGGTGGAGTGACCGTAGTTCCCGACAGGGAGAAAATGTGAGAGCCCGGTGCGGGAAGTGATGATTTCGTGACCGTTTTCCGGCGGGGAGGACCGGAGGATTCCGGGTAACCCGGGGGGCCATGGGCGAGATCCTGGTGGGGGCGTGTTCGTGGACGGACCGGGAGTTGGTGGCCGGCGGTTGGTACCCCCGGGGCCGGAGGGACGCCGAGGGGCGGTTGCGGTACTACTGCGGGCGGTTTCCGGTCGTGGAGGTCGATGCCACGTACTACGCCCTGCCTGCCGAGCGGAACAGCCGACTGTGGGCGGAGCGGACGCCGGAGGGCTTCGTGTTCGACGTGAAGGCGTTCTCGTTGCTCACCGGACACCCCACGCGGCGTGCCGTGATGCCGGACGGATTGCCGGCTGACGCCCGGGATCCAGGGGTGCTGGACGAGGTGTGGGAGCGGTTCGCCGCCGGGATCGCACCGTTGCGGGAGGCCGGGCGGTTGGGGAGCGTGCTGTTCCAGTTCCCGCCGTGGTTCCGGCCCGGGGACCGCGCCGAGTCGGTGCTGGCGGCGCTCGCGCAGCGCACCGAGGGCTGGCCCCTCTCCGTCGAGTTCCGGCACCCGGGGTGGTGGCGGGAGGGCCGGGCCGAGAGCACGGCGGAGCTGCTTGCGCGGTACGGGATGAGCGCTGTCGCCGTCGACATGGACCGGACGCTGCCGTCCGCGATTCCGCCCGTCACGTGGGTGACCGCGCCTCGTCTGTCCGTCGTACGGTTCCACGGCCGCAGTGCCGCCTGGGGGACGGGCAGCAAGGAGGAGCGGTTCCGGTACGCCTACGGCGAGGCCGAACTGCGGTCGTGGCTGCCCCGGCTGCGGCTGCTCGCCGGGCAGGCCGACCAGGTCCACGTGCTGTTCAACAACTGCTGCGGCGACGCGGCCGTACGGGCGGCCGAGACCATGACCCGCCTGGTGGAAGAGGAAGGCGGCGTGCGGCAGCGACTCGGTCAGGACCGGAGCGGGCGCTGAAGTGGCGGCCGGGCAGCGGCCGTTGAGGGCACGGCTCGGCGCCGTCCGGGTGCGGCACGGGCACCGGAAACCTCGGGGGCGCGGTCGGGGATGCCGTCCGGGCGGATAGCGTTCTCCCTGGCCGGTTCCGTGTCGTAGGGGAAACTGATGAGGCTCTGCTTTCTGGTGGAGGAGGAGTACCGCCACGACGGCATGCCCGTGGAGGTGATCCGCCGGCTGGGGGCCTGGGGGCACCGTGTCGACGTCGTGCGGCCCGGCAGTTCGCTGGTGCGGGTCTCGGAGGAGATCCAGGCCGGCAGCCACGACGCCTGGGTGCTCAAGACCGTGTCCGGCGGGCCGGGCCTGGCCCTGCTGGAGGCGGCGAGCGCGGTGGGGCTGACCACGGTCAACGACGCCCGCTCGATCCGCGGGGTGCGCGACAAGGCGGTGGCGGCGGCGATCGGCCGCAGCCGCGGGTTGCCGGTTCCCGTCACGTACGCGGCAGCACACCCGGAAGTCCTCGCTCGGATCCCCGCGGCGGAGTTCCCTCTCGTCGTCAAGCCGGCCGACGGGAGTGCGGGCAGAGGCGTACGGCTGGTGCCGTCGCCCGAGCAGCTGACCGGCGAGCGGGTACGGGGCGAACCGGCCGGGGAGGGCGTGCTGCTGGCGCAGCCGTACGTGCCCAACGCGGGCGTCGACCTGAAGGTCTACAGCGTCGGAGGCGAGCTGTTCGCCACCCAGCGGAGTTCGCCGCTGCACCCCGAACGGCCGGTGCCCGAGCGGCGCGTACCGCTGTCGGCGGAGGTGGCCGCCATCGCCACCGCGACGGGGGAGGTGTACGGGCTCGACCTGTACGGCGTCGACTTCGTGCTCGGCCCGGACGGTCCCGTCGTCGTCGACGTCAACGACTTCCCGAGCTTCCGCCAGGTACCGGACGCCGTGGCGCGCGTCGGCCAGGCGATCCTCGACCTGGCCAGGGCGGGCAGCAACCACCTTCCCGCCGAGGAGGTCGGTGGCCTCGCCGAGGAGGTCGGTGGTCTTGTCGAGGAAGTCGGCGGCCCGAGCAGGGGAGTTGGCGGCTTCGCGCAGGAAGTCGGCGGCGGGTCCGGGTCGGCGGAGAAGGCCTCCGTGCCGGTGGAAGGCGCGCCCGTGCCGGTGGAAGGCGCACCCGTGTCGGTGGGTGGCGGTGCCGGGGACTGGATCGACGCCGGGGCCGGTACCTCCGCGGTTCCGCCCGCGGTCACCACCGCTGCCGGGGGAGCGGGATGAGGGTCGGTCTGATAACGCCCCGACCGGACCACCCTCTACTGGCCGCCGCAGCCGCACTGTTGTCTCCGCGGCACACCGTGACCGTGCTCGACCCGCAGGCGGGGGACGCCGCCGCGCCGTGCGAGGCGCAGGCGTACGGACAGCTCGCGGACGTCTACCTGCTCAAGGCGCGTACCCCGCAGGCACTGGCGCTGGCCCGGGCGGTGGAGGAGCGCGGCGCGACGGTCCTCAACTCCTCGGCGGCCACCGCGTTCTGCCAGGACAGGACTGGCATGGCCGAGCGGGCACGACAGGCCGGGCTGCCGTTCGCACGGACCCGCACGGTGGCCGCGCTGCGGCAGCTCGCCGAGGAGCCGCAGGTCACGTTCCCGGTCGTCGTCAAGAGTCGGCACAGTCGGCGCGGGGACCTGGTGGCGCGGGTCGACGACGCCGCCGGGCTGCGGGCGCTGTGCGGTCACTGGGCGGAGGAGCCGGTGGTGGTGCAGCCGTTCACCGCGAACGACGGCTGGGACCACAAGGTGTGGGTGATCGCCGGTCGCCTCTTCGCGGCCCGGCGCCGTTCGGAGCTGGCCGAACCGGCCACCACCGACCGCGACACCCACCCGACCGGCCACACTCTTCCGCAGAGCTGGGCGGAGAAGGTCCTGGCGGTCGGCCGCCTCTTCTGCCTCGACGTGTACGGCGTCGACATCGTTGCCGGGCACGACGGCTGCCCGGTGATGGTGGACGTCAACGCCTTTCCCGGACTGCGCGGCCAGCCCGGCGCCCCGGCGGCGCTCGCCGAACTGGTGCTCCGCGCCGGTGCCCACCGGCCGCCGGTTCGAGGGAAGACGGGCCTCGAACCGGCCTGAACCCGCGCGTACATCCGGCAGACGAGCCGCCACGCACCCCCGACGACCGGCACCTGCGCCCCCGCACTCGGCGCCCTGGGCCCGCCACTCGGTGCCCGACGTGCCCCCGGAGGTGGTCAGGGATGGGGAGGGGTGCTCAGGAGACCGGCCCGGGCGGCAGCGAGCTTCCTCGGCACTCGCCGCCGGGTACGCCGCCGCCACCCGGGTACGGCCGGTGCGCTGGTGCTTGCAGCGGTCGCCGCCCCTCCCCTGCTGCCGGGTCCGCGCCCCCGCCGAGGGACTCACACCACGGGACGGCACCGCCGTCAAGCCGCCGCCGCATGATCAGCCGTACCTGGCGAGTCCGTCGACACGGGCGGGAGACCCGTCGGACCGGACGGCTCAGGGCCCGCCCGGTGGACGGGCCCAGGCACCGCTCGGTGGACGGGCCCAGGCCCCACCCGGTGCACAGTTCGAGGCCCGCCCGGCGGGCGGTTCCGCTCCCCGCCGGGCGGACGGATCCTGGGGGCGGGCGGCCACCCGGACACGGCAGGCCCGGTGACCGCCTCACGGACACGCCCTGACGACGGCGCCCCTCACATCGCCGCATGCGCCCCGGGCACCGCGCGGCGGGTGTGGGAGCGGGGGCGCCGGTGGCGGGCGGTGCCCGTCGGCTCGGCCCGCACGGTCGGGCCGTCGGGTGCGGTCGGGCCGGGCGGTGAAAAGGGCGCGGGCGCCGGGGCGGAGGGGGACAGCTCGGCGGTGAGGGACTCCAGCACGAGGACGGTGCGCAGGCAGGTGGCCAGCGCACGTGCCCGGGGGGTGGAGACAGCGCACGGGGAGGCGGGGTCGGCCACCCATGCCAGGCCGCTCTTCGCAGAGAGGGTGGTGAACACTGCGCGCAGGTCCCCGGGCCGTACCGTCTCCCCCTCCAGTGCCGCCGCCTCCAGCGCGGTGAGGTGATCCTGCAACGGGGCGGCGAACTCGGCGAGTTCGGGCACCGTCTCCGCGGGGTCGCGCGGCAGGTGTTCGGTCAGCAGCGCGGTGCAGCGGGTGAGGGAGAAGACGGCCGACCGGATGCGGGCCAGTTCGTCGGGCGTCCAGCGGGCGCGGTGGCCCCGCGGTTCGTGGGGGAGGTGGCCGAGGGCGGACTCCAGCTCCTCGCGGGCTCTGCGGGTGGCGCAGCGGAGCTCCTCCAGTGCGGAGCGGTCGACGGAGTCGGCGTCCGCGTAGCCGGTCAGCAGCGCGGGCAGCAGGCGTTGCTGGGTGCGCAGCCAGCGTGCCAGCAGGTCGGGGATGCGGTGGTGGTGCCAACTGGGCAGCAGCAGGAAGACCGCCAGGGCGATGACCGCGCCGAGGACGGTGTCGGCCGGGCGGCCCCACGCCACCAGGCCCTGCGCGGTGCCCATCTGGTGCAGCAGGAAGACGATCCAGGCGGTCAGGACCAGGTTCAGCGTGTGCTGCCCCGTACGCAGGAGGGTGAACGTGACCGCGGAGAAGGCCACGGTGGCGAGCGCGAGCGCGCCGTGCGACCAGGAGAACTGGAGCAGTCCCCAGGCGAGGAAGCCGCCCGCGACGGAACCGACCGGGCGGCTCCAGCCCCGCGCGAAGGTGTGCTGATAGTCGGGGAAGAGGACCAGCATCGTGGTCAGCGCGGCCCAGAAGCCGTGCGCGGGCAGGCCGTGGCCCCAGAAGTCGCCGACGGCGCGGCCCGCCGCCTCACCGGCCGTGGTGCCGATGCCGACCCGCAGGGCGTGGCGCAGCAGGGGGGTGCCCGTCAGCCTCGGGTCGAGTTCCGCCGCGATCCGCCTCAGCCCGCCGCGGACGGGCCCCTCGGGCTGCCACAGGGCGGGGATCTCCTCGTGCGGCCCGTCGTCGGCAGTCGGCGCGGCCTGGGGGTCCGCCGCGAGGGCGGCCAGCCGTGCGGCCTCGGTGAGGCGGGAGCGCAGGGTGTCGGCGAGGGTGCCGTGCCAGGCGTGCAGGGGGTCGTGGGTTCGGGCGGGGTTCTCCTGGTGCCGGCCGGTGGCGATCGTGCGGGCGACGGCGTCGAGGGCGTCGGCCAGGTCGTCGTACGGCACGCCGCGGGCGCCCTGCGCCGCGTACAGGGCGCGGCGGATCCGCTCCGCCTCGCCGAGCAGCCCGTAGAGGGGGGAGGCGGCGGGGCGGGCGGCGGAAGGGAGCAGCCCCAGGGCGGTGCGGGCGGCGGAGAAGGGGGCCGGTGAGGCGTACACCGTCCGGTCCGGCTTCGGGTCCGCCTCCGCTTCGCTGCGCGGGCTGCCGTGCGCGGGCGGTACGGCGGCGGTGCCCTCCCGGCGGGCGTGGTCGGCCAGGGAGGCGTAGACCTCGGCGAGCTTGCGGCGCTGCGCGGCGTGCCGGCGGCCGTACGGCGGCAGCAGTTGGACGAGGACGACGAACCCGGCGCCGACGGCGATCCAGGCGACCATCTCCAGCCCCGCCCCGGTGCCGGGGGAGACGTCCGCGGTGATCAGCATGCCGATGACGACGAGGCAGGCGCGGATGCCGGGTGCGGCACCCAGGGCGCGCCACAGGCCGGCCACGAAGGCCGCTACGGCCAGGGGGATGAGGAAGTACCAGCCGGCGGGCTGGAGGAAGACGCCGAGTACCGCCGCGGCGCTGAAGGCGAGCGCCGTCACGAGGGCGTTGACCAGGCGGTGCCGCAGGGGTGCGAGCAGGGTGCCGATGCCGCAGATGAAGGCGCCGACGCTCATCATCGTGGTGGCGAGGATGTCGCCGCGGACCCAGCCGAGGGCGGCTCCCAGGGCGACGGCGAGCACGGCCCGGGCGAGGGCCCAGGGGTCGGCGAAGGCCCGTTCCGTGTGGAAGCCCTTGCGTACGGTGTGCGTGAGCGATGCCGTCCAGGCCAAGCCGGGTCACACCCTCCATTCGGATCGCGATTTATTTGTATTATACACCTATACTTGTGTGGGTGCTGGCCGCCATGTAGAGGCCCCTCAGCCGTTGTCGTCGGTCCCGCAGCCGGCAGGGCCCTCAGCCCGGATCCGGCTGGCAGTGCGGGCACCAGAACGTCGTACGGCCCGCCACCCGCCCCGAGCGCAGGCGGGTGCCGCAGCGGGGGCACGGCGCCGGCCCCGGGGCGTCCCGGTGGCCGGTCAGCCAGTCCTCGCGAGGCGGCACGTGCGCGGCGCGCACGGAGGTCCGCAGCACCCGGCGCATCGCCTCGTACAGCGCCCGCCGCTCCCTCCCGGTGAGGGAGTCGGTGGGACGCGACGGATGCAGCCGGGCCTGCCAGAGGATCTCGTCGGCCAGCAGGTTGCCGAGGCCGGCGAGCAGCGACTGATCGGTGAGGGCGGCCTTCAGACGGCGCCGTCGGCCGGCCAGCACGGCCTCGAAGTCGCCGCGGGAGACGGTCAGGGCGTCGGGGCCCTGCTCGTCGAGCAGGCGGGCCGCCTCCGGGTCGTCGGCCAGCCACAGGCCCTTGAGCTTGCGCTGGTCGCGGTAGCGCAGTTGACGCGAGCCGGCCAGCGTGAACAGCACCCGGTCGTGCGCATGCGGCTCCTCGTCGGCCTCGGCACACACCAGACGGCCCGTCATGCCGAAGTGGAACTGGAGGCAGGGGCCGCCGGTGTGCGCCAGCAGCCACTTGCCGTGCCGCTCGGGCTCGGTGAACCTGCGCCCCTCCAGCAGCCGGCTCAGGCGCCCCGCGGACACCCCGTGCAACACCCCCGCGTCCCGCACGGTCACCTGCTCGATCGTCCGCCCCTGCGCGCAGTCGGCGAGGACCCGCCGGAAACCCTCGACGTCAGGCAGTTCGGGCATGGCTGCCGCACCTTCCGTGGCCGGTGAGGACGTCTCGCGAGCCCAGCGTAGGAGGGACCGGGTCACGGCGCGCGGGCTCGCTCCGGCACGGCACCCCCGCCGCCGCGCCCCGCGCCGTGCTCCGGCCAGGCGCCCCGGTCGTGTCACATCGCGGGGCGCCCCGCCCGTCGGACGGGTACGGGCGGTGAACGACGGCCGCGCGAACGGGACGTGCGAGAGCACGAGCAGCGAGATGCGGGAGGCCCGAATGGGTGAGAGCACCGGCCGCCGGGAACGCCGGCGGATCACCGTGGTCGGCGGTGGATTCGGCGGGCTGACCGCCGCCCTGTGCGCGGCGGAGACCGGCGCACAGGTCACCGTCCACGAGGCGCGCGAAGAGCTCGGCGGGCGGGCGCGCACCGCCCTGGGCCCGCACCGCACCAACGAGGGGCCGCACGTCCTCTACGACGGCGGCCCCCACTGGCGCTGGCTGAGGGAGCGGAAGCTGTTGCCGCCCATGGCGCGCGTACCGGCCGCGGAGGGGCTGCGCATGCGGTTCCACCACGACGGGGCCCTGCACCGGATGCCGCCCCTGGGGCTGCTGCGGCTGCGGCGCACGCGGGACGCTCCCATGGACGTGCCGTACCTGGAGTGGGCGGCGGAGCGGGCGGGGGAGGCGACGGCGCGGGCGGCGGCACACTTCGCCGCCGTCGCCACCTTCCACCATGCGCCCGGCGAGCTGTCCGCGGCGTTCACGCACGAGCGGATGCGGCGCGCTTCGAAGCTGCCGCCCGAGGCGCACTACGTGCGGGGCGGCTGGGGCTCGCTGGTGGCGCGGATGGCGGAGCGGGCACGGGAGAGGGGGGTACGGATCGAGACCGGGTCGCGCGTCGGTCCCGGGGCGCTGGCCGAGGCACGGGAGCACGGGCCCGTGGTGGTGGCCACCTCGCTGGCGGCGGCACGCGGGCTGCTGGACGATCCGACGCTGAGCTGGCCGAGCGGACGGACCGCCCTGCTGGACCTGGTGCTGGAGACCCGTACGGGCGACCCCTTCGTCGTCTCCGACCTCGACGCGCCCGGCTGGATCGAGCGGTTCACCGCGGCCGACCCCTCCCTGGCACCCGCCGGACAGGCGCTGATCCAGGCACAGTTCCCGCTGGCTCCCGAGGAGAAGCGGGGCGACGCGCTGGCCCGCGGCGACCACCTGCTCGACCTCGCCTTCGCGGGGTGGCGCGAGCGCGTCGTACGGCGGACCGAGGCGACGGCAAACGGGCGGACCGGCGCCGTGGACCTCCCCGGCACCTGCTGGCGCGACCGCCCCGCCGTCGACCGCGGCGACGGCTGCTACCTGGTCGGCGACCAGGTAGCAGCCCCGGGCGTGCTGAGCGAGGTCTCGTTCGCCAGCGCACTGGAGGCGGTACGGCTGGCACTGGGCACGCCCCGCGCACGGGGCGCGGGCGTGGGATGACCCGCAGGCCGCCGTCCGGCGGGTGGGGGGCGCCCGGCAGGCGTGGCCCGGCACGGGGAGCCGGAGCACCGGATAGGGCCGGCAGGGATCGTCACGCTCGTGTCCCTGCGGCCACCGGCCGGGCGCCGTCGGGCGGAAGCGGGGTCCTGCCGGCTCCTGGTCGAGCACGGCCCGCAGCCGCCCCTCGACGCGGGCTCCCCCGCCAAGGCCCTCGGGAGACCGAGGACCACCTGGGTGCCCGCCTCGGCCGCCGGAGGTCAGCCGCCGGGTGAGGGAGCCGGGCGGCCGGCCGCCCAGCGGGTGAGGTCGTGGGCGATGCGGGCGGGCTGCGTGCGCGTGGCCGCCTCGTGCTCGCCACGGGACGGATCGCGGCGTACCACGTCGTAGCCGCCCTCCTCCAGCACGGCGACCGTGGCGAACCAGGCGGACGAGCGCTGCGCGGCCCCGTCGGACTGGAGGACCAGAAAGGTGTTGTCCGTGCTGTCCAGGTCGCGTATCAGCATGAGCAGCGTGTCCTCGGACGGGTCGTCGACCGTGATGCCGTTCTCGCAGTCGGCCCGGTAACAGGGGGCATCCCGCGGCGCCTTCGTCACGCGTGGGCCAGGTCGGTCAGCGCGCAGGTGAGCGCGTCGACGATCTCGTCCCGGTCCACGGTGCCGTCGCCCCGCTCCAGATACGTCTCGCTCTCGCCGCTGTCACCGTCGAAGCCGAAGTCGGCCTCGGGCCCGGCGAGTCCCGGACCCGCGGGGGCGCCACCGCCCGTCGTCCCGATGCGGAGCACTCCCCGGCGCAGCCGGGTCGGGCATCGCAGGTGGGCGGTGAGGGTGGCGTACGGCGTGGCAAGAGTCGCGGTGCCGGTGGCCAGCAGCTCCCCGACGGCCCGCTCGACGGCGGTGGCCAGCCATCCGTGCAGCTTCACCAGGTGGGAGTGGGACGGCTCGACCCGCTGGGCCTCCAGGCGCGGGTCCGCGGTGAGGCGGTCGATCAGCTCCCGGGAGCCGCCCACGTAGGTGAAGGGCAGGTCGATCTCGGAGCCGACGCACCAGGCGCGGTCGCGCGGCCACCACAGGTTGGCCGTCTGCCCCTGCTCCGGGACGAACGCCAGCGCCTGCTCGACGGCGCCCGTGTGGAGCAGGTACTCGCGGTACGGCAGCTCGACGCGCGGCCCGGCGCGCACGGCCTCCGGCACGGGATCGCCCTCGCCCACCGCGCCGCGGGTCACACTGCCCTCCGCCACGGCGCCCGTGTCGTCGGCCTCGAAGCCGAAGCGCACGGCGGTGTCCCAGCCAAAGCCGTCCCACAGGCAGAACCAGCACTCCTCGGGGGTGTCCGTGTACGCCCGCAGGAGCTCCGCCAGCACGGCGCCGTCGGCCGCGCTCAGCGTGCCCTCCTGCGGACCGTCACCTTCCCAGGGGGCGGGGCCGGGTGGGGCGTGCTCGGGCAGTGCGATGTCGTGGAACTGGGCCTGCGGGGTGAGCTCGGCACCGCTCCACGCCGCGACCTGACGCCACCGCACGGGCACCGCTTCCCCGTCCTGACCCGCGCCGGTGCCGACCGTCACCGGGTGCAGCACCCGCGCGTACGCCGCGAACCCCTCCGGCACCACCGAGGTGGCCGTCCCACCGTCGAACTCCGTCAACCGCCCCCGGATCCACCCGGCTTCCCCGACGGCGCTGCTCCACCTGACCCGCGTACCTGCCATACCGCTCATGGTGACCGCTACGACAACCGCCGAGCACCCGGTTTTCGCCGGGGGGTGGAGCGGGGGTGCGAGACAGGGCATCCGTTTTCAACAGGACCACACCGCTATGCGGTCATGTGTTAGTTAAGTGGAGCATGAAGACATCGGCTCCCCTCATCTTGTAGATTCCTCTGAAAGCCTCAACCGATCACAAGCGACTGGGGGGATCCGTGTCGTTCGGAGAGGAATGGGCGGGTTTGGTGAGCAACGCCCGGTCGAAGCAGTCCACTTCCATGCAGCTCGCCTCCTCAGGCAAAGATGACGGCGGCAAGGGCGGCAACTAGGGCATCAAGGTGACACCTCACGCCCTTCGCTCCTTCGCGGGTAAAGCGGACAAAGTGAGTGACGACTTTCAGAAGACGGACAACGAGGCCATGCGGGAAACCGAGCAGGTTCCCGGCTCGTTGAAAGGCTTCGCAAGCGACGAGGCCTTCAAGGACTTCCAGAAGCTGTGGCGCGAGCAGATGAAGTATCTCGACGGCCTCTACTCCGGGGTCGCCAAGGCTCTCCGTTCCGCTGCCGGGACCTTCAAGGCAGAAGACGTCCGACGCAAGTCCGAGATCGACAGAATTCCGTACGGGGACACCCCGAACAACAGTCCGCTGTACGGCCCCTACGCGCGAGGTACGGACAAGCCGCTGCTCGGCCCGTACGTTCCCCGGCCCATGGGCCCGCACGCCCCTGAGCCGATGGGCCCGCACGCCCCACAGCCGAAGACCGACAACGAGACCGATTCGTAGGGGCCTGCCGTGTCGACGCCGGAACTCGAATACACCGCCATCCGCGACGCCGATCTCGGACCGCTACGTGACGCGGTGCGCAAGTGGAAGAAGCTCCCCGAGAAGATCGAAACCGTAACGACCACCTTCAGTCGCACCGTATCCGGCCCGTTGGTGCAGTCAGGCTGGTACGGCGAAACCGCCGAGGCGGCGTTCAAGAAGTTCAAGAACGTCCACCACCAGATGACAGAGGCCCCCGGGCAAGCCGAAAAGATCAGCATCGACATGTCGGAGGCGCTCTCGACCTTCGAGCTCTCTCAGGACGAGATCAGGAGCATCGAGAAGGCCGTGACCGCGAAGCCCGGGAACGGCGGCAAAAACTACCTGAAGCTCGACGAGAGCAAGGGCGTCGTCTCCATCGACCAGAACCACGAGGACGACATACCGGACCTCGAAAAGCTTCAGCAAAAGGTCGACGAGTGCAACCGCCGCATAAGCACGGCGATCTCGGATGCGAGCAAGGCCGATCACGCCTTGAAGACGGTGCTGCAGATCGATCCACCCGGCAGGGGCTTCAACGACGACATCGCGGGCCACCTCAGAGATGTCAAGGCGGAGACGAAGGAAGACGTCGATGCCCTGATGAAGCTGGCCCACGATCCTGACTTGAAGAAGGACACGAAAAAACTCTCCAAGTTCAACGGCCTGCTGGCCAAGAACGCGAAAAACTCCGACTTCGCCGAGCAGTTCGCCACCCGGAAGGGCGCGAAAGGGATACTGGAGTTCTGGAACAGGACAGCGCAACCTGAGTACGGTGAAGACGAGTACGGCTTCCCGAAGGAAGAACGACTCAGCGCGGCACGCCGCAAACAGCTCGCAGCCCTCCAGGACAACCTCGGCACCACCCTTGCGCTGGCCAGCCACTCCGACTCACCGAAAATGACACAGTGGAAGCACGACGTCATCGCCCTCGGCGACAACCGGCTACCTGCTCTGTCGAAGCCGGGCACACACGACGCCCCGCCGCCTTACGGCTTCCAGGTCATGAGCAACCTCATGCGCACCGGGAAGTGGGACGGAAACTTCCTGAATGACTACGGCGACAAACTGCTCAAGGAGGACAAGAGGCCGTTCGAAGCGCGGAGCGGACGCGAGGAGGACCGGGGTTACCGCAAGTGGCTCAGCGAGGGCCTGAAGCCGGTGGACTACCTCAACTTCGGCCCGAAAGCCGACGAGGGAGCGGATCCCATGACCGGTTTCCTGGAGGCCATGGGTCACAACGGTCCCGCCTCCACGGAATTCTTCAACGACAAGGGTCACTTCGACTACCTGCTTCGGGATCGCGAGTACATTCAGGACGGAGCGAACAATCCCGACTTCGATCCGAAGAAGGACGTGGTTCCCTCCCGGACGGCCCTCGGCCGTGCCCTTACATCTGCGACGACAGGCCACTCGTGGGACGCGCCGGTGGATCTCCATCCGTCTCACACGAAGGATGAGGCCCACATCATGTCCGAGCTCATGAAAGGTGTCGCGTCCAGAGGTGACCACATCACGATGGCTCCAGGGATGCATGAGGCGCTGGGTAGAGCAGCCGCCGAATACACACCTGACATCTACCGGGCCATGAAAGACGGAGCGGACTACGGCGACATCCACAGCAGTTCGCTTGCGAAGCGGGAGCAGGCCATGGCCGAGGCCAAGCTGTTCCCGATGTCCGGCGCGCAGGCGGACATCAACCACATGGATGCCACACATTTCCTTCTCGCGCTCGGTCAGGACCCGGATTCACACGCTACGGTGCCCCAGGCCCAAAAGGCATACGCCGCAGAGACGCTGGACCACTATCTTTCGCCCGATACACCTGCGGAAGAGAAGTACGGTGCGAGCCGTAAAGAGACAGCAGAGGAAATCCTGAAGACCTCAGGAGAGGTGTCCGGGACGCTGACAATCGGCCGCCAGGAGGCCCTTATCGGTCCTGCCGTCGCCAGTGACGCAGACTTCGAGAAAGCTACCCTGAGCGATAGGCTGTGGTCAGGTGCGGGAGTCGCTTCAGGATTGGCGATGGGGGTCGCCAAGATGCAGAACCCCGTAGCGGCTGCGGCGATTTCATCGATCACGAGCGGAACGTTCTCCGCAGCTTCGAGCGACGCAGACGCGCTCATCTCCCACCACGAGGCCCAGGACAAAGCGCACGCCGCTTACACGCTGTACAACCGGGAGATGACCCGGGAAGTGGACTACAACTGGGCCATTCTCAGCAAGCTCGAAAAGCAGCACCACATCGACCTCTCGGACGCCTGGGCCGGAAAGTTCGCCGAAGAGGGGTTCGGGCAGGCCAAGGACAGGGTGCAAGGCACCGCCGACTACCTCAGTTCAAGCGATCAAGTAGCAAGTCTGCCCACGGAGCGCGCCGACTGATGAGTGACACCGCACGACCCGCACGATGGATCCGTTGGACCCTCCTCACCACTCTCGCCCTGGCCTTGACCGCGGTGGGGGCGGTGGGCGGGGCGCTCTGGCAGCGGGAGGAGCCGAAGGCGTTCTCTGCGACGCACGAAAGTATCTGCGGAGTCCAGCTCCTCGCCTTTCCGACGAAGGAGTTGGACCCGGTTGTCCCGCCGGCTCCGGGGATGAACACCTCCAACGAAGTCGTCTCCAAGCCGGGCCGGTATCAGGCGCACTGCGCGGTCCACAACGAGGAGAGCGCCCCCTTCAAGCTCTCCGTCGAACAGCGCCCTTACGACGTGCCGTCCGACGACAGGGCGTACCGGCAGGAACAGCGCAAGCGCGAGAAGATCCCGGGCTATCCGAAGAGCTGGTCCACGACGGACACCGCCATGGTGACCGTCCCCTGCACGGAGAAGAAGGGCAGCAAGGAGGACACCGACCTCTACGTCCGGGCCGAGTCGCGGTCGAAGCACAGCGAAGAGGTGCGCGGCGCTCTTGTGAAGGCCGCCGAGGAGGCGGCGAAGAACACTCGCGCCGCCGTCAAGTGCGACACCCCGTTCACGCCGCAGGGCCGCGGCTGAGGCCCACCTGGGGCGGGCCTCAGCAGGCTTTCACGACGGTCACCGACTCGGCTCGGCAGGCCACTCGGCAGCCGTTCAGCCCAGGACGCCGATGCGGTCCGGGGTGAGGGGGAAGTCGCGGACGCGGTGGCCGGTGGCGTGGTGGACGGCGTTGGCGAGGGCGGCGGGGGTGCCGACGATGCCGATCTCGCCGATGCCCTTGCCGCCGACCGGGTTGAGGTGCGGGTCGTGCTCCTCGATCCAGTGCGCGTCGATGTCGGGGACATCCGCGTGCGCGGGGACGTGGTACCCGGCCAGGTCCTTCTCGACGAAGCCGCCGAGCCGGGCGTCGAGGGAGCTGTGCTCGGTCAGGGCCATGCCCATGCCCATGGTCATGCCGCCGATGAACTGGGAGCGGGCGGTGCGGGCGTTGAGGATGCGGCCGGCGGCGAAGACGCCGAGCAGCCGGCGGACGCGCACCTCGCCGGTGACGGTGTCGACCGAGACCTCCGCGAAGACGGCGCCGAAGGCGTGCCGCGCGTACTCCTCCTGAGCCTCCACGTCGGAGGTGGTGTCGACGGTGACGACGCTGCCGTCCGACTCGCGCAGCTCGCGGCAGGCCTTGTGGACGGCCCAGCCCCAGGAGGCGGTGCCGGAGGAGCCGCCGGCCAGCGGCGCGTGGGGCAGGTCGCTGCTGCCGACGTCGATGCGGACGGCGTCGAGGGCCACGCCCAGTTCCTCGGCGGCGATCTGCGCCAGCACGGTGCGCGCCCCGGTGCCGATGTCGGTGGCGTTGATCCGCACGTGGTAGGTGCCGTCGCCCATGGACTGCGCCGAGGCGGTGGAGGGCGCGACGAGCACCGGGTAGGTGGAGGAGGCGACGCCGGTACCGAGCAGCAGGTCTCCCTCGCGCCGGGAGGCGGGGCGCGGATCGCGGTGCTCCCAGCCGAAGCGGCGTGCCCCCTCGCGCAGGCAGTCGGCGAGGTGGTGGCTGCTGAAGGGCTTGCCGCTGTCGGGTTCGCGGTCGGGGATGTTGCGCAGCCGCACCTCGACGGGGTCGAGACCGAGGGCGCCCGCCAGCTCGTCCATGGCGCATTCGAGCGCGCACATGCCGGGTGCCTCGCCGGGTGCCCGCATCCAGGAGGGGGTAGGGACGTCGAGGCGGGCGACGCGGTGGCCGGTGCGGATGGCGTCGGCGCCGTACATCACGCGGGAGGGGACGGCGGCCTGCTCGACGAACTCCTTGAGGGTGGAGGTGTGGGTGGCCACGTCGTGCTGGAGGGCGGCGAGGGTGCCGTCGCTGCGGGCGCCGAGCCGCAGCCGTTGCAGGGTGGGGGCGCGGTGGCCGACGACGGCGGGCAGCTCGCGGCGGGGCAGCGCGACCTTGACGGGGCGGCCGGTGTGCAGGGCGCCCATCGAGGCGAGCACGACGGGGGCGCGGGGGGTGCCCTTGGAGCCGAAGCCGCCGCCGACGTGCTCGGCGACGACGGTGATCTGCCCCGGGGCGAGGTCGAACATGGCGGCGAGCACCTCGCCGACCGTGGTGGAGCCCTGACTGGAGTCGTAGGTGATCAGGTGCCCGCCTTCCCACAGGGCGGTGGCGGCGTGTGGCTCCATGGGGTGGTTGTGCAGCGGCGTGAGGGTGTAGGTGGCGTCGATCCGGTGTGCGGCGGCGGCGTACTCGGCCTCGACGTCGCCGCGCTCCCAGTCGCCGGGGTAGCCGCCGTTGGCCCACTCCGGGTGGTAGAGGCCGGGGTGGTCGGTGCGGACGAGGACGTCGTGGTCCTCCTCCTCGTAGGAGACGCGCACCAGCCGCGCCATCTCCCGTGCGGTCTCCGGGGTTTCGGCGACGGCGAGGGCCACGTACCAGCCCCGGTGCGGCACCCGGTCGTTCTGGAGCAGGAAGAGGGTCGGGTCGTCGGGTTCGCCGAGGCGGGGGGCGTTCTCGTGGGTGAGGACGGCCAGCGCCCCGGGGAGGGCGAGCGCGTCGGCGTCGTCGACAGCGGTGATTCGTCCGTGCGGTACGGCGGCCGCGACCGGCCAGCCGTAGGCGCAGGCGGGCGGGGTGTGCTCGGCGGCGTAGCGCGCGGTCCCGGTGGCCTTGGCCAGGCCCTCGCGGCGGGGCGCCGGGGATCCCAGGACGCCTTCGGTGGTCTCGGGTACGGCCATCGTCCGGTTCCTCACGTCCGCGCGGGGCTGGTCGGGTTGTCGGCGCCGGACGTGCCGGCGAGGCGGGTCAGCAGGCTGACCGCGACGCTGCGGGCCAGCGGCACCTTGAAGGCGTTCTCGGACAGCGGCCGGGCCGCGGCCAGTTCCGCGTCCAGGGCCCGGCCGATGCTGTCGGCGTCGGGCCGCGCGCCGAGCAGCGCCTCCTCGGCGGTACGGGCCCGCCAGGGGCGGTGGGCGAGCCCGCCGAAGGCGAGCCCGGCGTGCCGGATCCGGCCGTCGCCGTCCAGGGCGAGGACGGCGGCGGCGGAGGCGAGGGCGAACGCGTACGAGGCGCGGTCGCGCGCCTTGCGGTAGCCGGCCCGGGCGCCCTCGGGCGGCGCGGGCAGCGTCACGTGGGAGATCAGTTCGCCGGGCCGCAGCACCGTGTCCTGCTCCGGGGTGTCGCCGGGCAGCCGGTGGAACTCGGCGGCGGGGACGGTCCGCGTGCCTTCCGGGCCGAGCAGTTCGAGCTCGGCGTCGTAGGCCGCCATCGCCACCGCCATGTCCGACGGGTGGGTGGCCACGCAGTGCGCGGAGTGGCCGAGGACGGCCATGTCGCGGTTGACGCCCTCGCGTGCCGAGCAGCCGGTGCCCGGCTCGCGCTTGTTGCAGGGCGCCGAGGTGTCCTGGAAGTAGGGGCAGCGGGTGCGCTGGAGGACGTTGCCGCCGGTGGTGGCCAGGTTCCGCAACTGCCCGGAGGCGCCCGCCAGCAGCGCCTCCGCGAGCGCGGGGTACCGGCGGCAGACGGCGGGGTGGGCGGCCAGGTCGCTGTTGCGCACGTTGGCGCCGACGCGCAGGCCGCCCTCCTGGGTCTCCTCGACCTCGTCCAGCGGCAGCCGGGAGACGTCGATGAGGTGTTCCGGCGTCTCGACGCCGAGCTTCATCAGGTCCACCAGGTTGGTGCCGCCCGCCAGGTAGCGGGCGTGCGGCTGGGCGGCGAACGCGGAGACGGCCTCTTCGGGGCTGGTGGCCCGCTCGAAGGTGAAGGTCTTCACGCGGTCACCTCGCTGGGGCGGCGGGCGGACGTCCGGGCACCGGAGCCGGCGTGCGCGGCGGTGGCGGAGCCGGCGTGATCGGCCACGTCCTCGATCGCCTCGACGATGTGCGGGTAGGCGCCGCAGCGGCAGATGTTGCCGCTCATGCGTTCGCGGATCTCGTCCCGGTCCAGCTCGGCGGGCGCCCCCGTGGCCTCCTCCAGCACCTGCGGTGGTGTGACGTGCGAGGGGTGCCCCTCGGCGGCCTCGCACAGCATGCCGACGCCCGAGACGATCTGCCCGGGCGTGCAGTAACCGCACTGGAAGGCGTCCCGGTCCTGGAACGCCTGCTGGAGCGGGTGCGGCCGCTGGGCGTCGCCGAGCCCCTCGACGGTGGTGAGGTGCGCGCCGTCGTGCGCCACCGCCAGCAGCAGGCAGCTGTTGGCACGGCGCCCCTCCAGCAGCACCGTGCAGGCACCGCACTGGCCGTGGTCGCAGCCCTTCTTGCTACCGGTGAGGTCCAGGTGTTCGCGCAGCACGTCCAGGACGGTGGTGCGGTGGTCCACGGTGACGGTGTGCGCGGTGTCGTTGACGTGCAGGGTCAGGGTCGAGCTGGTGGCGGTGCGCTGGGGGATCACGGGGCGCGCCTCTCTTCTGCTCTGCGGGGTTCCCGCTGTGCGGGGCTCGGGTGGGGGCTGTGGGTCGGCGATGCGGGGCGGTGCGGGGAGGTGCCTGCTGTCAGCCGCGGCGTTCGAGCACGCCGCGCAGGAAGGCCGCCTGACCGACGTGCTGCATCGTGTCGCCGATGACGCTCACGAGACGTACCCCGAGGGTGACCGGCGGGTCCCAGGCGTCGTCGACGATCCGGCCCAGCGACTGGGACCCGATCGTGTCCAGGTAGTCGAGAGTCCGCTGGTGAACGGCGTCGTGGTAGGCGACCAGCAGCGGCGGCGAGTCCACCCGGACGGCCGCCACGTCCTCGGGTGAGTGGCCGAAACCGGTGTCGTCGGAGTCGAGGGGCAGCCCGAACCGTTCCTCGAACCCCTGTGCGTGCCAGTTCTGCTCCTGCCCCGCGGCGTCCGCGAGGTGGTCGTCCTGCACCCGGGTGAGGTGCCAGATCAGCCACGCCACGGTGTTCGTCCCCGGGTCCAGCCGCTCGTTCAGATGCTTCTTGGCGATGCCGTCGAGAGCGGCGTGCACCTCGCCGTTCACCCGGGTGAAGGCGTCCTTGAGAAGTGCGGTGGTGTCCATGTTTGCGACCTTACGACCTGTCAGGTGCGGCGGCCGCTCTTCGCGGCCACCGCACCGGCCCCGCTTCCGGGACGGAGTCCGGGGAGCGGGGCCGAGGGGTACGGCGGCGCACTGCGCGTCGCCGGGCGACCGGCACGGGAGCCGGGGACGGGGCGGGCCGCCGGGGCGTCGGGGCCTCAGCCCTCCGGCGCCGCGCACGTCCCCGGCGCTACCACCGGTACCAGCGACCGCGCCGTCCTCCGCTGGTGGGCCGGACGAAGAAGCCCAGCAGCCACACCACGAGCACGATCACGGCTATCCACCACAGCGCCTTGACCGCGAACCCCACGCCGAACAGCAGCAGTGCGAGCAACAGCACGAGCAACAACGGGACCATGACTGTTCACCTCCGCCGCCCGGGTGCCCCGGCCCGCCGTCTCCATGCACCCTGTCGATTCGTGAAGACGCTGTGAAAGGTGTGAAAAGGGTGAACGGGGTGAAAGGGACGAACGGGGTGAACGCCGTGAACGAGGCGGACGAGGTGAACGAAGTGTCCGAACGGTGAGGGCTCAGGTGGGCACGATCAGCCGGGCCTTGCCCTGGCGGTCCGCGTAGTCGAGGGTCCGCCAGGTGCCGGAGCCGGTGCTCGCGCCGACGGGGAAGCCGATGACGAGGTCGGAGCGGTCCACCATCCAGCGGTGACGGGCCAGATGGGCGGCGTCGTCCAACGGTTCGGCGCCCAGCTCGACGATCTCCGCGATGCGGTTCCAGGTGCGGTTGACGGCGTGCCGGGCCTCGGGCGGCTGCTGGTCGAGTGTGCCGGGGACGACGACGGTGATCCAGGCCTGCGTCTGTTCGGCCAGCCACCTCAACGCGAGGCTGTCGATGCCCCGGGCGCCGCCGAGGTAGAAGTGCGTGTCCGGCGCGAAGGGGCCCAGGTACTCCACGAAGAGCTTCGCGTAGTGGGCGGGGTCCCGGTGCCCCGTCGTCCGGGTTCCGGTGATCGTCACGGTGCGCATCGTCATCGGCCCTGTCTCTGTCTCACGTGCTCCCACGTGAACCTGCGTGGCAAGGACGGCCATCCACCCGTTCGCGATCCGCTCGCACGGCCGCCGGGCATCCTCCCACGGGGCGCCGGGTACGGCTGTGTCGTGCGCTACATGCCGGTCGGCAGCCCCGTCAGGGGCGGGGGACGCCCTTGCGGCCCCTGCCGCGCGGGGGCCGGTTGGCCGCCGTGCGGCGGAGCCTGCCGGTGAGGGTGGTGGCGGCGGCGGTGAGGAAGACGAGGGTGTAGAGGATCTGCAGGAGGATGGCCAGCCGTGCGGACTGTCCGCGGGGCGCGATGTCGCCGTAGCTGAGGGTGGCCAGGGTCAGCAGCGAGAAGTAGAGGGCGTCCAGCCGGGTGTGCAGGCCGTGGAACTCCCCGGGATGGTGGGAGATCACGAAGTACGCCGAGGAGAAGACCAGCACCGACAGGCACATCAGCGACACCAGGGCCACGACCGTGCCCGGCCGGTCGAACATGGCGTCGCGCATGTGCTTGAGCAGCAGCACGGCGATGCCCGCGAGGGCGAGGGCGAACACCGTCCAGCTCAGCACCGGCCGCTCCGGGCCCAGGGTGCGCGCGGGCAGCAGGAAGAAGGCCGCGAACAGGATCGCCACCAGCGGCCCCAGCAGCGGCCACGCCCAGCGTGACCGTTCGGGGCCGCGGCCCGGGGGCGGTCCGGTGGGCTCTGCCATGGGGCCATCGTCCGCGCCGCGGTCCGCCCCCGCGCCCTGGGAGGGGCCCGCCGGTGACAGGCCCCCTCTTCCGGGTGACGCGCACCTGCACGCCGGGTGACCGCACTCGCGCCGCGGAGGTGGTGCGGAGGGTGCGGGATGGTGCGGGGGACGGTGCTCAGGGGGCCAGGACGTCCAGCTCCGCCATCGCGTCCTCGGTGATGGTGCGCATGGCGGCCTCGGCGCGGGTGCCGTCCCGTTCGCGGACGGCCTCGGCGACCTGGACGTGGAGGGTGACGGCCTCCTGCCGGGGGTCGGCGAACATGACGTCGTGGTGCGTCCGGCCGGCCAGCACCGCCGCGACGACGTCGCCGAGGCGGGCGAACATCTCGTTGCGGGAGGCGCGCAGCACGGTGCGGTGGAAGGCGATGTCGTGCACCAGGTAGTTCTCCAACTGCCGGCCGCGTGAGGTCGCCACCATGCCCAGGGCGTGCTCGGTCAGCTCCGCGCACTCCTGGGGCCCGGCCAGTTCGGCGGCGAGCCGGGCGGCGACCGGTTCCACGGCCGAGCGCAGCACGGTGAGGGAGCGCAGTTGGCGCCCGCGGTCGGTGCCGGCCAGCCGCCAGGTGATGACCTGCGGGTCGTAGACGTCCCATTCCTCGGGCGGCAGCACGGTCACCCCGACCCGGCGGCGGGACTCCACCAGGTGCATGGACTCCAGGACCCGTACGGCCTCCCGTGCCACCGTGCGGGAGACCTCGTACCGGCTCGCCAGCTCCTCGGTGCGCAGCACCGTGCCGGGCGGGTACTCGCCCGCGGTGATCGCGGGGCCGAGGGAGGCGAGCAGCCGGGCGTGCAGGCCGCGGTCGCGTGCGGGGGCCTGTGCACGGGCGGCCTGTGCGCTCCCGTCCGCCCGGTCGGCCCCGTCCGCCTCCTGGCTGGTCATCTGCGGCTGGTCTCCTGTCGTTCCCGGCCCGTCCGGGCCGCCGGGCACGCTCGGCGAGCGCGTCGGGACGTTCAGCCTACGTGCTCATCGTCACTCCAATTAAGTATGACTAATACGCGTCCGACTATTGAATACGTGTGACCTATGAGGTTAGGTGTGCTCGTCGCCGAGGCCGGCGAAGACAGTCGATGAGGACGGTCGATGAGGACTGAGTGAGATGACGAACCAGAACGTCGTGGTCGTCATGGGCGTCGCCGGAACGGGCAAGACCACCGTCGGACGGCTGCTGGCCGAAGCCCTGGACGTGCCCTATGCCGAGGCCGACGCCTTCCACCCCCCGGCCAACGTGGCCAAGATGTCCGCCGGCACCCCCCTGGACGACACCGACCGGGCCCCCTGGCTCGACGCGATCGGCGCCTGGGCGCACGAGCACGCTCACGTCGGCGGCGTCGTGAGCTGCTCCGCGCTCAAGCGCGCCTACCGCGACCGGCTCCGGGCCGCCGCTCCCCACCTGGTGTTCGTCCACCTCACCGGCGACCGGGGGCTGATAGCGCGGCGGATGGCCGAGCGGGCCGACCACTTCATGCCCGTCGCCCTGCTGGACTCGCAGTTCGCGGCCCTCGAACCCCTGCGCCCGGACGAGCGGGGCGTGACCGTCTCCGTCGCCCCGGGCCCGCGTGCCGTCACCGAACGGGCGCTGGCCGCCCTGCGCGGCGAGCGGGCGCGGGAGGCCGCCGCCGAGGCGGCCACCCCGTCCTGAGCCGAGGCACCCCCGTCCCCCCTCTCTCCACCTCTCCCCACCCACACACAGCGAAGGAAGAGCCGTGAGCCATCTCAGTGTCGAGATGCTGGCCGCGGGGTCGCAGCCGGACCCCATCAGCTCAGCCGGCAACGCGCAGTTGGGGATCGCCGCCCTCGTCGGTATCGCCGTCATCGTCGTCCTCATCACCCGGTTCAAGCTGCACGCGTTCCTGTCGCTGACCATCGGGTCCCTCGTGCTGGGCGCCGTGGCCGCGGCGCCGCTGGACAAGGCCGTCTCCAGCTTCACCGCCGGGCTCGGTGACACCGTCTCCGGCGTCGGCGTGCTCATCGCGCTCGGTGCCGTCCTCGGCAAGCTGCTGGCCGACTCCGGGGGCGCCGACCAGATCGTCGACACCATCCTGGGCAAGGCGAGCAGGCGCAGCATTCCGTGGGCGATGGCGCTGATCGCCGGCATCGTCGGCCTGCCGATGTTCTTCGAGGTCGGCCTCGTCCTGCTGATCCCGGTCGTGCTGCTGGTCGCCAAGCGGGGCAACTACTCGGTGATGCGGGTCGGCATCCCCGCGCTGGCCGGCCTGTCGGTGATGCACGGGCTCATCCCGCCGCACCCGGGTCCGCTCGTGGCCATCGACGCCATCCACGCCAACCTCGGCGTCACCCTGGCCCTCGGCCTCGTCGTGGGCATCCCGACGCTGGTGGTCGCCGGTCCGCTCTTCGGGAAGGTCGCCGCACGCTGGGTGGACACCACGCCGCCCGAGGGGGTCGTCCCCGAGCGCGTCAGCGCCGATGCGGACAAGCGGCCCGGCTTCGGCAGCACGCTCGCCACCGTGCTGCTGCCCGTCGTGCTGATGCTCGCCAAGGCACTGACCGACATCGCCGTCGACGACGCGGACAACACCGGGCAGCGCGTCATGGACGTCGTCGGCGACCCGATGATCGCCCTGCTGGTCGCCGTCCTCGTCGCCCTGTTCACCCTCGGCCGCTCCGCCGGTTTCTCCAAGGACCGGCTCTCCGACACGGTCGCCGGCTCGCTGGGGCCCATCGCGGGCATCCTGCTGATCGTCGGCGCCGGCGGCGGGTTCAAGCAGACGCTGGTGGACGTCGGCATCGGGCAGATGATCCTCGACCTGTCCAAGGACTGGTCCGTCCCCGCGCTGCTGCTCGGCTGGCTCATCGCGGTCGGCATCCGGCTGGCGACCGGGTCCGCGACGGTCGCCACCGTGTCGGCCGCGGGGCTCGTCGCGCCGCTCGCCGCCGACATGTCCACCGCACAGGCCGCGCTCGTCGTGCTGGCCGTCGGCGCCGGCTCGCTCTTCTTCAGCCACGTCAACGACGCCGGGTTCTGGCTGGTCAAGGAGTACTTCGGAATGAGCGTCGGCCAGACGGTCAAGTCCTGGTCGGTGATGGAGACGATCATTTCCGTCGTCTCGCTGGTGCTGCTGCTGTTGCTGTCGCTGGTGCTGTAGCTGAGCACCGCCGAGGCACGCCTGACCGGGCGCTCGCATCCAGGTCCCTGGACGCCGACGACGGCTCCAGGGCTCGGAGGTTTCCGCGTACGCGGCGGTACTCGTGTCACCCGTCCGCTTCGGGGGTGGCGGTCTTGTCCGGTACGAAGACGAGGCTGAGGAGGTGGCGGGTGCGCCCGTCGCCCGGGGTGGTGCGGGTGCGGCGGGCGACGGCCGCCTCGATCTCCTCGACGAGCGCGGCGAACTCCTCGTCGGTCAGCCACACGGCGCCCTGCCGGTAGAGGACGTTCTCCCGGGCAGGGTCGGCGTCCTCATGGGAGAGGTAGCGGTCGAAGTCGCCCATCACGGCCGCGGTGAAGACGGCGAAGGCCCGCCGGTGGTCCTCCTTGCCCATGGTGGCGCGCGCGCCGGCGTCGATGAGGGCCCGCTCCTGGCGGACCTGGTAGCTGCGCTCGACGGTGCCACGAACGGGCCGCTCGTCGACCACCTCGATGACGCCGCTCTTCGCGAGGGCCGCGACGTGCCGGTACATGGTGGCCGGGGCGATGTCGGGGAGCCGGTCGCGCAGTTGCGCCGTGGTCAGTTCGCCGGCGCCGAGCAGGGTCTGCAGGATGCGCATCCGCACGGGGTGCATGAGCTCGTTCGCATTTGCCATGACGCCATACTCTCATGTTTGATAACGTTCTCGAAGTTGAGAACGGAGAGAGGCGGAGTCTTGCCCGACATCGAACTGACGGTCACCGCGGCCGACGGGGTCCCCCTGGCCGGCACCCTGACCCTGCCGACGGCACCCGGCCCGCACCCCGCCGTCCTGCTCCTGCACGGCTCCGGCCCGCTGGACCGCGAGGGCAACTCCCGCAAGCTGACGATGAACCTGGCCCGGCCGCTGGCCGACGCCCTCGCGGCGGAAGGCATCGCCACCCTGCGCTACGACCGGCGCGGCGTCGGTGCCACCCCGGGCAGGTGGCGCACCAGCGGCTTCACCGACAACCGCGAGGACGCCGTCGCCGCCGCCCGCGCCCTGGCGGCCCACCCCGCCGTACGCTCCGACGCGGTCGGCGTCGTCGGCCACAGCGAAGGCGCCCTGCACGCGATGGCGCTCGCCGCGCAGCAGGAGGTGCACGCCGCGGTGCTGCTCGCCGGGTACGCCCGCAAGGGCGAGGACGCCGTGCGCTGGCAGGCCCGCTCGCACTTCGGGACACTGCCCGCTCCGGCACGGCTGCTGCGCCGGCCGCTGGGCGCACTGGGCGGCCGGGCTCTCGGCCGGCTGCGCAGGACGCAGACGGACGTGGCCCGCATCGCCGGCATCCCGGTCAACGCCCGCTGGATGCGCGAGAACCTCGCCCACGACACCCGCGACGACCTCGCCGCGATCCAGGTGCCCGTGCTGGCCGTCACCGGCGCCAAGGATCTCCAGGTCGCCCCCGACGACCTGGAGGAGATGCGCCGCCTGGTCCCCAGCGGCGCCGAGGTCCACCGCGTCCCCGACCTCACCCACGTGCTGCGCCGCGACCCGGGGCCGCACAGCCTGCGCTCCTACGGGCGCCTGCTGCGGCAGCCGGTCGACCCCGAACTCCTCGCCCTCGTCGCCTCCTGGCTCGCCCCGCGGCTGGACGGGGCGGTGGACCAGGCGCCGACCGGATCGCGCGCGGACCGGCCCTGACGGCTCCGCGCCCCCGTCCCCCCGAGAACTCGTCAACCCTCACGACTGCAGAGAGCGGTGCGTCATGACAGCGTCAACCCTGAACCTCCTCGCGAAACCCCACGCCGGGCAGTCCCCCGCGGACGCGCCCCCTGCCGCCGCGCCCCGCAGCGACCTGGGCCTGTTCATGGTGCTGGCCTTCGGCGTCAGTTGGGCCTCCTGGGGCGCCGCGATGCTGCTCGGCGGGTCGGCGACGACCCCGCCCACCGCCCTGCCCTACCTGTTCGGCGCCTTCGGACCGCTGATCGCCGCCCTGGTGGTCCGGATACGCCGGCGCCGGCGCGGTGACGCCCTGCCCGAGCACGCGGTGCCCTTCCGGCGGAAGGCCCTGCTCCTGCTGCCGCTCCTCCTCATGGGCACCTCGGCGACGGTGGTTGCGGCCGCCCTGCTGTCGCAGGCGGCGGACGGCCCGGCCCTGAGCCTGCAGACCGCGGCGGACGTGATGTCGAAGGCGGGCGGGCCGGCCGCGTTCCTCGTCAGCATGGTGGTCTCCGGTCCGCTCTCGGAGGAGCCGGGCTGGCGGGGCACCGCCTACCCGCGGATGCGCGCGTCGATGGGCCGCCTCCAGGTCGGCCTGGTGCTGGGTGTCGTCTGGTCGGTGTGGCACCTGCCGCTGTTCCTCATCGACGGGACCGTGCAGAACGAGCTGGGCCTGGCCACCCCGAGCGGTGTGCTCTTCGCCGTCAGCGTCGTCCCCATGGCCATGCTGACCGCCTACGCCTACGAGCACGCCGGTGTCGTCGGCTCGATGGTCACCCACTTCGCCGCGAACACCACGATGATCCTGCTCGACGTGCACGCTCCCGTCACGCTCGCCATGGTCGTCGGCATCATGGCCGTGGTGGCCGTGGTCCTGCTGGCGACCCAGCGCTCCACTGCCGCGCGGACGGCCTCCCCCGCCCCCGCCGCCCCACGCGCCGAGTCCGGCTCCGCCGCCCGGCGCTGACCGCACCACCGCGCCGGGGGCCGGGGGCGGGGCACCGCTACCTGCCGCCCAGGTAGTGGAGGACCGCCTGGACACGGCGGTGGGTCTCGGTGGTCCGGGGGATCTCCAGCTTCTCGAAGATGGCGGCGGTGTGCTTCTCGACCGCACGCTGGGAGACCCCCATGCGCGCCGCCACCGCGGAGTTGGTGAGGCCCTCGGCCATGAGACCCAGGACCTCCCGTTCGCGGCGGGTGAGGGCGGCGAGGGTGGGACCGGCCCGCAGCAGGCGGGAGATGACGTCGGGGTCGAGCGCGGTGCCGCCCTCGACGACGCGGTGCAGGGCGTCCACGAACTCCTCGACGTCCAGGACCCGGTCCTTGAGCAGGTAGCCGATGCCGGCGGGGCCGCCCGCGAGCAGAGTGTGCGCGTAACTGGTCTCCACGTACTGGGAGAACAGCAGGATGCCGAGCCGGGGATGGCGGGCCCGCAGCAGCGCGGCCGCGCGCAGGCCCTCGTCGCGGTGGGTGGGCGGCATCCGGATGTCGGCGACGACGGCGTCGGGACGGGTCCGCTCGACCGCCGCCAACAGCGCGTCCGCGTCTCCGACAGCGGCGGCCACCTCCAGGCCCCGGTCGGTGAGCAGGCCGACGAGCCCCTCCCGTACGACGACGGCGTCCTCGGCGATCACCAGGCGCAGGGCCTGACCTGTGCGGACGCTCACGGTGTCTCCTGCTGGTGTGCGAGCGGCAGGCGGACCGTGGCTCTCGTCGGTCCCCCGGGCGGGCTGTGGAGGCTCAGTGTGCCGTCCACGGTGCGTACCCGCTCGGCGAGGCCCCGCAGTCCGGTGGAGGCGCCCGGGCCGGTGGCCTTCCCGCCGGTGGGCGCCGGTGCCGCGCCGCCCCGGCCGTCGTCCTCGACGAGAAGGACCAGCGCCCGCCCCGCCTCCTCGATCGACGCGCTGACCGTGACGCGTTCCGCGGCGGCGTGCCGGGCGGCGTTGGTCAGCAGCTCGGCCGCACAGAAGTAGGCGATGGTCTCCACCGCTTCGGGCGGCCGGGGGGCGGCCAGGAGCGCGGTCCGCAGCTCGACGCGGAGGGCGGGCGTCTCGATGTCGGAGCGCAGCGAGGCCAGGGCAGGCCCCAGGCCCTTGTCGAGGACCGGCGGATGGATGCCCCGCACGAGGTCCCGCAGGTCGCTCAGGGCGGTGCGGGCGGTGGACAGCGACTGGTCGATCAGCGTGCGGGCCCTGTCGGTGTCGGCCGGGGAGGGCTCGGGGGCGCGCAGGGCGTCCTTGGCGCGGGTGAGAGCCATGGCGAGGGCGACCAGGCGGGCCTGGGCGCCGTCGTGCAGGTCGCGTTCGATGCGGCGCAGGGTGGCGGCGGAGTCGCGGACGGCCAGGGCACGGGTCTCCTCCAGGTCCTGGACCCGGCCGGCGAGGCGGAGCGGGGCGAGCAGGGTGCGGGCCAGCAGCCGCACGAGGTCGGCCAGCCGGCGGCCCGCCCAGCCGGCGACCGCCAGCACGACCAGCCCGCAGGCGGCCACGGCGAGGACGCGCGGCCAGGTGTCGAGGGCGACGGTCCCGGTGAGCTCGATGCCGTGGTGCCCGTTCTGGCGGACCGCCCGGAACCACAGGGGGTAGGACAGCAGCGCCAGCCCGTACAGCCGCACGGGCACCTGGACGGCCAGCAGCACCACCCCGAGCGGCGCGTCGACCACCGCGAAGGCCGCACTCCGCCAGGCCGCGCCGTCGTACGCGGCGCGCAGCGGGAGGGGGCGCGGCGGTGCGGACACCCGCTCGCCCAGCAGCCCGCGCACCAGAGCCCGTTCGAGATCGGTGAGCGCGCGCACGGCTGTCAGCACGAGGGAGAGCACCGGCATCCCCACCCGCGTCACGCACAGCACCGCACCGAGCGCGACCAGCGCCAGCGCCGGCACGCCCAGCAGCGCGGGGACCAGACCGACGACCGCGTACGCGAGGGCGCGCAGCGCCGGCCGCGTCACGGGGATGCCGAGCGATTCGAGTACGGCCTTCACGGTCACAGGGCGGCTTTCATGGTCGTAGGGGCGGTCCTTCGGGCGTCCCCGGCGGCGCCGCGTCGGCTCTTTAGCACCGTACGGTCACCGGCGCAGCGCCCGGCGCAGGTGGCCCGGCACCGGGGCCAGGGTCGAGGCGAGGGCCAGCGCGAGCACCCCCGCACCGGTGCCCGCCCAGGTGCCGGCCGGCAGCGCGGTCAGGGAGGCCCCGGCGGCGTCGCCGAGCGGCAGCGTCACCGCGAGGGCCACAGCGGTGCCCACGCCGTACCCCGTGACGGCGACCGTCACCGCCTCCGTCATCCGCATCCGCACGACCTGCCCCGCCCCGGCGCCCACCGACCGCAGCAGCGCGACCTCGCGACGGCCCTCGGCGCTGAGCATCATCAGCGTGAGGGCGGCGGCCGTCGCGGCGAAGGCGGCATACAGGACGGTCGCGAACAGGTCGACCCACGGGGGGTCCGCGCTGTGCGCCAGCGCGGCCAGCTTGACCAGCGTGAACGCCACCACCAGGGCCACCGGGGCGAGGGCGGAGGAGAGCCGGCGGGCCTGCGCCCTCACCTGTGCGAGGGCCAGCTGGGCGGCGGCACCCCCGCCCAGCACCCGCGGCGCCGTCACCAGCCGTACCGGCCAGGTGAGCAGCAGCACCGCGGCACGCCCGAGGGCGGGACCCGCGCAGCCGACGGCGACGAGATGGGCGAGCAGCACCAGGGGCAGGTGCTCCCCCACGTCCTCGCGCGGCCCCGCGGCGGTGACCGCGGTCAGCACCGCGGCCCCGCACAGGGCCAGGAGCGTTCCGACGCCGCGCAGCACGCCGGTCACCGTCAGGCCCCGCCGTGCGCCGGCCGCCTCCCCCAGGGCGTCGGCCGGGCGGGCACGGGCGGCCCGGTGGGCGGCCAGTACGCCGCCGAGCTGCGAGGTGACCAGCAGCACGCCGCCCGCGGCGAGCGCGGGCGGCGCCCCGACGACGAGGGGCACCCCCTGCGGCACGAGCCCGTGCGCGGTCATCCCCGCCAGCCAGCCCCGGGCCAGCGCCCACCCGAGCAGGTAGCCCACCGGCAGGGCGGGCAGCGCCGTGCACAGCGCCTCGGCCGCGACGGTGCGCCGGATCTGCCACGGCGTCCCCCCGACCGCCCGCACCATCGCGTGCTCCTGCGTCCGCTGCGCCACCGACAGGGCCATGACCATGGCGATGAGGAACACCGACAGGTAGCCGGTCACCACGGTGAACCCGGCCCCCATGGTGGCCAGTTCCTCCCTGGCCGCGCCCGGCCGCACGCCCGAGGCCGTCCGCAGCATCGCCACGGAGGCCGTCACGACGGTGGCGGAGAGCACCAGCACCCCGAACACTCCGGCGAACGCGACGGGGCGGTGCCGCACCGAGGCCCGCGCGAGCCCGGCCGTCACCGCGCCACCTCCATACCGAGGCCCCCCGGCGCGGGACGGTCCTGCTCGGGCGGTCCGCCCGGCGGTGCGGCGAGCGCCCGCATCCGCCCCGCGATGTGTGCGGCGGCGCCGGCCACCGGTTCGGCGGCAGCCGCCCGCACGCCGCCCGCGACGTCCCCGGCACCGCTGACGGAGACGCCACCGGCGCCCGCGGTTCCGCCGTCCCCCCGTGGGACGGCGGAACCGGTGGCGGCCCGGTGCCGCGGCTTCGGCCCCGCGCCCGCGACGTACTCGTCCACCAGGCGCCCGGCGGCCAGGAAGAGCACACGGTCGGCGTACGCGGCGGCCACCGGGTCGTGGGTGACCATCAGGACCGTCGCGCCCGCCTCGTCCACCGCACGGCGCAGCAGCCGCAGCACGCCCTCCGCGGTGGCCGGATCGAGGGCGCCGGTCGGCTCGTCGGCGCAGACCAGCTCGGGCTCCGTCACCAGGGCGCGGGCCAGCGCGACCCGCTGCTGCTGCCCGCCGGACAGCTCGGCGGGGCGGCTGCGGGCGCGGTCGGCCAGGCCGACGCGGGCCAGCGCGTCCCGGGCGCGGTCCCTCCCGCCCCGGCGGGCGCGGCTGCCGGCGAGACGCAGCGGCAGCCGCACGTTCTGCTCGGCACTCAGCGCGGGCAGCAGGTTGAACGCCTGGAAGACGAAGCCGACCCGCTCGCGGCGCAGCCGGGTCAGGGCGCGCGGACCCATCCGGGTCAGCTCCTGCCCGCCGAGCCGCACGCTGCCCCCGGTCGGCCGGTCCAGGCCGACGGCACACTGGAGCAGGGTGCTCTTGCCCGACCCGGAGGGGCCCATCACCGCGGTGAAGCTCCCTCTCGGCAGCGTCACATCCACGCCGCCCAGCGCCTGCACGGCGGCGCGCCGCCGCCCGTAGCGCCGCACGACCCCCGTCATGACCAGGGCCGGTCCCCGGTTCGTCCCACCGTTGTCCTGCACGTTCACCATGGCCTCGACGCTACGGACGCGCGGGCCGCCGCAGGAGGGAGCGGCCACCCGTATCGGGGGTTCGGAAAGACCGAACCCCGGCCGGGACTCCGGCTGCGGCCGGGGCGGACGTCACCGCACCTGTTCCGCCCCCAGCAGCGGCGGGAGCTCGCTCAGTGCGGCGATCCGCAGGTCCGGGGCGGGGTCGTCGCAGCCCGCCCACAGGTGGCCCCATGGGCCGCGGGTGAGGTGGCAGGTGCGCAGGCCCGCGGCGTGGGCGGGGCCCACGTCACGGGAGGGGTGGTCGCCGACGTAGAGGGTGGCGGCGGGGTCGCTGCCGGTGGTGGCCAGAACGCGGGCGAAGAAGGCCGGTTCGGGTTTGGCGCAGCCCCACTCCTCGGAGGTGGAGACGGTGCGGGCGGGCAGCTCCATGGCGCGCAGCAGGGCGCCCGCGCGGGCCGTCTGGTTGCCGGCGACGTGCACGGCGAGCCCGGCCGCGCCCAGCGCCGCCAGGGACGGGCGGACGTCCTCGTACAGGTCGGACTCCGCCAGGTGCTCCCCGCATCCGGCAGCCTCCCGCGCGCGCCGCTCCGCGTCCACGTCCAGCCCTGGCCGGGCCAGCGGCAGCGCCTCCTGGTTGTCCCGCCCCTGGGCGACGACGGCACCGACGAGCGCGGAGAGGGTGTGCCGGGGCACGCCGAGCCAGTCGGCCCACGAGCCCCAGTACCGGTCGTCCCGGACGAGGGTCTCGCCCACGTCGAGGACGACGGTGGTGACGCCCGGCAGCGGCACGGGCGCGGCGTGCCGGTTCACAGCCAGCCGTTTCTGCGGAACGACCGGTGCATGGCCGCGCAGGCGCCGACGATGACGGCCAGCACGAGCGGGTAGCCGAACTCCCAGTGCCGCTCGGGCATGCGGTGGAAGTTCATGCCGTAGATGCCGCAGACCATGGTCGGTACGGCGACGATCGCGACCCATGCGCTGATCTTGCGCATGCCCTCGTTCTGGGCCGTGGACACCTGCGCCAGATGGGCCTGGAGGATGGAGTCGAGGAGGGAGTCGAAGGAGGCGATCTGCTCCGTGACCCGCGAGAGGTGGTCGGCGACGTCACGGAAGTACTTGCGTATCTCCGCCTCGATGAGCTGGTTGGGGCGGGAGGAGAGCAGCTCCAGCGGGCGGGCCAACGGCTGGGTGGCGCGCTTGAGTTCGAGCAGCTCGCGCTTGAGCTGGTGGATGCGGCCGGTCTCGAAGGCGCCGCCGCTCCGCGTGGAGGGCGCCTGCGGCGCGAACACGGCGCTCTCCAGGTCGTCGATGTCGGTCTGCACCTCGTCGGCGACCAGCAGGTAGTCGTCGACGACCTGGTCGGCGATCGCGTGCAGCACGGCGGCCGGGCCCCGCGCGAGCTGCTCCGGGTCGGCCTCCAGCGCCTCGCGTACGGGGCCGAGAGAGCCGTGCCCGCCGTGCCGGACGGTGATCACGAAGTCCCGTCCGGCGAAGACGACGATCTCACCGGTGTCCACCACCTCGCTGGTGGTGGACAGCACCTCGTGCTCCACGTAGCGCACCGTCTTGAAGACGGCGAACATCATCTCGCCGCCCCCGCCGCCGGGACCGCTCGACCCGTACCACTCGGCCTTCGGCCGCTGGTGCGGCTCGATCGCGTTCTCGACCGCCAGCGGGTGCAGCCCGAACAGTTCGGTGATGCCCTCGAACTCCGCCTCCGACGGCTCGTGCAGCCCGATCCACACGAACCCGCCTCCCTCGCCGCCCGCTCCGCCGGCGTCCTGCCCCGCACCCTCCTGGGCCGGTTCGCTCTTGCGGACGCAGGCCAGCGCCTCCGCGATGCCGCACTCGTCCATCAGCCGGGTGCCCTCGCCGTCGTAGGCCACGCAGCTCACCACCGAGGAGCCGAGGGGCGAGCGCGCAGGGTGGGCAAGGTCCACCCCGGGGCGCGCCAGGCGGGGCCGCACCACCCGGCGCAGGCTGCGCACCACCGGAACCGTGGGCATGGGTGCTCCTCGCATCCCTCGTCGTCGATCGGTCTCCCCCACTGTGCCCGCTATCCGGCTGCGAATGCGTGGGCCCCGCCCGTACTCCCCGGGTGGTATCGATGGTTGGCAGACGGTGCAGACGGTGCACCCTGCGGAGTAACGCGGCGTCGTCCTGAAGCCCGACGCGCCCGCACCCCGGCGGGGCCCACCCTGGGGGCGCGCACGACGACGGGGCGGCACCACCGGCTGAGAAGGGGTGAGCAGGAGATGCCCGCGACGACGGACCCGGCCACCGGCGGGCCTGCGGCACCGGCGCGAGCGGCGACGGCGCCCTCGGAACCGACCGGGCCGCAGGACCCGGCCGAGCTGACGCCGCCGGGGGAGCTGACGGAGCCAGGGGTGCTGACGGCCCCGGTGGAACCGGCGGCATTCGGCGCCCGCTGGGCCGCCGCCGAACTGCGCGGCGACACCAGGACGCTGGACACCCTGCTGACCGACGACTTCGAGGCTGTCGGCCCGCGCGGGTTCGTCCTGGACAAGCGGCAGTGGCTGGAGCGGTACGGGACCGGCGCCCTGGTGCACGACCTGTTCACCTGGCGCACCGAACGGTTACGCCGCTACGGCGACAGCGCCGTCCTCCTGGGCGTGCAGAGCCAGCAGTCCGTCCACGAGGGCCGCGACATGGACGGCCACTTCCGGGTGACGCTGCACCTGGTCTCCGCCCCCGGGCGGGGCTGGCGCCTGGCGGCCCTGCACCTCACCCCCATCCTGGACACCCCGCCCGAGTCCGCGCCTCAGGCCGTCAGTTCGCGGGCGCGTTCCTGAGTGAGGTAGGCGTCGGTGGCCTCCATGTCCTGGAGGGTGGCGGGGCGGCGGGAGAGGAAGCCGGTCCGCAGGAAGTCGTCGCCGGTCAGCGCGTTGAGGTTCCAGTTGGCGACCGTACGGGCCTTGGCGGTGAAGGTGGGCAGGGCCATCAGGTGGTAGCCGCGGGTCACGATCTGGGCGGGGAACCCGGAGATCTCGTAACCCAGGGGGCGCGCGACGGCGTCGGTGCCGCCGAGGTCGACGACCAGGCCGAGGTCCTTGTGCCGGTAGGGCGTCATGGGCACACCGCGCAGCGTGGCCATCAGGTTGCGGGCCATGTGCTTGCCCTGCCGGCTCGCGTGCTGGGCGGTGGGCGGGCAGACGGCGCCGCCGATCCTGGTCAGGTCGGGTACGGCGGCCGCGTCACCCAGCGCGTAGAGCCCCCGGTGTCCGGGCACGGTGAAGTCGGCGTTGACGACGAGCCGGCCCTTCATCGTCTCCGCGTCGAGCGTGGCGATCAGCGGGCTGGCGGCGACGCCGGCCGTCCAGATGAGGGTGCGGGAGGGCAGCACCCGGTTGTCGGTGAGGGTGATCCGCCGTTCCTCGGCCTTGGCGACGGAGACACCCAGCGACACGTCCGTGCCGCGCTCCCGCAGGATCTGCTGGGCGCGCCGCCCCAGCTTGGTGCCGAGTTCGGGCATCAGCTTGGGCGCGATGTCCAACAGGTGCCACTTGATGAGATCGGGGTCGAGCCGTGGGTAGCGGCGGGCGGCGGAGTTGGTGAGCCGTTGCAGGCAGGCGACGGTCTCGGTGCCGGCGTAGCCGCCGCCGACGACCACGAACTGGAGCCGCTCGGCCTTCTCCTGCTCGTCGGAGCAGGCCGCGGCCAGGTCCAGCTGGGCGATCACGTGGTCGCGGACGTACGCGGCCTCGGCGAGCGTCTTCATCCCGCGGGCCTGCTGGGTGAGGCCGGGGATGTCGAAGCTGCGGGTGACGCTGCCGGGGGTGAGGACCAGGTGGTCGTAGCGGTAGTTCTGCGTCTCGCCGCTGATCAGCCGGACGATGCACACCTTGTCGTGGGTGTCGATGCCGATGACCATGCCGGGGATGATCGAGGTGCGGTGCAGCAGCCGGCGCAGCGGCGGGGCGACGGACTGCGGGGTGAGCACCCCGGCCGCCACCTGGGGGAGCAGCGGCAGGTAGAGCTGGTAGCTGGCGGGGGTGACCAGCGCGATCTCCGCCTCTTCAGGACGCAGACCGCCCTCCAGCCCGCGTGCGCACTCGACTCCGGCGAAGCCGCCGCCGACGATCAGGATTCTGGTTCGCTCCATGGCTGCACCCGCAACGGTTGGCGTGCGTAAGGCGTACATGCCCGGCTTGCCGCTTCTGCTGGACACGGCGGTTTCGGGCTGTTTGTCCTCACGACAGCGTCGCACGGGCCCGCGGGCCCCGCCACCGCTCACCGGCGGCGGGGCACGGTCCGGGCGCGCCGGTCCCCTCGGGACCCGGCCGTCGCCCGGACCGGGGGCTACCGTCCGACGTCGGAACCGTCCTTCGGCCACACCGCGACCACCGAGGGCCGCACATACGCGCCGGGCCCGTCCGGCCACGTGGAGGCGGGCTTCTCGACGGAGGCGCCGTCCACCTCGCCCGGATGCTGCACGGCGACCAGCACGCGGCGGTCCTGCACCAGCGGCCCGCACGTCTCGGCCCCGGTCGGCACCGTCAGGAACTGCCGCACCTGACCCCGCCGCTCCCCGGCCGTGGCCACCCCGAACAGCCCGTCGTGGGAGCCCAGCTCGTTGCCGTCCGTGGACAGCCACAGGTTGCCGTACGCGTCGAAGGTGACGTTGTCCGGGCAGGAGATCGGGCTGACCTGGTCCTTGGGGAAGCCTCCGAAGTAGGTGCCCGGGTCCCCCGGGTCGCCGCACACCAGGAAGAGCCGCCAGGAGAACTCCGTGGACGAAGGCGCCTGGCGGCCGGAGGCCGGGGGAGCGTCCTCGCCCCGCTCGGCGAACTCCAGTACCTGCCCGTGCTTGTTGGCCTTGCGCGGGTTGGCCTCGTCCGGGCCCGCCTTCCCCGCCGCCCCGCGGTCGGTGTTGTTGGTGAGCGCCACGTACACACGGCCGGTGCGCGGGGAGGGCTCGACATCCTCGGGACGGTCCATCTTGGTGGCGCCCGCCTTGTCGGCGGCCAGCCGCGTGAAGACGTACACCTCCTCGGCGCTCATGCCCGCCACGAAGGACTTCTCGCCGCTGGCCAGCGGGATCCAGCGCCCGGTGCCGTCGAACTCGCCGTCCTCGGGCAGCGTCCCCGCCCCGTCGATCTCCCCCTCCGGACTGTCGCCGGTCAGCTGGGCGACGTACAGCGTGCCCTCGTCCAGCAGCGCGAGGTTGTGCCGCCGGTCCGCGGCGCTCCTCCCCGGCCGCATCGTCTTCTTCGAGACGAACTTGTAGAAGTAGTCGAAGCGTTCGTCGTCGCCCATGTAGACCACCGCGTGCCCGTCGCGCGTCAGCCGGGGCTGCGCCGCCTCGTGCTTGAAGCGGCCGAGCGCGGTGTGCTTGCGGGGCGTGGAGTCGGGGTCGTACGGGTCGATCTCGACGACCCAGCCGAAGCGGTGGACCTCGTTGGGCTCCTTCGTCAGGTCGAAGCGGGGATCGAACCGCTCCCAGCGCCGCTGACTGGCCCCGCCCGTCACGCCGTACCGCTTGAGGGTGGCGGCCCGCTCGGGGTCGGTGACCTGCTCGGCGTGGGCGAAGTACTGGTTGAAGTTCTCCTCGCCCGAGAGCACCGTGCCCCACGGGGTGGTGCCGCCCGAACAGTTGTTGAGGGTGCCCAGCACCCGGCGCCCGCCCGGGTCCGCCGTGGTGCGCAGCAGCGCGCTGCCGGCGGCCGGACCGGTCACCTCGAACGGTGTGGTGACGGTGATCCGCCGGTTGAGCGGATGCCGCGGTACGGCCCGCAGCGCGCCCGTCCGGCGCTCCCCGGCGACGGCCACCACCGACAGGCCCATCGCCGCCCAGGCGATCTCCACCTGTTCACGGGTCGGCTCCTGCGGGTCGTACCCCGCGAACATCAGCTCCTCGTTCGTGTACTCGTGGTTGGCGACCAGGAGCTGGTCGGCGCCGCCGGAGTGGCCGCCGTGCCGGGCGCGGAGCGGCAGCAGCGTGAGGAAGTCGTTGTTGTAGCCGAACTGCCCTGCTTGCGCCTTCGCGCTCTGCCGCCTGGGATCGAAGGCGGGGGCCCCGCGCAGAATCGGTTCCCCCCACCGGATGACCACGTTCTGCCCGTACCCCGCGGGGACGGTCACCGCATCCGCCGTGTTCGGCTCCACAGGCGTGAAGCGGAGCCCCTTCGCCGCCTTCCCGTGGACGCCGCTCCTGCCCGCCGGGTGCCCCGCGTCCGCCGTCGGTCCAGCGGCGGAGGCGGGCGCCGCGCCGGGGCCGGAGGCCAGGCCGGTGCCGACCGCCGCCGCCCCCACGACGGCGCCGGCCCGCAGCATCGAACGGCGCGAGAGCGCGCGGGCGATGACGTCCCCCGCGTAACTGTTCGCGCTGGTGTTGGGCACCTCGTGGAAGCAGGCGTCCCCGCAGCGGTAGCGGCAGGTCATCGCGGATCTGCCACCCGGGTGCGCGGTGAGCAGCGGCAGCGGTTTTCGCATCGTCGTTCCTCCGGTTCGTGCGCTCGTGCGCCGTACGCCGCCGTGACGCTAGAGCCGCGGGTGCGCCGCGGAGCGACACCGGAATGAACCCCGGATGAACACACCACCGGACGCGCACGCGCCCCCGTTAGCACGGGCCGCCGGACGCGCACCCGACACGCAGGCCACCAGGACCCTCGCGCCACCGGACGCACATGAGACGCACAGGCCGCCGAACGGGCACCCGCCACCGGACGCCCCCGGACGCACAGCCGCTGAGCCCCCTCGCGCCACGGACGCCTCATCGACGCACGAGCTGCCGGGCGCCCCGGCAGGGGCGTACCGGACGCACAGATTGCCGGACCCCCACACGCCACCGGACGCACACCAGACACACGAGCCGCCGGACGCACCACCGGGTGCACATCAGACGCACAAGCCGCCGCACGACCCACCAGGTCCACACCAGACGCACAAGCCGCCGCACGACCCACCAGGGCCGCGCCGGACACACGAGACGCCAAACGACCCACCCAAGTCCGCGCCGGACACACAAGCCGCCGAACGACCCACCAGGTCCACATCGGACGCACGGGTCGTCGGGCGCGCTCACGGTCGGACGGGGCACGCGGCCGACGTCACAGCGGCGTGGCGGCACCGCCTTGTCCGCCGGTTCGTCCGCCGGTCCGGCCGCCGCCCCGCTCCCGCCGTCGCTCCTCCTCGTCCCAGGCCAGGCGCACGGCCTCGGCGCGGGCGATCGTCTCCCCGATCCAGTCGGGAGCGAGCGCGGTCTTCGCATAGTCGTGGGCACAGGGCAGGCAGGCGTACGCGCTGCCGCCGGGCCCCGAACCCGTCTCGATGATCGCGATCAGTGCCCGGTGCATCACCGGCAGATCGCAGCGGCAACACGTTCCCGGGTTCGGCCTTTCGGCCTCCACACCGCCACCTCCTTCACCGTCACTGGCGCCGCGTCGGCGTCACCGGCGTCACCGGCGTCGCTGCGTCGCCACATTGCACACGACGCACACGGTTGCTCACCGTGCGTACCGCCGTGGCGCGGCGGACTCCGCAGCGGCCAGCCTCCCCGTTACGAGGCCGACGCTGCCCTCACGCCGCATCGTGCCCGCGTCGCCTCCCCTTTTGGCGATTGCCGTCGTCCCTGTGCACAGGTGTAGCCGTTTGACGACCGTTGTTCTTCCACCCCGACGCTCCCCGCCGCGGGTGACACACCCTCCCTCGCCTTGACGCGTCCTCAGCGGTCACCGCGCGTACCCCGCGCCCGGGATGCCGCCAGGCCCTCCAGCAGGAAGTCCCGCCCCCGCGCGTAGTGACCGTCCCAGTCGGTGTGCGCCGCGGGCGGGTGAGCGGCCAGCGTGGGGTGCCGTTCGGCGCAGCGCCCGAGGTGCTCCGCGAGGGCGCGCCGTCCGGCCTCCTCCTGCTCGGTGGAGACGGCGCGCCACGGCACCTCCGCGGAGACCGTGCCGATCACGTAGTTGGCGACGGCGGCGGCCGCGGCCGTCAACTGTGCACCGGTGAAACCGCCGCCGACCAAGGCCGCGTACACGAACTCCGAGCGGGCCAGCGCGTTCGGCCCCAGCAGCGGACGGCTGCCGGCCAGCGGCGGCGACCAGGGGTGGCGCAGCAGCGCGTCGCGCAGGGCGTCCATGAAGGAGCCGACGTCCGCACGCCAGTCGGCCACCTCGGCGCCCTCCGCGTTCCCGGTCCGGTGCGGCGCGGGCAGTGTCACCTCGCCGAACACCGCGTCGAGAGCCAGATCGAGCAGGTCGTCGCGGTGGGCCACGTGCCAGTAGAGGCTCGTCGCGTGCACATGAAGGGATTCCGCGAGCCGGCGCATGCTCAGCCCGTCGGCACCACGCGCGTCCAGCATCGCGACGGCCGCGGTCACGATCCGCTCCCGGCTCAGCGCGGGGCCCGTCGACCGGGCAGCGACGGGGCGGGGCTTCCGGAGCCAGACCGCACCGGCGAGGGCGGCAGGGATCTCGTCGCTGTCGCGGTGCGCGCGCTTCGGGCTCATGGCGCCCCAGCGTAGTGCGACCCGCCCCTACACCGAAGGGCTCGGCCTACACCGGAGGGCTTGCCCGTGCACCGGCGGGTGCCCCTACAGTGTGGGGTTGTAACCCAACACTGTAGGGGCACCGTCGTGGAGGCACCACGAAGGCGCCGTAGTGGCACCGCAGGAGGCAGCCATGGCGAAGGACGGCAGGGCGGAATCGACGACGGCACCCTCCCGCCATCCGCACCGGTGGACGATCCTGGCCGCGTGCTGCGCGGCCCTCCTCGTGGTCGTCGTGGACAACACGGTGCTGACCGTGGCACTCCCCTCGATCGCTGCCGACTTCGACGCGTCCACGGCACAGCAGCAAGCGGTGCTCGACGCCTACGTCGTCGTGTTCGCGGGCCTCCTCATCGCCGCCGGTGCCGCCGCCGACCACTACGGAAGGCGGCGCGCGCTCCTCGCCGGTCTGGCCCTCCTCGCCGTCTCCTCGGCCGCGGCGGCCGCCGCCTGGTCGGTGTGGTGGCTGATCGTCGTGCGGACGGTGATGGGCGCGGGTGCCGCCCTGGTGATGCCCGCCACGCTGGCCGTCCTCGTCCACGTCTTCGACGAGGCCGAGCGGCCCCGCGCCTTCGCCGTCTGGGCGGCCGTCGCCTCGGGTGCCATGGCCGCCGGGCCGGTCCTGGGCGGCGCGCTGACCGCGTGGTGGAGCTGGGCCGGCGTCTTCCTCGTCAACGTCCCGGTGGCCGGCGGAGCCGCGCTGGCCGTGACCCGCCTGGTGCCTGAGTCCCGCGACCCCGCGGCCCGCCCGGTGGACGGACCGAGCACCGCGCTGGTCACCCTCGGGATGACCGCCCTGACGGCAGCGGTGATCGCCACGGGGGACCGGGCGGCCGGCGGCGTACCGGTGGCCACCGCCGGCGCGGCGGGGCTCGCCTGCCTCGCGCTCTTCGTACGGCGGCAACTCCGCACCCCCGCACCCCTGATCGACCTCGGCCTCTACCGCGACCGCCGCTTCGCGGCCGGCAGCGCGGCCGCGACCCTGCTGACCCTGTCCACCGGCTCCAGCCTCTTCCTGCTGGCCGGCTACCTCCAAGGGGTGCGCGACTACCCGCCCACCGCCTCCGGGCTGGCCGTGGTACCGCTCGCCGTCGGCATCGTCCTCGGCTCCGCGCTGGGCGGGAGAGCGCACGCGGCGCTGGGGCCGGGCACCACTGTCGCCGCCGGCTTCACCGCGACGGCCGCGGGCTTCTGCGTACTCGCCGGGTTCGGCACCGGAACGCCGTACGCGCTCGTGGCAGCCGGACTCCTGGTGGCGGGCGCCGGCAGCGGGTTCGCGGGGCCCTCCACCACGACGGTCGTCCTGGGAGCCGTCCCACCCGCGCGGGCCGGCATGGGCTCCGCCCTGAACGACACCCACCAGCAGGTCGGCGTCGCCCTCGGCGTGGCCGGACTCGGCGCCCTGCACAGCGCGCTCCTGCACGCGGGGTACGCCCCCGACTCTGCGCTGACGGTGGCCTTCCTGGTGAGCGCCGCCTGCGCGGGCGCCGGCGCCGTGGTGGCCGGCACCCTGCTGCGGCGTCCCGCTCCCGCACGGGTACCGGTGCGGGGAAAAAGGGTGGCGGGCGGCCGATAGGATTCGGGTATGGCGGCCACTGGATCAGAGCAGGAAGGGACGCAGGCGTACTACGTCTCGACCCCCATCTACTACGTGAACGACGCTCCCCACCTGGGCCACGCCTATACGACCGTCGCGGGCGACGTGCTCACCCGCTGGCACCGCCAGCGCGGCGAGAAGGTGTGGTACCTCACCGGCACGGACGAGCACGGTCAGAAGATCATGCGCACCGCGGAGGCCAACGGGGTCAGTCCGCAGGAGTGGTGCGACAAGCTCGTCGAGGAGTCGTGGAAGCCCCTCTGGGAGCATCTCCAGATCGCGAACGACGACTTCATCCGCACCACGGAGAAGCGCCACACCGACCGCGTCCAGGAGTTCGTCCAGGACCTCTACGACCGCGGTGAGATCTACCAGGGCGGATACGAGGGCCCCTACTGCGTGCCCTGCGAGGAGTACAAGACCTACGGCGAACTCCTCGACGGGGAAGGGGAGTACGCGGGCCAGAAGCTGTGTCCCATCCACAAGAAGCCCGTGGAGATGCTGAAGGAGGAGAACTACTTCTTCAAGCTCTCCGCCTACGGCGAGAAGCTGCTGGCCCACTACGAGGCGCACCCGGAGTTCATCCAGCCCGAGTCGGCACGCAACGAGGTCGTGCAGTTCGTGCGGCAGGGCCTGGAGGACCTGTCGATCTCCCGCTCCACGTTCGACTGGGGCGTCAAGATCCCCTGGGACGACAAGCACGTCATCTACGTGTGGGTGGACGCCCTCCTCAACTACGCCACCGCCGTCGGCTACGGCTCGGACCAGAAGAAGTTCGAGAACACCTTCCCCGCCGACGTGCACCTGGTCGGCAAGGACATCCTCCGCTTCCACGCCGTCATCTGGCCCGCCATGCTGATGGCCAACGGGCTGCCGCTGCCCAGGCGGATCGCCGCCAACGGCTGGCTGATGGTCGGCGGCGAGAAGATGTCCAAGTCCAACCTGACGGGCATCTCCCCGCACGAGCTGACCGATCACTTCGGTGTCGACGCCTACCGCTGGTACTTCCTGCGGGCCATCGCCTTCGGCCAGGACGGCTCCTTCTCCTGGGAGGACTTCGCCGCCCGCTACACCAGCGAGCTCGCCAACGACTACGGCAACCTCGCCTCGCGGGTGGCCGCCATGGTCGGCAAGTACTTCGACGGGACGCTCCCGGAGGCGGCCGGGCACGGCGAGGCCGAGCAGGCCGTCGCCGACGGCCTGACGAAGGCGGTCCGCGAGGCCGACCAGAAGATCGGCGAGGAGCTCGACTTCGCGGGCGGCATCGCCGCGGTCTTCGAGTTCATCAAGCAGGTCAACGGCTACCTGACCGAGCAGGCGCCGTGGAAGGTCGCCAAGGACACCTCGGCGGAGGCCCAGGAGCGGCTGGCCACCATCCTCTACACCGCCGCGGAGTCACTGCGCGCCTGCGCGGTGCTGCTCAACCCGGTGATGCCGGAGTCCAGCGCCAAGCTGTGGGAGTCCCTGGGCGCCGAACCCGCCCTGGGCCCCCTCGCGGACCAGCCCCTCGCCGACGCGGGCCGCTGGGGACAGCTCCCCGCCGGCACCACCGTCACCAAGGGCCCGGCCCTCTTCCCGCGCCTGGAAGAGACCAAGTAGCGCTCGCGGGCAGCGCGGGAAGAACCGGGGGCCTGGGAGCCGCCCCCCGGAAAACACAGCCCGCGCCTGGAAGAGACCAAATAGCGCTCGCGGGCAGCGCGGGAAGAACCCGGGGCCTGGGAGCCGCCCCCCAGAAAACACAGCCCGCGCCTGGAAGAGACCAGCCAGGACCGACGTCCGGCTGAGCCTCCCCCCTCCGAAGAGTGAGGCGGGGGGCTCAGCGGGCCGGACACGGGAAGCCACCCGGTGGTCGGCGCACTGCATTCCAGCGGCTCCGGCAGCATCAGCGGCCGGTCTCCTGGGACCAGGGTGTGCGGCCCGCCCCGGGAGCCGGGCTCCATACGCACTCCGGGCCCGGTCCCTCTCGCAGGAGGGGCCGGGCCCGGGGGTGTCCGCGGTGCTGGAAGGCCGCGCGTTACTGCGCGGGCTTCACCTGCGGGGGCTTGCGCACCGACAGGTGCAGCTCGCGCAGGCGCTTGTCGTCGACCTCGCTGGGGGCGCCCATCATCAGGTCGAGGGCGTTGTTGTTGAGCGGGAAGGCGATCGTCTCGCGGATGTTCGGCTCGTCCGCGAGCAGCATCACGATGCGGTCGACGCCGGGGGCGATGCCACCGTGCGGCGGGGCGCCGAACTGGAAGGCGCGGAGCATGCCGCCGAAGTCCCGCTCGACGTCCTCCTTGGAGTAGCCGGCGATCCCGAAGGCCTCGAACATGATCTCCGGCTCGTGGTTCCGGATGGCGCCCGAGGACAGCTCGACGCCGTTGCAGACGATGTCGTACTGCCAGGCGAGGATGTCCAGCGGGTCCTTGGTGCGCAGCGCCTCAAGGCCGCCCTGCGGCATGGAGAACGGGTTGTGGGAGAACTCGATCTCGCCGGTCTCCTCGTCCTTCTCGAACATCGGGAAGTCGACGATCCAGCAGAACCGGAAGACGTTCTCCTCGAAGTGCCCGGCCCGCCTGGCGGCCTCGACGCGGACCGCGCCCATGATCCTGGAGACCTCGTCGAACTCTCCGGCGCCGAAGAAGACGGCGTGCCCGGGCACCAGGCCCAGCGCGGCGGTGAGCGCCTTGACGTCGTCCTCGGTCAGGAACTTCGCGATCGGGCCGGAGAGCGAACCGTCCTCGGCGACCCGCACCCAGGCCAGGCCCTTGGCGCCCTGCTCGACGGCGAAGTCACCGAGGGAGTCGAAGAACTTGCGCGGCTGGGAGGCGGTGTCGGGAACGGCCAGGGCCCGCACGTGCTTGTCGGCGAACGCCTTGAAGCCGGAGCCGGCGAAGAGGTCGGAGACGTCGGCCAGCTCCAGCTTGGCGCGCAGGTCCGGCTTGTCCGAGCCGTACTTGACCATCGCCTCGCGGAACGGGATCCGCGGGAAGGGGGAGGTGACCTCGCGGCCCTCACCCAGCTCCTGGAACAGCTCGGTCATCACCGTCTCGATGACGGCGAAGACGTCCTCCTGCTCGACGAAGCTCATCTCCATGTCGAGCTGGTAGAACTCGCCGGGCGAGCGGTCGGCGCGGGCGTCCTCGTCGCGGAAGCAGGGCGCGATCTGGAAGTAGCGGTCGAACCCGGCGATCATCAGCAGCTGCTTGAACTGCTGCGGCGCCTGCGGCAGGGCGTAGAACCTGCCCGGGTGGATGCGGGAGGGGACGAGGAAGTCGCGGGCGCCCTCGGGCGAGGTGGCCGACAGGATCGGGGTGGCCAGCTCGTTGAAGCCCTGGGCCACCATCTTCTCGCGGATCTTCGCGATGACCTGCGAGCGCAGCATGATGTTGCGGTGCATGCGCTCGCGGCGCAGGTCGAGGAAGCGGTACTCCAGCCGCCGCTCCTCGTTGACGCCGTCCTCGGCGTTGATCGTGAAGGGGATCTGCTCGGCGCCGCCCAACACCTCCACCTGGGAGACCTCGACCTCGATCTCGCCGGTGGGCAGCTCCGGGTTGACGTTCTCCGCGCCGCGCGCGGTGACCGTGCCGTCGATGCGGACGACGGTCTCCTTGGACAGCGAGCTGAGCTTCTCGTGGATTCCGGCGAGCTCGCCCGACTCGTCACGGACGACGAGTTGCACGATGCCGTAGTGGTCGCGCAGATCGATGAAGAGGATGCCGCCCAGGTTCCGGCGATTGTGCAGCCAGCCGCTCAGCCGGACGTCAGTGCCGACGTCCGTGGCGCGAAGCTGGCCGCAGGTGTGGGACCGGTACCGATGCATCATTCATCCAAGTCGTTCGGCTCAGGGGTCACGGTGGGATACCCCTCAGAGTACCGCCCTGGGCTACCCCGCTCCGCCCCCGTTTCCGCAACCCGGTGGAGTCTGCATAAAGTGGTGCAATGCGCACCGAAGACGCCCTGGCAGCCCTGGGCGCGGGCCTGTGGACCTGGGACGACGCCACAGGCCTGGTGACGCTCGACGCCTGCGCCGCCCGCCTGCTCGGAGTCGGAGGACCCGACTCGACCGGTGCGCGCGGCGGGGCCGATGGGACGGATGCGGCTGGTGGGGCCGGGGCCGGACCGACCGTAACCTCCCCGCCGTCGGAGCCCGGGGCCGGGGAGGCCGCCGCAGGCGCCGACACGCACCTCACACTCTCCGGCAGCTCGGTCCGCTCCCACCTGCATGCCGTCGACTACGTCGGCTTCCAGGGCATCGTCACCCTGGCCCTCGCCGAGGAGACCACCGCCGAGGCCCTGCTGCGGGTGGTGGACGCGGACGGGGCGATCACGCGGACGGTCCGCGTCGTGGTGCGCCCGGTCCCCCGCACCGCCGGGGACGCCGACCCGCACCCCGAGCGCACACCGGGGCTGACCGGTCTGCTCTACGAGGTGCCGGAGCCGGAGGGGACCCCCGCGCAGCAGCCGGCGGGGGACGGGGCGGAGGGCCGGCAGGCGGCGGGGCCGCTGTCCCGGGCCGCCGCGGGTCGGCGCCCGGAGCCCGCACAGCCGGGCCCCGCGCAGTCCGCGGACGGGCCGCAGACGCGCGGACCGGCGGCCGAGTGGGACTGGCGGCGCAACCGGGAGGCGTTCCTGCTGGACGCCGGGCGCGCGCTGGCCGAGGCGTACACCACCGCCGACGTGCTGCGGGTCGCCGCGTCGCTGGCCATGCCGGGGTTCTCCCCCGACGCGCTGGCCGTCTTCTGTGTGAGCGGCGACCAGCTCACCGTCTACGGGGCCTCGCCCGGCGCCCCGGCCCGGCCCGGTTACCCGTACGGGCCCGGGCACCCCTACGGGCCCGGCGGCGGTCTCGGCCCGCCCGGCAGCGGTGCCCGGCTGCGGCTGACCGACGACGACCCGGCGGCGGAGGCCGTGCGCACCGGCCGCGCCGTCTACCTGCTCGACCCCGGCGAGTACGCGGCCCGCTTCCCCGCGGCCCGCCCCGCCGAGACCCAGCCGGGCCGCACGGCCTGGGCCTTTCTGCCGCTGACCGTCGCGGGCCGCACCATCGGCGCCTGGATGGCGGCCTTCGGCCGGCCCGTCGGCTTCACCCCGGACGAGCGCGCGGTGCTCACCACGGTCGCCCGCATGCTGGCGCAGTCGCTGTCCCGGGCCATGCTGGGCGAGTCCGAGCGTGAGCTGTCCTCCCGGCTCCAGCGGGCGATGCGGCCCGCGCACAGCCCCGCGGTCCCCGGCATGGCCCTGGCCGCCCGCTACGTGCCCACCGGCGGCGGCCTCCAGATCGGCGGCGACTGGTACGACGTGATCCCGCTGCCCTCGGGCCGTACCGCGCTGGTCATCGGCGACGTGCAGGGGCACGACGTGCGGGCCGCGGGCATCATGGGCCAGCTGCGGGTGGCGGTACGGGCCTACGCCTCCGAGGGGCACCATCCGGACGCGGTGCTCTCCCGGGCCTCGCGCTTCCTGCACGGCATGGGCACCGGGGAGCGCCTCAACGCGCCCCCGCCGTCCGCCCCCGCCGAGGAGGCCGCCGGTTTCCCGCCCGGTCCCGACGAGGCCGAGGAGGAGCCCGAGTACGCGGACCCGCGCTTCGCCACCTGCCTGTACGTGGAGGTGGACCCCGCCACCGGCGTCCTGGACGTGGCCCGCGCGGGCCACCCCGATCCGGCCGTGCAGCTCCCGGACGGCCCGATGATGGTCCGCCCCACCGCGGGGGGCCTCCCGCTCGGCGTGGAGCCCGACTCGGACTACCCCGTCACCCGGCTGGTGCTGGAGCCCGGCGAGCGCCTGCTGATGTGCACCGACGGGCTGCTGGAGACGGGCGGGCACGACCAGGAGACCGGGTGGGAGCGGATCAACGAGGTCATCGAGGAGCTCCGCGCACGGGCCCGTGCCGAGGCGGAGGCGGGCGGTGCGGAGACGGGCGCCCCGCACGCGGGCGGTGCGGAGACGGGCCGCGTCCGGAGTGCGGGTGCCGTGCCCGTTCCGGTGGCCGGGGCGGCGCCGGGGCTGGAGCAGGTGGCCGATGCGCTCGTGCAGGCGGCCCATGGCGAGGAGGGCACCGAGCGTGCGGCCGGGGCCGCCGGGAAGCCGTCGGCCCCCCGCCGTGAGGACGACATCGCGCTGCTGCTGCTGGCGCGGGGCGCCACCGCGGAGGGCGTACCGGGGGGCGCGGTGCCGGTCTCGGCGCGGCGGACGGTGATGACGGTCGCCCAGGCGCAGCCGGACCGGATCGCGGCCGCCCGCCACCAGCTCCGCGACCTGCTGCACGACTGGGCCGACCCGGAACAGGTGGACGGCGCGGTCCTGATGCTCTCGGAGATGCTGACGAACGTGCTGGTGCACACCGACGGGGACGCGCTGCTGGTCGCCGAGATCTCCGGGCCGCAGCAGGAGCGGGAGCGCACGCTGCGGGTCGACGTCTCGGACCCCAGCGACGAGCTTCCGCACCGCCGCAGCCCGGGGGAGCTCGCGTCCTCCGGGCGGGGCCTGATGCTGCTGGGGATGCTCGCGGACCGGTGGGGCGTGGATCCCCGGGGCGAGGGCAAGAACATCTGGTTCGAGATGCGGGAGGCGGACCCGGACGAGAAGGAGCCGCAGGAGGCGGCGGAGCCGTCACTGGACCAGTGGGAGGCGTGGGATCTCTCGGCGGCCGACGAGGGGTGACCCGCGGCCCGCCGCCGGTGCTCAGCCGTACATCCGCCGCATCGCGAAGTCGACCATCTCCTCGACCGCCTTGGCGTCGAAGACCACCCGGTGCTCGCCCTCCATGTCGAGCACGAAGCCGTACCCCGAGGGCAGCAGGTCCAGGACCTCCGCGCCGGTGATGACGAAGTACTTCGACTCCTTGCCCGCGTAGGCGCGCAGCTCCTTGAGCGTGCTGAACATGGGGATGACGGGCTGCTGGGTGTTGTGCAGCGCGAGGAAGCCGGGGGTGTCCCCGCGCGGGCAGTACACCTTCGAGGTGGAGAAGATCCCCTGGAAGTCCTCCGCGCCCAGCGACCCCGTGGTGAAGCCGCGGACGGCCTCCTGGAGGGAGGGCGGGGAGGGCTCGGGGTAGAACGGCTGCTGCTGCGGTCCGGGCTGCCCGTACGGCGGCGGGGGCGCCTGCTGCGCGCCGTAGGGGGGCGGCGGGGCCTGCTGGTAACCGTGCCCGCCGTGGCCGCCGTGCCCGCTGTGGCCGCCGTGCCCCTGCCCGGGCGGGGCGCCGGTCTGGTCGTAGCCGTACATACCGAAAAGAGTAACCAGTCACAGATGGGTGGTGAGGGGTTGCTTCTTATTACCGGCGGGTAGCATCATCTAGGGAGCTACTGCCAAGTACGAACGAGTCACTACGGAGCCGTCGCCATGGGGCATTACAAGTCGAATCTCCGCGACATCGAGTTCAACCTCTTCGAGGTGCTCGGGCGCGATGCGGTGTACGGCACCGGACCGTTCGCGGAGATGGACGTCGAGACCGCCAGGAGCGTTCTGGCCGAGATCGCCCGGCTCTCGGAGAACGAGCTGGCCTCCTCGTACGAGGAGGGGGACCGCACGCCCCCGGTCTTCGACCCGGAGACCCACACCGCGCCGGTCCCGGCCGCCTTCAAGAAGAGCTACCAGGCCTACATGGACGCCGAGTGGTGGCGCCTGGGCATCCCGGAGGAGATCGGTGGCACCACCGCGCCGCGCTCCCTGCTGTGGGGCTTCGCCGAGACCGTGCTGGGCGCCAACCCGGCGGTGTGGATGTACGCCTCCGGGCCGGCGTTCGCGGGGGTTCTGCACGAGGAGGGCACCGAGGAGCAGCACAAGATCGCGGCGCTGATGGCCGAGAAGCAGTGGGGCTCCACCATGGTGCTGACCGAGCCGGACGCGGGCTCGGACGTGGGCGCGGGCCGCACCAAGGCCACCCAGCAGGACGACGGCACCTGGCACATCGAGGGCGTGAAGCGCTTCATCACCTCCGGTGAGCACGACATGTCCGAGAACATCGTGCACTTCGTCCTCGCCCGCCCCGAGGGCCACGGCCCCGGCACCAAGGGCCTGTCGCTCTTCGTCGTCCCCAAGTACCACTTCGACTGGGAGACCGGCGAGCTGGGCGAGCGCAACGGCGTCTACGCCACCAACGTCGAGCACAAGATGGGCCTGAAGGTCTCCAACACCTGTGAGATGACCTTCGGCGCCGTCGACGGAAAGCCCGCCAGGGGCTGGCTGCTGGGCGAGAAGCACGACGGCATCCGCCAGATGTTCAAGATCATCGAGTTCGCGCGGATGATGGTCGGCACGAAGGCGATCGCGACCCTGTCCACCGGTTACCTCAACGCGCTGGAGTACGCCAAGGAGCGCGTCCAAGGCGCCGACCTGGCGCAGTTCACCGACAAGACCGCCCCGCGGGTCACCATCACCCGCCACCCGGACGTGCGGCGCTCGCTGCTGACGCAGAAGGCGTACGCGGAGGGCATGCGCGCCCTCGTCCTCTACACCGCCACCGTGCAGGACGAGATCATCGTCAAGGAGGCCGCCGGCGAGGACGCCTCCGCCGCGCACCGCCTCAACGACCTGCTGCTGCCCATCGTGAAGGGCTACGGCTCGGAGAAGTCCTACGAGCAGTTGGCGCAGTCCCTCCAGACGCTGGGCGGCTCCGGGTACCTCCAGGAGTACCCGGTCGAGCAGTACATCCGGGACGCCAAGATCGACACCCTGTACGAGGGCACCACGGCGATCCAGGGCCAGGACTTCTTCTTCCGCAAGGTCGTCCGCGACCAGGGCCAGGCGCTCACCGCGCTCTCCGAGGAGATCAAGAAGTTCCTCGCCGAGGCCGAGGGCGGCGAGGAGCTGTCCGCGGCCCGTGACCAGCTCGGCCGGGCCGCAGGCGAGTTGGAGGCCATCGTCGGCACCATGCTGACCGACCTGGCCGCCACCGAGAAGGACGTCAAGTCGATCTACAAGGTCGGTCTGAACACCACCCGCTTCCTGATGGCCGCCGGCGACGTGGTCGTCGGCTACCTGCTGCTGCGCGGCGCCGCCGTCGCCGCCGGGAAGCTGCCGGGCGCCACCGGCAAGGACGTGCCCTTCTACCAGGGCAAGATCGCCGCGGCGCAGTTCTTCGCGTCCACCGTGCTGCCGCAGGTCGCCGTCCAGCGCGAGCTGGCCGACGCGGTGGACCTGTCGGTCATGGAGCTGGACGAGAACGCGTTCTGAGCCGCCCGGCCGCACCCGAAACCGTCCCCGCCGGTCCCGCCGGTCCCGCCGGTCCCGCCGTCCTCGCCGACCTGCCCCGCCCGGCACCCGGCGAGGCCGTACGCCCCGCTCCCACCCCCACGGGAGCGGGGCGTCCGCATCGTGGAAGGCGCACGTAAGGTGGGGGCATGAGCGATGCCGTGCCGTTCGACCGGTCCCACACCGACGGTCTGCTGTCCTTCCTCTCCGCGAGCCCCTCGCCGTACCACGCGGTGGCGAACGCGGCCGCCGAGCTGGAGAAGGCCGGCTTCCGGCAGGTCCGCGAGACCGAGGAGTGGGACGCGAGCACCGGTGGCAAGTACGTGCTGCGCGGCGGCGCGCTCATCGCCTGGTACGTACCCGGGAACGCCACACCCGCCACCCCCTTCCGCATCGTCGGCGCCCACACCGACTCGCCCAACCTGCGCGTCAAGCCCGCCCCCGACACCGGCACCCAGGGCTGGCGCCAGATCGCCGTCGAGATCTACGGCGGCGCCCTCCTCAACACCTGGCTCGACCGCGACCTCGGCCTCAGCGGCCGGGTGACCCTGCGCGACGGCACCGACCATCTGGTGCGTATCGACCGGCCCCTGCTGCGCGTTCCGCAACTGGCCATCCACCTCGACCGCCAGGTCAACGAGGGCCTCAAGCTGGACCGCCAGCGCCACATGACGCCGATCTGGGGGCTGGGCGCGCCGCAGGAGGGCGAGCTGATCCGCTGCGTCGCCGAGGAGAACGGGCTGGACGCGGGCGCCGTCGCCGGCTGGGACCTGATGGCGCACAGCGTCGAGGCCCCCGCCTACCTGGGCCGGGAGAGCGAGTTGGCGGTCGGGCCGCGCATGGACAACCTGCTGTCCGTGCACGCCGGGGTCGCCGCGCTGACCGCCGCCGCCACGCGGGGCACCGAGCCGGCCGCCGTCCCGGTGCTGGCCGCCTTCGACCACGAGGAGAACGGCAGCCAGTCCGACACCGGAGCCCAGGGCCCCCTGCTGGGCGCCGTGCTGGAGCGGTCCGTCTTCGCCCGCGGCGGCTCCTACGAGGACCGCGCCCGCGCCTGGGCCGGCACCGTGTGCCTGTCCTCCGACACCGGGCACGCCGTGCACCCCAACTACGCCGAGCGGCACGAGCCGGGCCACCACCCGATGCCCAACGGCGGGCCGATCCTCAAGGTCAACGTCAACCAGCGCTACTCCACCGACGGCAGTGGCCGCGCCCTGTTCGCCGCCGCCTGCGAGCGGGCCGGGGTGCCCTGGCAGAGCTTCGTCTCCCACAACGACATGCCCTGCGGCACCACCATCGGCCCGATCACCGCCGCCCGGCACGGCATCACCACCGTCGACATCGGCGTCGCCATCCTCTCCATGCACTCCGCCCGGGAGCTGTGCGGCGCGCAGGACCCCTACCTGCTGGCGAACTGTCTGACGGCGTTCCTCGGCGAGTGACGAACGGCCGCGCACGCGGGACCGTTTGCGCACCTAGGACTGATTGCACCCCTCCGAGCCGGGTACCCGGCGCCGGTCAGCGCGGAGGCCGCGTACGGCGCGGCCCGCCGAACGAGCTTGGAGGCAGCATTCATGGGCATCGTCATCTGCATCGGCATGATGGCGGTGGGGGCGATCCTGGCCCTGGCCGTCAACGTTGACGTCAGCGGCATCAACGTCCATCTGATCGGCGTGATCCTGCTGATCGTCGGCGTCATCGGGCTGCTGACCTACATCAGCATCCTGCGGCGCCGCCGCGTCGAACCGCCGTCCCCCGGCGCCCCCGTCGTCGAGGAGTACAACCGGCACCGTCTCGACTGAGCCCGGTCCCGCGGGCCCGGGGCCCGGCCGCCGGTCCCGGGTCCGCGCCGGGGCACTCAGCCCTCGTCCAGGCCCGCCAGCACCAGCGGCAGCCGGTCGGTGCCCGCCGCGCTGATGCGGACCGGCACCCCCCAGTCCTGCTGGTGCACATGGCAGGCCGGGTACTCCCCCTCCTCGTCGCAGGAGGCGGCCGTCGCGGAGACGTGCAGCACCCCTTCCGTCCCCTCCGCACCGGTCAGCTCCACCTCGCGGCGCAGGTCGGTGCCGGCGCCCTCGCCGGAGCCGAGGAGTTCGGGCGGGGTGGCACTCACCAGCAGCCGCGTCGAGGGCCCGTAACGGGTGTCGAGCTTCTGCCCGGGCGGCGCCTGGAAGACGACGTCGAGCCGCAGCACTCCGGCCGCCACCTCGGTGGCGGCACGCTGCGTGTGGTGGGCCACGCCCTCGACCCGTGCCGCGTCCACCGCGCTTACCGGCAGCCGCAGCCGGGTCAGCCGGTGCCGGGCCGACTCGACGACGAGGATCTCGCCGCCGCCGACCGGGCTGCCGGCGCCGCTGGTGCTGCCGGTGGAGCCGGCCGCGAGCACGGCGCCCGAGGGCTCGCGCAGGTCGGTCGCCAGGGTGCTCACCTCGCCCGTGGCGGGGTCGTAGCGGCGCAGCGCGTGGTTGTAGGTGTCGCAGACGGCGACGGAGCCGTCGGGCAACGCCGTGACACCCAGCGGATGCTGGAACAGTGCCTGCTGCGCCGGGCCGTCGCGGTGCCCGAAGTCGAACAGGCCGGTACCGACGGCGGTCCGCACGGCGAAGCCGTCCCCGTCGGCGGCGCGCTCCACTTGGCGCAGGGCGCTGGTCTCGGAGTCGGCGACCCACAGCCGGGCCCCGTCCGGGGAGGCGGCCAGCCCGGAGGGCTGGGCGAACCACGCCTCGTCGGCGGGACCGTCCACCAGCCCCTCGTTCGTCGTCCCCGCCGCGACCGCGACGGTGCCGCCGTCCGGGTCGTACGTCCACAACTGGTGCACCCCGGCCATGGCGATCCACACCCGGCCCGCGAAGCAGGCCACGTCCCACGGTGAGGACAGCGCGATCTCGCGGGCCCGGCCCCGGGTGGGGGCGCCCTGCCACCACTGCTCCCCGGTACCGGCGACGGTGGCCACGTCGCCCGTCGCGAGCTCCAGGCGGCGCAGCGCGTGGTTGACGGTGTCAGCGACCAGCACGGCCCCGTCGGGCAGCAGCGTCAGTCCCTGCGGCTCGTTGAACCGGGCCCGGCCGGGCCCGCCGTCGACCAGGCCGCGCTCCCCGGTGCCGATCCGCCGCACCACGCTCTCGCCGTCCGCCGCCAGCTCCACCACCTGGTGCCGGGTGGTGTCCGAGACGAGGTAGCCGCCGCCGGGCAGCCCGAGGACCTTGCCGGGGAACCGCAGATCGGTCGCCACGGGCTCCGGCGGGACGTACGGGCCCTCGCCGCGCCGCAGCGTGCCCTTGTCCGCGTGCTCGGCCTCCACCTGCTCGACCAGCTTCTCGATCGCGTGCGCATGCCCCTCACCGGCGTGCTGCGCGACGACGTACCCCTCCGGGTCCACGACCACCAGCGTCGGCCAGGCCCGCACCGCGTACTGCTTCCAGGTCGCCAGGTCGGGGTCGTCCAGCACCGGGTGCTCCACCCCGTACCGCTCCACGGCGTCCACCACCGCCGCGTGCTCCGCCTCGTGGACGAACTTGGGCGAGTGCACCCCGACCACCACGACCGTATCGGAGTGCCGCTCCTCCAGCTCCCGCAGCTCGTCGAGGACGTGCAGGCAGTTGATGCAGCAGAACGTCCAGAAGTCGACGATCACGATCTTCCCGCGCAGCGAGGTGAGGCTCAGCGCCTCACCCCCCGTGTTCAGCCAGCCGCCCCGGCCCGTCAGCTCGGGGGCGCGGACCCGCGGGCGGCGGGCGGCGGGTGCGGGGGCGGGTGCGGCGGCGGGGGCGGGCTGGTCGTTCATCCTTCAAGCGTGCCACTTGCCACCACGGCGCCGGGCGCCGGTCGGCCACCGGGCCCTGCGCGGCCACGCCGCCGGACCGGCTACAGCATCCGGTCCTTGAGCACGGGGAAGGACTCGCGGACCTTCTCCACCTGGGTGAGGTCGAGGTCGGCGGTCAGGACGGTCTCGTCGGTGGAGTCGGCCTCGGCCACGACCTCGCCCCAGGGGTCGACGACGACGCTGCGGCCGGCCTGGGCGACGCCCGCGTGGCTGCCGGCGGTACCGCAGGCCACGACGAAGCACTGGTTCTCCACGGCGCGGGCGCGGGCGAGGAGCGACCAGTGGTCGGCACGCTTGGCGGGCCAGCCGGCGGGTACGACCAGCGCACCGGCCCCGGCGTCGACCAGGGCCCGGAACAGCTCGGGGAAGCGCAGGTCGTAACAGGTGGCCAGGCCCAGGGTGAGCTCCGGGTGGGCGACGGTGACGGGGGTGGTGCCCGCCGTCATCAGGGCGGCCTCGCCCTGGTCGAAGCCGAAGCGGTGGATCTTGCGGTATGTCGCGGCCAGGTCGCCGGAGGGGGAGAAGACCAGCGAGGTGTTGTAGAGGGCGCCGCCCTCCTCGCCCTTCTCCACCACGGAGCCGGCGTGCAGCCACACGCCGGCGTCCCGCGCCGCCGCCGACATGGCCAGCGCCGTCGGGCCGGTCGCCGGGTCGGCGTCCTCCGCCTCGGCGGCGAAGCGGTCGTGCGCGAAGGCGCCGACGGGCCACAGTTCGGGAAGCACCACCAGATCGGCGCCGGCTTGGGCGCGTACGAGCGAAGCGACCCGTTCCCGACGGGAATTGACCGACTCGTCCGGGTCCACCTGAATCTGCAGAAGCGAAGCGCGCACCGTACCACCGTCCATGCGATCGAGGGGGTCGATTGGGCCTAGCATCGTCCCAAAAGGCCTGCCGGGGCTCTCGTGCGGAGCGTAACTTGAGAGCACCTGGCAAGCAGTACAGCCCTGCCCGCCCACCCGTGACCGAACCACCTGTCGAACCGCAAGCCGAGGGGTCCCGTGACCGACCACCCAAGCCTTCAGCCCTACGTTGACGCGTGGACGCAGTCCATGGAAGCGATATCCGAGCTGGTCACTCCGCTCGTGGAAGGGGAGTGGAACGGGCGGACCGAGTGCCCGGGGTGGTCGGTCCGCGACGTGATCTCCCACATCATCGGCATCGAGTGCGAACTGCTGGGCGACCCGCGGCCGATCCACTCCCTGCCCCGGGACATCCGCCACGTCGTGGACGAGACCAGCCGCCACATGGAGGTGCAGGTCGACGTCCGGCGGCACCACACCGGTCCGGAGATGACCAGCGAGTTCGAGTACACGCTGATCCGCCGGGCGCGGCAGTTGCGCAACGAGAAGCGCGGCCCCGACACGGAGGTCGGCAACATCCTGCCGTTCGGGCCCCGCAAGCTGCCGCTGGAGCGCCAGTTGATGCTGCGTGCCTTCGACGTGTGGGTGCACGAGCAGGATCTGCGCCGCGCCCTGGACAAGCCGGGCAACCTTGACGCCCCCGGCGCGTACGTGGCGCGGGACGTGATGCTCGCCGGGCTCGGCAAGGTCGTCGCCAAGGACGCCGGGGCCCCGCTGAACTCCGCGGTCGTCTTCGATGTGAGCGGCCCCGTGGAGTTCATGCGCACCGTGCGGGTCGACAAGGACGGCCAGGGCACCGTGGACGGCAGCGTCTCGCTGGGGCCCGCCGCCACCCTCGCCCTGGACTGGGAGACCTACTCACGGCTGGCCGCGGGCCGGGTGCGGCCGGACGCCGTCGCGGACCGCGTGAAGATCGACGGCGACGCCGACCTCGCCGCCGAGATCCTGCGCAACTTCTCCGTGACGCCGTGACCGTTCGAAGGTGTGACGCCGTGACGCTGTGAGACCGTGACGCCGTGACGCTGTGAGACCGTGACGCCGTGCGGGCGGGGGCCGTCACACGGGGACGTGCACCGCCTCCACACGGCTGGCCACCACGCGCTCCCGCTCCCGCCGCACCGCGCGGCCCCGCAGCCGGGCGAACTGCACCAGTCCCAGCGCCTGGAGGACGAACACGCTGGCGAAGGCGATCCGGTAGTTGTCGCCCGTCAGGTCGAGCAGGACACCGACGGCGAACAGCGTCGTCATCGACGCGGTGAAGCCGCCCATGTTGACGATCCCGGAGGCGGTGCCCTGCCGCTCGGGCGGGTTGGCGGGGCGGGAGAAGTCGAAGCCGACCATCGAGCCGGGGCCGCAGGCGCCGAGCACCACGCACAGCAGCACCAGCAGCCACAGCGGGTCCTTGCCCGGCCAGGCGAGGGCCGCCGCCCACACCGCGGCCGTCGCCGCGACGGTGCCCAGCACCAGCGGGGTGCGTGCGGCGTGGTGGCGGGAGATGACCTGCCCGTACACCAGCCCGCAGGCCATGTTGGAGACCACCACGAGGGTCAGCAGTTCACCTGCCGTGCCCTTGTCGAGCCCCTGGGCCTCCACCAGGAACGGCATGCCCCACAGCAGCAGGAAGACCATGCCGGGGAACTGGCACGTGAAGTGCACCCACATCCCGGCGCGGGTGCCCGGCTCCCGCCAGGCGGCGCCGATCTGCCGCCGGATGAACCCGGCGCCGGAACCGGTCGCCTCCGCCTGTGGCACGGACGGGGGTTCGTGGCCCTCGGGGTGGTCGCGCAGGAAGAAGATCACCAGTGCCAGGATGACCAGCCCGCCCGCGGCGCTGCCCGCGAACGTCGGCGTCCACCCCAGGCTCCCCAGGATGCGGGCGAGCACCAGCGTCGTCACCAGGTTGCCCGCCATCCCGATCAGCGCCGCGACCTGAGCTATCACCGGGCCCCTGCGGGCGGGGAACCAGCGTGCGCCCAGCCGCAGCACGGCGATGAACGTCATCGCGTCCCCGCAGCCCAGCAGCGCCCGGGAGGCCAGCGCCGTGCCGTACGAGGCGGACAGCGCGAAGCCGAACTGGCCCGCGGTGAACAGCAGGATGCCCAGCAGCAGGATGCGGCGGGTGCCCCAGCGGTCCACCAGCAGGCCCACGGGTATCTGCATGCCCGCGTAGACCAGGAGTTGCAGGATCGAGAAGCTGGAGAGCGCCGAGGCGTTGATGTCGAAGCGGTGCGCCGCGTCGAGCCCGGCCACCCCGAGACTGGTGCGGAACGTGACGGCGACGAAGTAGACGGCCACGCCGATGCCCCACACCCACATGGCGCGGGGGCCGCCCGGCGGGTCGCCGGGCAGCCGGATGCCGGGGGACTCGGGGGACTCCGGGGAAGGGACGGTACTCATCGCTCCCCCTCCCGCGGCTCCCACGTTCCCCGTGCGGCCTGCGCCTCGGTCCGCTCGTCGCCGCGCACCAGGTGGCGGACGCGGCTCACGTGCTGGTGGACGGCGCGGGCCGCGGCCCCGGGGTCGCCCTCGCGCAGAGCGCGCAGGATGTCGGCGTGCTCGGCGATGTTCTTCGCGACCCGGTCGGGGTGCGCGTGCATCACGGCGACGCCCATCCGCAGCTGACGGTCGCGCAGTTGGTCGTAGAGGCGGGTGAGGATCTGGTTGCCGGTCGCCTCCACGATCGCGGCGTGGAAGCCGCGGTCGGCGACGGAGAAGGCCGGCAGGTCGCCGGAGGCCGCGTGTGCCTGCTGCTGGGTCAGCAGCTCCTCCAGGCGGGAGACCAGCGCCTCGGAGACCGGTACCGCGCGGTGCACCGCGTGCTGTTCCACCAGCAGGCGGGTCTCGACGACGTCCTCGATCTCCTGCGCGGAGACGGGCAGCACCAGGGCGCCCTTCTTCGGGTACAGCCGGATGAGGCCCTCCACCTCCAGGCGGAGCAGGCCCTCGCGGACGGGGGTCCGCGAGACGCCGACGGCCTCCGCGAGCTCACCTTCGGTCAGCAGCATGCCGCCCTCGTAGCGGCGGTCCAGCACCGCCTGCTTCACATGGGCGTACACCCGTTGCGCGGCGGGTGGTGGCTTCTCCTGGTCGAGCTGCGGTTTCGGGGTGCCGGCTGGGGTGGAGGCGTGCTCGGTGGGCGGCGCGGCGGCAGGCATGCACGCATCATAGATACAACACGGATGCGTACGGCTGCGGCTTCCGCGATGTGGGACGACCACGATGCGGTACGGCGGGGTGCGCCGGTGTGCGGGGCTCCGGCCCTGCCGCCACGCTGCGGGGCAGCCCCGCGCCCGTGCGGGGTGCAGGGCCGGAGCCCCGCACCCTTTGCCCACCGCCACCACGCGGGAGTGCGGGGACAGAAGCGCCGCACGCTGCCCACCGCCACGGCGCACGGCCACGGCGGAACAGGTCGGAGGCCTCCTCCCGGCCGAAGACCGGGAGGCCGCTCCGACCGGCTCAGCCCGTGCGCACGGTCACTGCCACAGCATCAGCCGCTTGGGCCGTTCCAGCACGGCGGCGATGTCGGCGAGGACCTTGGAGCCGAGTTCGCCGTCGACCAGCCGGTGGTCGAAGGAGAGCGCCAGCGTGGTGACCTGGCGCGGCTTGACCTTGCCCTTGTGCACCCAGGGCTGTTCGCGGACCTGCCCGAAGGCCAGGATCGCGGACTCACCGGGGTTGAGGATCGGCGTACCGGTGTCCACGCCGAAGACGCCGACGTTGGTGATCGTCACCGTGCCCCCGCTCATCGCGGCGGGGCTGGTCCTCCCCTCGCGGGCGGTGCTGACCAGTTCGCCGAGCGCGGACGCCAGTTCGGGCAGCGTCTTGTCGTGCGCGTCCTTGATGTTGGGGACGATCAGCCCGCGCGGCGTCGCCGCGGCGATACCGAGGTTGACGTAGTGCTTGCGGACGATCTCCTGGCGCTGCTCGTCCCAGGAGGCGTTGACCTCCGGGTGGCGGCGGATGGCCACCAGGAACGCCTTGGCGACGAGGAGCAGCGGGTTGATCCGCACGCCCGCCATGTCCGGATCCTGCTTCAGGTCGGCGACCAGCTTCATCGTCCGGGTGACGTCGACGGTCACGAACTCGGTGACGTGCGGCGCGGTGAACGCGCTGCCGACCATGGCCTGGGCCGTGGCCTTGCGGACGCCCCGGACGGGGATGCGGGTCTCCCGCGCCCCGGTCGCCACCGCGGCCGGTTCCTGTCCGGGCTGCGCGGCCGGCTCCGGCGCCGCCTGCCCCACGGCCTCGGCCGCAGCGGCGGCTTCGGCCACGGGCGCGGCGGGCTCCTGCGCGGTTGCGGCCCGGCCGGCCGCCGCGTGCACGTCGTCACGGGTGACGATGCCGTCCGGGCCGGTCGGGGTGACGGTGGCCAGGTCGACGCCGAGGTCCTTGGCGAGCTTGCGAACCGGCGGCTTGGCCAGCGGACGCGGCCCGCCGGCGGGGGCGGGCGCCCCGTGGCCGTGCACGCCGGGCGCCGGGGAACCGGCGCCCTCGGCGGGGGCCGGCTGCCCGGCGGCCGGGACACCCGAGGTCCCGGGCGCCACCGGCGCCGCGGGCGCACCCTCCCCGGGAACGCCCTGCACCGGGGCACCCTGTGCGGGGGCGGCGGGCTTGCGGGGGCGGCGCTTGGTGGAGCTCTTGCCCACGCCGTACCCGACCAGGACGGGCTGCCGGCCCTCCGGCTCGGCCTCCTCGGCGGCCTCCTCCGCCACCTCAGCCGCGGCCGGGGCCCCGGTCTCCATCGCGGCCTGCGCCGGGGAGGAGTCGCCGCTGCCCGAACCGGCCGCGGGGGAGCCCGTGTCGACGGTGATGACGGTCGTGCCGACGTCGACCGTCGTGCCCTCCTCGAAGCGGAGCTCGTGCACCACCCCGTCGAAGGGGATGGGCAGTTCGACGGCGGCCTTGGCGGTCTCCACCTCGCACACGACCTGCCCGTCGGTGACGGTGTCGCCCGGCTGGACGTACCACTTGAGGATCTCGGCCTCCGTCAGCCCCTCGCCCACGTCGGGCATCCGGAACTCACGGACGCCGGCGGCCGACCCGGTGGCCTGTGGCTGTGCGCTGTTCGTCATCGTCACGGCTCTCCTCAGTACGCCAGCACGCGGTCGACGGCATCGAGCACCCGGTCCAGGTTGGGCAGGTACTCGTCCTCCAGCCGCGCCGGTGGGTACGGCGCGTGGAACCCGCCGACACGCAGCACCGGTGCTTCAAGATGGTAGAAGCACCGCTCGGTGATGCGGGCGGCGATCTCGGCTCCCGTACCGAGGAAGACCGGCGCCTCGTGGACGAGCACCAGGCGGCCCGTCTTCTCCACGGAGCGCTGCACGGTGTCGAAGTCGATCGGGGACATCGAGCGCAGGTCCACGACCTCCAGCGAGTTGCCCTCCTCCTCGGCGGCCGCGGCCGCCTCCAGGCAGACCTTCACCATCGGTCCGTAGGCGGCAAGGGTGGCCGCGCTGCCCTGGCGGGCGACCTGGGCGGAGTGCAGCGGGGCCGGGATGGCGGAGGGGTCGACCTCGCCCTTGTCCCAGTACCGCCGCTTGGGTTCGAAGAAGATGACCGGATCGTTGCTCTCGATGGCCTGCTGCATCATCCAGTAGGCGTCCGAGGCGTTCGAGGGCGAGACGCACTTGAGGCCCGCGACGTGCGCGAACAGCGTCTCGGGCGACTCGCTGTGGTGCTCCACGGCGCCGATGCCGCCGCCGTAGGGGATGCGGATGACGACGGGCAGCTTGATCTTGCCCAGCGCCCGGGCGTGCATCTTGGCGAGCTGGGTGACGATCTGGTCGTAGGCGGGGAAGACGAAGCCGTCGAACTGGATCTCCACGACGGGCCGGTAGCCGCGCAGCGCCAGTCCGATCGCGGTGCCGACGATGCCGGACTCGGCCAGCGGCGTGTCGACGACCCGGTCCTCGCCGAAGTCCTTCTGCAGGCCGTCGGTGACGCGGAAGACACCGCCGAGCTTGCCGACGTCCTCGCCCATGACGAGGACCTTGGAGTCGTTCTCCATCGCGGTGCGCAGCGAGGCGTTGATCGCCTTGGCGAGGGGGAGCTTCTGGACAGCCATGATCACTTACCTTCCCCGGCGGCGGAGCCGCTGTCCGACTCGGTCGCGAACGACGCCAGGTACTCGGCGAACTGGGCCCGCTCCTCGTCCACGAGCGCGTGCCCGTCCGCGTAGGCGTTCTCGAAGATCGCCATGGTGTCGGGGTCGGGCATCGTGCGGATGGCGTCGCGCACGTGCCGGCCCATCTCCTCGCTCTCCTGGTCGATGCGCGTGAAGAAGGCCGAGTCGGCCAGCTTCTCGCTCTCCAGGTAGCTGCGCAGCCGCAGGATCGGGTCCTTGGCCTCCCACGCCGCCCGCTCCTCGTCGGCGCGGTAGCGCGTCGGGTCGTCGGAGGTGGTGTGGGCGCCCATCCGGTAGGTGAACGCCTCGATCAGCATGGGCCCCTCGCCGGTACGGGCCCGCTCCACGGCGGCCTTGGTCACCGCCAGGCAGGCCAGCACGTCGTTGCCGTCCACACGGACGCCCGGGAAGCCGTATCCCTGGGCCCGCTGGTAGATCGGCACCCGGGACTGGCGCTCGGTGGGCTCGGAGATCGCCCATTGGTTGTTCTGGCAGAAGAAGACGACCGGGGCGTTGTAGACCGCGGCGAACGTGAAGGCCTCGGCCACGTCCCCCTGGCTGGAGGCGCCGTCACCGAAGTAGGCGACCACCGCCGAGTCGGCCCCGTCCTTGGCCACACCCATCGCGTACCCGGCCGCGTGCAGGACCTGGGAGCCGATCACGATCGTGTAGAGGTGGAAGTTGTTGCTGTTGGGGTCCCAGCCGCCGTTGTTCACGCCGCGGAACATGCCCAGCAGCATCGTCGGGTCCACGTCACGGCACCAGGCGACGCCGTGCTCGCGGTAGGTCGGGAAGACGTAGTCGTCGGCGCGCAGGGCGCGGCCCGAGCCGATCTGGGCGGCCTCCTGGCCGAGCAGCGACGCCCACAGGCCCAGCTCGCCCTGGCGCTGGAGCGAGGTGGCCTCCGCGTCGAACCGGCGGGTGAGCACCATGTCCCGGTACAGCCCCTGGAGCTCCTCGGCACTCAGCTCGACGTCGTACTCCGGATGGGTGAGGCGCTCGCCCTCGGGGGTGAGCAGCTGCACCAGCTCGGGCTCGTCCGCCGTGGCGCCCGGCGCCGGGGCGGCTGCCGCGCGCGAGCGGCTCCGGGTACCGCCCTTCGCCGTCGCGCTGCCGCGCTTCGCGGCCGCCCCGCCCTTGGCGCCCTTGCCCTTCGTGGCGGCCGTGCCCTTGGCCGCCGAGGCGCTCCGGGCGGCCGAGGTGTTCTTGGAGGCCGAGGTCTTCGCGGGGGCCTTCGCCGCCTTGGTGGTGGCCTTGCCTGCGGTCCCGGTGCCGGTCTTCGCAGCCGGCTTCGCACCGGCCTCGGCCGCGGGCTTCATGCCGGGCTCCGCGGTGGACCCGGCAGCGGACTTGCGGGACTTGCCGGGGGCAGTGGCCTCGCCGGCCGCCGCCGTGCCGTTCGCGGCGGCCTGGGTGGCGCGCTTTCCTCCGGTGCCGCTGCGGCGCGCGGTGCTCCGCGCGGCAGTGCTCTCCACGGTCACGTGTGCTCCTCCGTCTGTCCGGCCCCCGGGGTTGCCGGTGACCTGGGGCTCCCCCGCCCACTGGCGGGGGGAGGCTCGCCCGGTCCCGTGCGACGCACGGGGTGGGAGCGTCGCGGTCGGCACCGGGTGGTGACTGCATGTCCCGGACGCGGCCCGCTGTACCGACCCCTCGGCGGGGACGCCCCAGCCATGGCTGGCATCTCCATAGACGCACGAGGCGGCCCTGACCTGCAACTTTGCTCGGATATCCAAGTAAGAACCCGGAAGTCCGAGCATCTGCCGGAAGAAGTCGGGACATCACTGGTCACGGCCTCGCGAGCCGCGGACACCCGAACGGTAACCCGGGGTGCGTCAGCCCGGGAAGAGTGGAGAGCCGATCAGTATGTGAGACTGAAAATGTGCCCGAACACGGACGAACCCGGGTATTCCTGGTCGACGACCACGAGGTGGTCCGGCGGGGTGTACGCGACATGCTCGCCGCCGACCCCGCCATCGAGATCGCCGGGGACGCCGGTACGGCGGCCGATGCGCTCGCCGGCATCGCCGCCACCCGTCCGGACGTCGCCATCCTGGACGTACGGCTGCCGGACGGCAGCGGCATCGAAGTCTGCCGCGAGGTGCGCTCCCGTGACGAGTCCGTGCGCTGCCTGATGCTCACCTCCTACGCGGACGACGAGGCGCTCCTCGCCTCCGTGATGGCCGGGGCCTCCGGCTACGTCCTCAAGGAGCTGAGCCGCCGCGAGCTGGTGCGGTCGGTCCGCCAGGTGGCGGCCGGCACGTCGCTGCTGGACCCGGCGGACACCCAGCGGGTGCTCGACCGGCTGCGCGGGCGCGGCAGCGGAACCGGGGCGGAAACGGGACAGGAGACGGAAACGGAGAAGGGAACGGGGGCGGGGGCGGGCGCCGGGGATGCGCAGGGTGCCGAGGCCGAAGCGGGGCCCGGAACCGGAGCGGGGCGGGGGGAGAGGATGGCCGCCCTCACCCCGCAGGAGCGCACCGTTCTCGGGCTGATCGGTGAGGGGCTGACCAACCGGGCCATCGGCGAACGGCTGCACCTGGCCGAGAAGACGGTCAAGAACTACGTCTCGGGACTCCTGGCCAAGCTCGGCATGGAGCGCCGCACCCAGGCCGCTGCCTACATCGCCCGGCTCCGCGCGGCGGACGGTGACGACGACCCCCACCACGGCTGAACGGCGCGCCAGGAGCGACCCGGTCCGCGGCAGCAGGGCCTCAGTCGCAGAAGGCGGAGCGTACGGCCTCGTAGTGCGCCGTCCACCAGACCACGAGCGCCGCCGCGGCCGGGAACTGTGCATCCACCCGCACGTCGCTGAGCTGGTAGCGCCAGCGCAGCATCCAGAAGTCGTTCAGCCGCTCCCACCACACGCGGTGCACGGCGGCCGCCAGCTCCTCGCGCGGGGCGCGTGCGCCGCCCCGGTAGGCGCGCGCGAACGCCCGTACCTTCCGCAGGTCCAGCGTGCCCCCGGGGCGCAGGAAGAAGATCGCCGCACCGCGTACGGCCTCCTCGGCACGCGGCTGCACACCCAGCCGGTCCCAGTCGAGGATCGCCAGCGGGCGAGGGCCGGCGCCGTGCGGCGCGTACAGCAGGTTCAGCGGGTGGAAGTCCCCGTGCACCCAGCCGCTGAACGAGGCCGGTACGGGGCCCGGCCGGGAGCAGGCGTGCCGCCGCAGCAGCCCGTCCCGTTCGAGCAGCCGGTGCTCGGCCAGCTCGTCGAAGCTGTCGCGGCGGCGCCGCGCCCGGATCCGCTCCAGCAGGGCGCCGATCAACGCGTAGGTCGCGGCCGGGTCGGCGCAGGAGTGGGGATCGGGGCCGGGTGCCGGAAGGGTACGCGCCAGCTGGGTGTGCACCCGGCCGAGCAGGGCGCCGAGGGCACCGGACTGGCCCGTGGACAGCTCGCTGCCGTGCCGGTGGCTGCCCTCGATCCACGGGTGCAGCGCGTAACAGCGCCCGCCCACCAGTGCCACGGTCCGCCCGTCGCTCCGCTCCACCACCGGCACCACGGGCAGCCCGCGCGCTCCGAGCCGCGCCGTCACCCGGTGCTGGCGCTCGATTCGGGAGCGCGCGGAGCGGTCGTCGAGGTGGTGCTTGAGGAAGTAGCGGCCCCGGGTCGTCGTCAGCCGGTAGCCGCGGTTGAGCAGGCCGTGCGAGACGGGCTCGCAGGCCACCGGGTCCCCCACCCCGTCGTAGCGCCGCAGCAGGGAGCCGAGCGTGCCCTCGGTGAGGAGGCGGGAAGACGGCTGCACGGCCGCATCGTAGAGCGCCGCGCGACCCCGCGGTCCCCTACGTCAACCGCGGGTGGACGAACGGTCGATCCCCGCTCACGGACGGCGGTCCGCCGCGGGGCGCGGGCCCGAGGGCTACTCGTCGTCGGCGCCGCCGTCGGCACCGGACACGAGGCCGCCGTTGCCGCCCGAGTCGTTGTCGCCGCCGCCGTCGTCGTTGCCGCCCGGGGGAGGCGACTGCGTCTTGGTCGGCTTGCCGCCGTTGCCACCGTCGCCGTTGCCGCCGCCGTGGTGGCCGCCGTTGTCCGACTGCGACGGGTCGCCCGTGTCGGAGGGCTGCGTCTCGCTGGGCTGGGTGTTGCTCGGGGTGGTCTGGGAGGGCCGGTCGGTGGGCGAATAGTCGCCGGTGCCGCCCTCGTCGGTGCCCGGCTGGTCCTGCTCCGTCTCCGTCGGGGACGGATCGGGGCCGTGGCTGGACTTCTTGTCCTTCGGCTCGGTCGTGCTCTTGGTCGGCTTGTCGGGCTTGTTGCTGCTGTCGTCGCTGTCCTGGTTGACCGCGAAGAAGATGCCGCCCGCGATCGCGATGACCGCCAGGAAGGCAACCAGCGCGTACGTGAAGCCCTTGCTGCCGCCGCCACCGCGGCCGCCGCCGCGGTGACCGCCCTCGAAGCCCCCGTCGTCGTCGCGCGGGCCCGCCAGCAGCGGGGCACCCATCTGCGAGGTGTCGGAGTGCGAGGGGTGCGGCCGCGCGCCGGCGCCCGCCACCCCCATGGCAGCGGTCGCCGCGCCGTAGTGCTCGGTCGGTCCGGTGTTCCACAGACCGCCGGTGTGCCCGCCCTGCTCGTGCAGCATCTGGAGCGCGTACTGGGTGAGCCCGCGCATCTCCTCGGCCGTCTGGAACCGGTCGTCCGGCTCCTTGGCCAGCGCGCGCATCGTGAGCCCGTCCAGCTCCGGCGGCACCGCGTCGGAGACCTGGGACGGCAGCACCGGGTCGTCCTGCACGTGCTGGTAGACCACCGACAGCGGGGTCTCGCCGGTGAACGGGGGGCGCCGTGTGAGCAGCTCGTACAGCAGGCAGCCGGTCGCGTACAGGTCGGAGCGCGCGTCGACGGTCTTGCCGAGCGCCTGCTCCGGGGAGAGGTACTGCGGGGTGCCCATCACCATGCCGGTCTGCGTCATGGTGTTCGACGCCCCGTGCAGGGCGCGGGCGATGCCGAAGTCCATCACCTTCACCGCGCCGCCCCGCGTGATGATCACGTTCGCGGGCTTGATGTCGCGGTGCACGATGCCGTGCTGGTGGCTGTAGGCCAGCGCCTCCAGCACTCCCGAGACGATGATCAGCGCCTGGTCCGGCGGCGGAGCGTCCGCGGTCAGCAGCAGGTCACGGATCGTGCTGCCCTCGACGAGCTCCATCACGATGTACGGCGTGATGTTGCCGCCGATCAGCTCCTCACCGGAGTCGTAGACCGCGACGACGGAGTGGTGGTTGAGGCCGGCGACGGACTGGGCCTCGCGCGTGAAGCGGGCCTTGGACACCGGGTCCTCGGCCAGGTCCGCGCGGAGCAGCTTGACCGCGACCGTACGGCCCAGGCGCAGGTCCTCGGCGCCGAAGACCTCGGCCATGCCACCGCGGCCGAGGCGGTGCGTCAGGCGGTACCTGCCGTCGCCGACCAGGCCGTTGTTGCCCCACAATTCCGGCGAATCGGGCAGGGAGCCGCCGCCCGTCGCGTCGGGGTCCGAAGGGCCCCCGGCGGCTTGCGTCTGTGCCATCAGTCCTCGCCGTCGATTCGAATCCGCGGACTTCGCGCGGTGGATACTCCCCCCAAGGAGGCTACAGGCACGCGGGGGGTGGGTGGATGGGACGGAATACGAGCTACGCCCGTCGCATCCAACAAGCTGACGCACCGGCCCCGCAAGTTGGCTGCGGACCACCCCCGTGACCAGGCCCCCGCCACCCGCCGAGCGCCCTTCCCGCCCGGCACACACCCGGAAACCGGCGCCCACCGCGACCCCGCGCACACCTGCGTGCGACCTCGCGCACACCCGCGGCCGCGCCCGGGCCTCCGTGGGGGGCTCCGCTCGCGGGGCGCCCGGCACCCCGCGGTCGAGGTCTCCGGTGGGGTGCGGCGTGCACAGCGGGTGACCCACCGCGAGGGCGCACAGCCCCACCCTCTACGCTCGGTGGACCCGCTCGGGACGCCGCGCGTGCGAGCCCGCGCCACGCCGCGACGACGGACGACGCCGCCCGGCGACGTGTGACGCACCTCGCTCGCGGAGGGCGTATGCGCATTCGGTCACGGAACGGGCAACGAACTTGACGTGACCGAGCCCCCGGGCAGACTTGGGCCAGTATCACGGTCAAGAGGATCACTCAACGTACCTGCACGGGGGCAGCGCCGCCGAGGGGGAAGCAGTCAGATGAGCGACGACGGCGCACAGGCGGCCGGCAACTACTTGGGCCGCATGGTCGGCGGAGGACGGTTCCAGCTCCGTTCCCTGCTCGGCGCCGGCGGGATGGCCTCCGTCTATCTCGCCTACGACTCCGTCCTGGACCGGCAGGTCGCGGTCAAGACACTCCACACCGAGCTCGGCCGTGAGCAGTCCTTCCGCGAGCGCTTCCGCCGCGAGGCCCAGTCCGTGGCGAAGCTGACCCACACCAACATCGTGTCCGTCTTCGACTCCGGCGAGGACGAGATCGACGGCGCGATGGTGCCCTACATCGTCATGGAGTACGTCGAGGGCAAGCCGCTGCGCACCGTCCTCGACGAGGACGTCGCCCAGCACGGCGCGATGCCCTCCGACAAGGCGCTGAAGATCACCGGTGATGTGCTGGCAGCCCTTGAGGTCAGCCACGAGATGGGCCTCGTCCACCGGGACATCAAGCCCGGCAACGTGATGCTCACCAAGCGCGGCGTGGTCAAGGTCATGGACTTCGGCATCGCCCGCGCCATGCAGTCCGGCGTGACGTCCATGACACAGACCGGCATGGTCGTCGGCACCCCCCAGTACCTCTCGCCCGAGCAGGCGCTGGGGCGCGGTGTGGACGCCCGCTCCGACCTGTACTCCGTCGGCATCATGCTCTTCGAGCTGCTCACCGGGCGGCTGCCCTTCGACGCGGACTCGCCGCTGGCCATCGCCTACGCGCACGTCCAGGAGGAGCCGGTCGCCCCCTCCTCCATCAACCAGTCCATCCCGCCGGCGGTGGACGCGCTCGTCGCCCGCACGCTGAAGAAGAACCCCAACGAGCGCTTCCCGTCCGCCGACTCGATGCACGACGAGATCACGCGCATCGGCGGCGCCGGTCTCGCCTCGGGCACCTCGCCCATCATCATCAGCGGCGGCCCGCCGGCCAGCGGTGCCGGTGTCGGGCAGGCCGTCTTCCCGCCCGTGGACGCCAACTCCCAGCCGCAGCAGGGCGGGGCCGCGGTGCAGACGCCGTACCAGCCGCAGGCGCACAGTCAGGCACCCACCCAGCCCGGCCCGTACCACAGCGGCGGCTTCGGGCCCTCCACCCCGCCGCCGCCCACCCAGCCCGGCCCGCAGGCCGGTTACGGCTACCCGCAGTCCTCCTACGGTCCCGGCGGGCCCGCCACCCCGCCGCCCTACACGATCAACGCCGCCGGCGGCGCCGGCGGCCAGGGACACGGCGGCGGTCCTGGCAGGAAGATGTCACCGGGCGCCATGGCCGGGTACGGACTCGCCGCGGTCGCCGTCGTCGTGGCCCTCGTCTTCATGATCGTCGTGCTCACGGGCAGCGACGGGGACGAGCCCGACTCGAAGCCCGCCGCCAAGGACAAGTCCAGCGCCCCCGCCGACCCCGGCGGCAGCGGCTCGGGCGACGACGACTCCGGCAAGGGCGGCTTCACGGGTCCCGACAAGAGCCTGACCATCGAGAAGGACAAGTGCACGAAGGCGACCGAGACCTACGAGCACAACGGCAACGTCATGATCCCGGACCTGACCCACAAGGACCTCACCTCGGTGAAGGCCTGCCTCCGGGCCGCCGACTGGAAGCTGGGTGAGGTCACCATGGAGGACGAGAACGTCTTCGGCAAGAACCAGGTCCTCGACCAGAACCCCACCTCTTTGGAGGACTTCAACCCGAAGAAGGACAAGGTCGACCTGACGGTCTCCACCGGCCAGCCCGGCGACTGACCACCCGGGTCCCCTTCCGGCCCCTCCGGTCCGCTTCCGGACGCCCCTTCCACCCGTGCCCCCGGGCCACGCCCGGGGGCACGCCCCTGTGCGGCCCCGGCCCGGCGAGGGCGCACCCGCTCGTCGTCACTCCGTCATGCGCCGTACCTCCACCACGCGGAAGCGGCCGGAGACGAAGTCGCCGTCGCACAGGGTGCAGTTGGCGGCGGGGTTGCCGCCGGAGCCGTGGAAGTCGCTGAAGCCGGCCGTCTGGTTGACGTAGACGCCGCCGGTGAGGTTCAGCGAGAGCTGGGCCGGCTCCTCGAAGCAGACCTCTTCCACGCGGCGGGCCACCTGGGGCGAGGTGGTGTACGCGGAGACCGTCATGGCGCCCTTGGTCAGCAGGGTGTGGCCGAGCAGCTCCAGGGCCTCGTCGGTGGAGCCGACGGCCACCGCGAAGGAGACCGGGCCGAAGCACTCGTGCAGGTAGGGCGCGTCCTCCTCCTGCTTGGTGCCGTCCAGCTCGACGATCACGGGGGTGCGGACCACGGCACCGGGGAACTCCGGGTGCGCCACCTCTCGGGAGGCCAGGGCGACCTGGCCCAGTGAGGGGGCCGTGGCGAGGCGCTCACGCACGCCCTCGTTCACCAGCGCACCCAGCAGGGCGTTGGCCCGGGTGTCGTCACCGAGCAGCTTCTCGACTGCCGCGCCGAGGTCGGCCGTCACCTCCGCGTAGCTCTTGTGGCCGTCGTCGGTACGGATGCCGGCGGCCGGGATCAGCAGGTTCTGCGGGGTGGTGCACATCTGGCCGCTGTAGAGGGAGAGGGAGAAGGCGAGGTTGGCGAGCATGCCCGCGTAGTCGTCCGTGGAGTCGATGACGACCGTGTTGACGCCCGCCTTCTCCGTGTGGACGCGGGCCTGGCGGGCGTGGGTCTCCAGCCACTCGCCGAAGGCGGAGCCGCCGGTGTAGTCGATCACGCGGATCTCGGGGCGGGTGGCCAGGTCCTTGGCGATGCCGTCGCCCTCCGCCTCGGCGGCCAGCGCGACCAGGTCGGCGGGGAACCCGGCCTCGGTGAGGACCTCGCGGGCGATCCGCACGGTCAGAGCGAGCGGCAGGACCGCCCTGGGGTGCGGCTTGACCAGCACGGCGTTGCCGGTGGCCAGGGAGGCGAAGAAGCCGGGGAAGCCGTTCCACGTGGGGAAGGTGTTGCAGCCGATCAGCAGGGCGACCCCGCGGCCGACGGGGGTGAACTCCTTCGTCACCCGCAGCGGTTCGCGCTTGCCCTGCGGCTTCTCCCAGTGCACCCGCTCAGGTGTGCGCATCTGCTCCGCGTACGCATAGGCCACCGCCTCCATGCCGCGGTCCTGCGCGTGCGGGCCGCCCGCCTGGAACGCCATGGTGAAGGCCTGGCCGCTGGTGTGCATCACGGCCTGGGCGAACTCATGGGTGCGGGCGCTGATCCGGGCGAGGATCTCCAGGCACACCGCCGCCCGCACCAGCGGCCCCGCCTCGCGCCAGGCCGGCAGGCTCGCCCGCATGACGGGCAGCAGGGCGTCGATCGCCCCCTCGTCCGCGCGGGGGTAGGAGATGTCCAGCTCCAGTCCGTACGGGGAGATTTCGCCGGACACCCAACTGCCGGACACCGGCTGGCCCGGCAGCTCGAACCGGTTGCCGCGCAGCGCGTCGAAGGCCGCCTTGCCCTCCTCGGCCGCCCCCTGGCCGTACGCCTTGGGGTGCTCGGGGTGCGGGCTCCAGAACTGCCGGTCGCGGATGGCTTCCAGGGCCCGGTCCAGGGTCGGGCGGTGGGTGTCGACGAGCTGGGCAGTGGTCGTTCCGGTACCGGTGGTCACGCGGACCAACTCCTCGCTGAGCTGGGACGGGGTGCGGGTGGCGACGGCGGCGAGCGACGGCGACGAGGGCGACGGCGGCGTGCGCGGCGTTGCCGGAGCCGCTCACGCGACCGATACTGCTACCGAACGATCGGTCGGTGCAAGGGGGTCCCCCAGCCTGTGGAAAACTCCTCCCGGACCTCGCCGGACCTTCCCCGGGCCTCCGGAAAAGGGGCTCGGGACGCCCCGGCTAGCATCGGCCGCATGCCCACGGTCAAGCGCGACACGTACACACCCGACTCGCTGCTCTCCGTCGCCGTGCGGGTGTTCAACGAGCGCGGCTACGACGGCACCTCGATGGAGCACCTCTCCCAGGCGGCCGGCATCTCCAAGTCCTCGATCTACCACCATGTGCGGGGCAAGGAGGAGCTGCTGCGCCGGGCGATAAGCAGGGCGCTGGACGGCCTGTTCGCGGTGTTGGAGGAGCCCGCGGCCCGTGAGGGCCGTGCGGTGGACCGGCTGGAGCACGTCACCCGCCGGACGGTGGAGGTCCTGATGACGGAGCTGCCGTACGTGACGCTGCTGCTGCGGGTGCGGGGCAACACCGGGACCGAGGTGTGGGCGATGGGGCGCCGCCGCGAGTTCGACCAGCGGGTCGCCGAGCTGGTCAAGCAGGCGACCGCCGAGGGTGACCTGCGCAAGGACGTGGACGCGCGGCTGGCGACCCGGCTGCTGTTCGGCATGATCAACTCGATCGCGGAGTGGTACCGCCCCGACCGCACCGCACCCGACCCGGGCAACGGCGTGTCCGGCCTCGGCAGTGGTGCCCCGGGCCAGGGCGGCGGGGCCGGTGCCACGAGTGCGGAGGTCGCCGACGCCGTGGTCCGCACCGCCTTCGCGGGGCTGCGCATCCACTGAGGGCGCCGGGCCGTGGTCACCGGGGTGCGGGCTCCAGATCCGTCTCCTCGAACACCAGCAGCGTGCGGGTGCTCAGCACCTCGGGGAACGACTGCAGACGGGTGAGGACCAGGTCCCGCAGCGCCCTGTTGTCCGGTGTGTGCACCAGCAGCAGCACGTCGAAGTCGCCGCTGACCAGCGCGATGTGCGCGGCACCAGGGAGCTCCTGGAGCTTCTCGCGGACGCTGCGCCAGGAGTTCTGGACGATCTTGAGGGTGATGTAGGCCGAGGCCCCGTGGCCCGCCCGTTCCTGGTCGATACGGGCGCTGAATCCGCGGATCACGCCGTCGTCGATCAGCCGGTTGATGCGGGCGTAGGCATTGGCACGGGAGACGTGCACCCGTTCGGCCACGGACCGGATGGAGGCCCTGCCGTCGGCGCGGAGCAGCCGCAGGATGTCCCGGTCGATCGCGTCGAGCGGGCGCGCCGCGGGGCGGGGTTCCGGCGCGGGGCCCGGCCCCTCCGGCCCGTGGGCCATCTGTTCATCCGGCACGGTCCGCCACCTCCCCTGTGTGGACACTCTGCGGTCATCGAACGGTTCTGCGGCCCGTTTGTCCACAGGCTGGGGTCACCCGTAGCCAAAATGTGCCGGCGACCGAACAATCGGTAGGGGTGGCCCACACGGTCACCGTCCCGGCCTGTCGGTGGTACGGCCATCGGCAGGCCGGCGCGCCAGACGTGTGCCGTGCGGTGCATCCCGCCCGCGGTGCGCGGCAGCCCGCCGCACGAGGAGGTGCTCGTCATGACGGTTCTAGAGCAGCCAGGTACCTACGCCCCCGCGCCTCCCCCGTCCTGGCGGCCCCGCACCGACGCGGCTCCCCTGCTGCCCGACGCCGAGCCCTACCGGGTGCTCGGCCGGACGGCGCCGCCGCTCTCCCCCGGGGCCGACGACGAGGGCGGGGGCCGGGGCGACGGCAAGGGCCGGCCGGAGCCCTCCGGTGCCGGGGCCCCTTCCGTACCCGACCCGGAGCTGCTGCAGCGCCTGTACGCCGCGCTGGTGCACGGGCGGCGGTTCAACGAGCAGGCCACCGCGCTGACCCGGCAGGGCCGGCTCGCCGTCTACCCCTCGTCCCGCGGGCAGGAGGCCTGCCAGGTCGCCGCAGGGCTCGCCCTGCACGAGCGCGACTGGCTCTTCCCCAGTTACCGCGACACCCTCGCCGCCGTCGCCCGCGGGCTCGACCCGGTGGAGGTGCTCTCCCTGCTCCGCGGCGACCAGCACCACGGCTACGACGCGCACGAGACCCGCGTGGCCCCCCTGAGCACCCCGCTGGCCACCCAGTTGCCGCACGCGGTGGGGCTGGCGCACGCCGCACGGCTGAAGGGGGACGCGGTCGCCGCTCTCGCCCTGGTGGGGGACGGCGGCACCTCCGAGGGCGACTTCCACGAGGCGTTGAACTTCGCCGCTGTCTGGCGGGCCCCGGTGGTCTTCCTGGTGCAGAACAACGGCTTCGCCATCTCCGTACCGCTGGCCAAGCAGACCGCGGCGCCGTCGCTGGCGCACAAGGCGGTCGGGTACGGCATGCCCGGACGGCTGGTGGACGGCAACGATGCGGCGGCCGTGCACGAGGTGCTCACCGAGGCGCTGGAGCGGGCCCGTACCGGCGGCGGCCCCACGCTCGTGGAGGCCGTCACCTACCGCCTGGAGGCACACACGAACGCCGACGACGCGACCCGCTACCGCACGCACGACGAGGTCGAAGCCTGGCGGGCGCACGATCCGGTGACGCTGGTGGAGGAGGAGCTGCGCCGCCGCGGGCTGCTGGAGGAGAAGGGCGTCCAGCAGGTGCGGGAGGCGGCCGAACGGGAGGCGGCCGCCCTGCGCACCCGGATGCACCAGGACGTCTCACCGGATCCGCTGGAACTGTTCGCCCATGTGTACGCCGAACCGACACCGCAGCTGCGCGAGCAGGCCGACCGGTTGCGGGCCGAGCTCGCCGCCGAGGCAGCGGCCGCCGCGGGGGCGGACACAGGGACCCCTCCAGGCACGGGAGCGAGCGCGGGGGAGGCCGTTCGATGAGCACCGCAGTGCGGCGGACGCCCGGCGCGGGCGCCGCCGAGGACAGGAAACCCGTGGCGCTGGGGCAGGCGCTGGGCCGGGCCCTGCGGGACGCCATGGCGGAGGATCCGGACGTGCATGTGCTCGGGGAGGACGTCGGCGCCCTGGGCGGGGTCTTCAGGGTGACGGACGGCCTGGCGGCCGAGTTCGGCCCGGAGCGGTGCGCGGACACCCCGCTGGCGGAGGCGGGCATTCTCGGCGCCGCTGTCGGAATGGCGATGTACGGGCTGCGGCCGGTCGTGGAGATGCAGTTCGACGCGTTCGCCTACCCCGGGTTCGAACAGCTCGTCTCGCACGTCTCCCGGATGCGCAACCGCACGCGCGGACGGATGCCCATGCCGCTGACGGTACGCATCCCCTACGGCGGCGGCATCGGGGGCGTCGAGCACCACAGCGACTCGTCCGAGGCGTACTACATGGCCACCCCCGGGCTGCACGTCGTCACCCCGGCCACCGTGGCCGACTCCTACGGGCTGCTCCGCGCGGCGATCGCCTCCGACGACCCGGTGGTCTTCCTCGAACCCAAGCGGCTCTACTGGGCGAAGGCCGACTGGGACCCCGAGTCCCCCGAGGAGGTGCCGGGCATCGGCCGGGCCGTCGTCCGGCGCCGCGGCACCTCCGCCACCCTGATCACCTACGGGCCGTCCGTACCGGTGTGCCTGGAGGCCGCCGAGGCCGCGCGGGAGGAGGGTCCCGGCGATGCGGAGGGGTGGGACCTGGAGGTGATCGACCTGCGTTCCCTCGTGCCGTTCGACGAGGAGACGGTCGTCGCCTCCGTACGGCGCACAGGGCGCGCCGTGGTCGTCCACGAGTCGCCCGGCTTCGCGGGGCCGGGCGGAGAGATCGCCGCCCGGATCACCGAGCGCTGCTTCCACCACCTGGAGGCGCCCGTGCTGCGGGTCGCCGGCTTCGACATCCCCTACCCGCCCCCCATGCTGGAGCGGCACCACCTGCCCGGCGTCGACCGCGTCCTGGACGCCGTCGCGCGCCTCCAGTGGGAGAGCGGCTGGACCAGTCAGCAGGGGAGTCCCGACCAGGGCGGGGGCGCGTTCTGATGGGCGTGGTACGCGAGTTCGCGCTGCCCGACCTGGGCGAGGGGCTGACCGAGGCGACGGTCGTCAGGTGGCTGGTGGCGGTCGGTGACACCGTCCGGATCGACGAGCCCGTGGTCGAGGTGGAGACCGCCAAGGCGCTGGTCGAGGTCCCGTGCCCCTACCCGGGGGTCGTCACCTCGCACGCGGCCGGTGAGGGCGACGAGGTCGCGGTGGGCGCCCCGCTGGTCACCGTCGCGGTGAGCCCCGAGGCGGCGGAACCTGCGGACGGCCCGACGACGGGCGAGGCGGGCCGGGAGGCGGGCACGGCTCCGGACGCGGAAGGGGGGCCCGGCGCGGGCCGGGAGCCGGAGGGGGAGCACGTCGACGGTTCGGGCAACGTGCTGGTCGGCTACGGGACGGCCCCGGCAGCCGCGCGCCGCCCCCGGGTCACCGCGCCGCCGGCCGGGACGCCCACCGGGGCACCCGGCGGCACACCCGGCGCCTGTGTCGACGGCTCGTCCGGTGGGACGTCCCACCGGGCTGACCGCACCGCCGTGCGGGCGTCCGCGCCGGTGCCCGTCATCTCACCGCTCGTGCGCCGCCTGGCACGTGAGCACTCCGTGGACCTGCGGGAGCTGCGGGGGAGCGGTCCGGACGGGCTGATCCTCCGCGCCGACGTGGAGCGTGCCGTGCGCGCCGCTCAGGCACCGGGCGGGCAGCCGTCCGTGGGCGGGAGCCTTGCCGGCAGCCAGGCCGTCGGGGACGGGGCGACCGGCGGTGCACCGGGTGCGCGCCGTATCCCGCTGCGGGGGATGCGCCGGACGGCGGCCGAACGGCTCTCCCGCAGCCGCCGCGAGATCCCCGACGCGAGCTGCTGGGTGGACGCCGACGCGACCGAACTCCTCGCCGCGCGCCGCCGGATGAACGCCTCGTCGGGCCCGAACCGGCCGGAGGCACCCGTCTCGCTGCTGGCGCTGCTCGCCCGGCTCTGCACGGCGGCGCTGGTCCGGTTCCCGGAGCTGAACTCGACCGTGGACACCGCGGCGCAGGAGATCGTCGTCCTGCCCGAGGTGCATCTCGGGTTCGCCGCACAGACGGACAGGGGGCTCGTCGTTCCCGTCGTGCGGAACGCGCACACGCTGTCCGCCGAGCAGCTCACCGCGCAGATGTCCCGGCTGACGGAGGCGGCCCGGGAGGGCACGCTCTCCCCTGCGGAGCTGACGGGCGGCACCTTCACGCTGAACAACTACGGCGTCTTCGGGGTGGACGGCTCGACACCGATCATCAACCATCCGGAGGCCGCGATGCTCGGCGTGGGCCGCATCGCCCGCAGACCCTGGGTGGTCGGTGACGACGAGCTGGCGGTGCGGGACGTCGTCCAGCTCTCCTTCACCTTCGACCACCGGGTGTGCGACGGCGGCACGGCAGGGGGCTTCCTGCGCTTCGTCGCGGACTGCGTGGAGCAACCGGTTCGGCTCCTCCGTACGCTCTGAGGCGTGACGCAGGCTTCCAGACCACCATCCGACGCTCCCGGACCACCCGGCACCACGCGACCGCCCACCGCCCCGCCGGGGCGCGAGGGCACGGTGCGCGGCCGGCCGTACGCCGCGCTCGTACTGGCGGGCGGCGCTGCCGGCCGGCTCGGGGGCGCGGACAAACCGGCTGTCACCGTCGGCGCGAGGACCCTGCTCGACAGGGTCCTCGCGGCATGCTCCGACGCGGCGTCCACCGTCGTGGTGGGCCCGCGTCGCGCGACGTACCGCCCGGTCGGCTGGGTGCGCGAGGATCCACCGGGCGGCGGCCCGCTGGCCGCCCTGCACGCGGGCGTGTGCGCGCTTGCCGAGCACAGCGGTGCCGCGCCGAAGACGGCTGCGGACGCCGCGCCGAAGAGGACTGCAGCCGCCGCGCCGATGGCCGCTGCGGACGCCGCGCCGGAAACCGCTGCCCCGGTCGCGCCGGACCTCGTGCTCGTCGTCTCGGCGGACCTGCCCTTCCTGGACAGGGAGACGGTGCACACGCTGCTGGCCGTCCCCCAGGACGCGGAAGCGGCCGTCGCCTACGACGGGCGGGAACAACCCCTGCTGGCCGCCTACCGCTTGGAACCGCTCCGCCGTGAACTCGCGTTGCTGCGCACGGAGTACGGTCAGCTGTCCGGATTGCCGTTGCGTATGGTGCTGGAGGGGCTGGAACTGCACCGGGTGACACCGTCCACCGCCCCGCCCGTCGCCGTCGCCGCCTCGGACTGCGACACCTGGGAGGACATCGCCACGGCGCGGGCGCGGATCAGGGAGCATGACACCGTGCTGGATGAATGGATGGGTGCAGTCAAGGCCGAACTGGGCATCGATCTCGACGTGGACACCGCTGTGCTGCTGGATCTCGCCCGGGACGCGGCGCACGGTGTCGCGCGCCCGGCCGCGCCGCTCACCACCTTCCTGGTGGGGTACGCGGCAGCGCGGGCGGACGGCTCGCCCGAGGACGTCGCCCGCGCGGCGTCCCGCGCGGCCCGGCTCGCCGAGCGCTGGGCCGACGAGACGGCGGCCGGGGACAGCCCGGAGAAGGACAACTCGAAAACCCCGGGAGACGCGGGGGGCTCGGGAAACGCGGAACACCCGAAACCCTCGGAAAACTCGAAACCCTCGGAAACCTCGCAAACCTCGGAAACCTCGGAAAACGCAGACGAACGATGAGCGGATCCGACGAACTCGACGAGGCCATCGCCCTCGCCAACAGCGGCCGCACCAGGCCGGAACCACCTCCCGCACCCCGCCTGAAGCGGATCCGCCGTATCGACTGGAGCGAGCACGGCGAAGCAGAGGGGCGCGGCGGCAGCGGCGGGCCCGAGGACCACGCCGGGCACGCCGGGCACGCCGGGCACGCCGGGCACGCCGGGCACGCCGACGAGTACGGCACACCCGGCCGGAACGGCGCACCGAGCGGCCACGGCGTGCACGGCGGTGAACCCGGCGCGGACGGCAGCGAGACCGGTGCGGGGCCGGGCGGTCCCGCGTCCGGTGCGGGGCGGCAGGGCCGGGAGCACCACCCGGGCGGGCCCGAGCAGGGCGGCGCGGGGTCCGGCTCCGCAGCCGCCCACATGTCCCACGGCGGCTGCTCCGCGGAGGACGCCGACGGCCCCCAGGTGAGCCACGGCCCGCACGCGCGGCGCAGGCGGCGTGGTGCGCCGGAGGCGGCACCCACCTGGTCGGAGGCGGTCGGCCGGGCGGCCTCCTGCGCCACGGCGGCGCCGCCCGCCACGCTCGCTCTCCACCGTGCGCTCGGGCACACGCTGGCGGCCCCGCTGCGGGCCCTCACGGACCTGCCGCCGTTCGACACGTCCGCGATGGACGGCTGGGCCGTCTCCGGCCCCGGCCCGTGGGAGCTGGCGCGGGACTCCGACGGCAGTGAGCGGCCCGGCATCCTGGCGGGCGACCGCTCCGAGCCGTCGCAGCTCGGCGACGGGGAGGCCCTCCGTATCGCCACGGGTGCCCGTGTCCCGTCCGGTACCAGTGCCGTGCTCCGCCGGGAGGCGGCCGAGCGGGTCGGCGCCGCGCGGCTGCGTACCGCCGCCGCCCCGCAGCCGGGTACCGACATCCGGCCGCGCGGCCAGGAGTGCCGTACCGGGGACACGCTGCTGCGCGCGGGGACGGCCGTCACGCCCGCCGTGCTCGGCCTGGCGGCGGCTGCCGGCTACGACGAGCTGGAGGTGGTGCCGCGACCGCGCGTCGAGGTGCTCGTCCTGGGAGACGAGCTGCTGCACCGCGGCCTGCCGCGCGACGGCCGGATCAGGGACGCGCTCGGCCCGATGGTCGAGCCGTGGCTGACGGCGCTGGGCGCCGACGTGACCGTCACCCGGCTGCTGGGGGACGACAAGGAGGCGCTGTTCGAGGCGGTGTCCGGCACGACGGCCGATGTGGTCGTCACGACCGGCGGCACCGCGGAGGGGCCCGTCGACCACCTGCAACCGACGCTGCACCGGCTGGGCGCCCGCCTCCTCGTGCACGGCGTCCGCGTCCGGCCGGGACACCCGATGCTGCTGGCCGCACTCGGTCCCGACAGCGCGGCGGGAGCTACGGGCGCTGAGGCAGCACCGGCAGGGACGGGGGCCGCGCCCGGGGAGGCGGCGGGCCCGGGGTCCCGCTTCCTGGTGGGGTTGCCGGGCAACCCGCTGGCCGCGCTGTCCGGGCTGATGACCCTGGCGGCCCCCCTGCTGCGCGCGCTCGGCGGGCGCGCCGAGCCGCAACTGCGGGCGGCCACACTGGGCGCCGAGGTGCCGGGCCACCCGCGGGACACCCGGCTGGTGCCCGTACGGCACGAGGGCTCCGGCATCCGGGCCCGTATCCAGCCGCTGCGCTACGCGGGCCCGGCCATGCTGCGCGGCGTCGCGTCCTGCGAGGCGCTGGCCGTGGTGCCGCCCGGTGGTGCGGCGCCCGGGGAGGACGTACCGGTGCTGGAACTCCCGTGGTGAGGCGGCTGCGCTCCTCGCGGGCCGACAGCGGGACCGGCGACGACGACGAGGAGGAGCGGCAGGGCTCGGTGCTGCTGCCGCGCCTGGACATCTCCCCGCTGCGGCAGGTCGTGCGGCGGCTGCTGGCGGCGTTCGGCGTGCTGTGGGTGACGGTGCTGCTGGTCTACCTGGACCGGGACGGCTACGTGGACGACGTCGACGGCCACCTGACGTTCCTGGACTGCCTCTACTACACGACGGTCACGCTCTCGACGACCGGATACGGGGACATCGCCCCGGGGTCGGACAGCGCGCGCCTGGTCAACACCCTCGTCATCACGCCGCTGCGCGTGCTGTTCCTGATCATTCTCATCGGCACCACCCTCGAAGCGCTGACGGACCGCACCCGTCGGCAGTGGCGCCTGAACCGCTGGAGGTCCGCGTTGCGCGACCACACCGTCGTCGTCGGCTTCGGCACCAAGGGCCGTTCGGCCATCCAGACGCTGCTGTCCACCGGGCTCAGCCGCGACCAGGTCGTCGTCATCGACGCGCACCCGGCGACGGTGAAGGCGGCCAACGCCGAGGGGTTCGCCGGCGTCGAGGGCGACGGCACCCGCAGCCAGGTGCTCGTCCGGGCGGAGGTGCAGCGTGCCCGGCAGATCGTCATCGCACCGCAGCGGGACGACACCTCGGTGCTGGTGACACTCACGGCGCGGCAGCTCAACCCGCGCATCAAGATCGTGGCCGCGGTGCGCGAGGAGGAGAACGCCCCCCTGCTGCGGCAGTCGGGCGCCGACCAGGTCATCACCAGCGCGAGCGCCGCCGGGCGGCTGCTCGGGCTGGCGATGCACAGCCCCAACGCCAGCTCGGTGATAGAGGATCTCATCCAGCAGGGCAGCGGGCTGGACCTCAAGGAGCGGCCCGTCACCAAGGCCGAGGCGGGCCGCTCGCCGCGGGAGTGCGACGACCTGGTCGTCTCCGTCGTCCGCGGCCACCGGATACTCGCCTACGACGACCCGGAGGCCGTCGCTCTCCAGCTCACCGACCGGCTCGTGGTCATCCACCGCGCGTCGCGGGTCCTGCCCGAGCCGGACGAGCGCAGGAGCGACCAGCGTTGACGGCCCGGTGGCCCCCACCGTGGCGAGCGGCGCCGCCGTGGGGGCCACCGGCTCATCCCTTCAGGTGACTGTGGTGCGCGGGCGGCGCCCGGCGCGGCGCCAGGCGTGACGATGACGCGATGGATCCGCCGCCGACCTGCCCCAACTGTCCCGAACGTCTCCTGTGGAAGGACACCAGGGAGACCCGGGCGGGCAAGGACGACTCCTGGTTCTGGTTCTGCACCGGCTGCCACCAGGCGTACGTGCCGACCCCGGACCAGAAGCTCCGCTTCACCTACGCCGGCCCGTGTCCGGCCTGGCCCCACCGCCCGCGCCGCCCGGACACCCGCCCCGGTACGGCAGCCGCCCCACGGGCCCCCACGGGCCGAGCGGGTCAGGCGGGAGGAGCCGGGTAGCGTCGGCCGTATGCATGCGATCACGATTCCCGAACCCGGCGGTCCCGAGGCGCTGGTCTGGGCCGAGGTCCCGGACCCGGAGCCCGGCGAGGGCGAGGTCCTCGTCGACGTCGTGGCCGGCGCCGTCAACCGTGCGGACGTCCTCCAGCGGCAGGGCTTCTACGACCCGCCGCCCGGCGCGAGCCCGTACCCGGGCCTGGAGTGCGCGGGCCGGATCTCGGCCGTCGGCCCCGGCGTCTCCGGCTGGGCGGTCGGCGACGAGGTGTGCGCACTGCTGGGCGGGGGCGGCTACGCCGAGAAGGTCGCGGTACCCACCGGGCAGTTGCTGCCCGTGCCGGACGGCGTGGACGTGGCGACGGCGGCCGGGCTGCCCGAGGTGACCTGCACCGTCTGGTCGAACGTCTTCATGGTGGCCCACCTGCGCCCGGGGGAGACCCTGCTGGTGCACGGCGGCTCCAGCGGCATCGGCACCGCGGCCGTCCAGCTCGCCAAGGCGGTGGGGGCCCGTGTCGCGGTGACCGCGGGGACGGCCGCGAAGCTGGAGCGGTGCGCCGAGCTGGGCGCCGACATCCTGATCAACTACCGCGAACAGGACTTCGTCGAGGAGCTGCGCGCCGCCACCGACGGCGTCGGCGCCGACGTGATCCTCGACAACATGGGCGCCAAGTACCTGGAGCGCAACGTCAAGGCGCTGGCGGTCAACGGGCGGCTGGCCGTCATCGGCATGCAGGGCGGCAGCAAGGGAGAGCTGAACCTGGGCGCCCTGCTGGCCAAGCGCGGCGCCGTGACGGCCACCTCGCTGCGGGCCCGGCCCCCGGCCGAGAAGGCGGCGATCGTGGCCGCCGTCCGCGAACACGTGTGGCCGCTGATCGCGGACGGCCGCGTCCGGCCCGTCGTGCACGAGACGTTCCCCATGGCGGACGCCGCCCGGGCCCACCGCACCCTCGACGAGAGCAGCCACGTCGGCAAGCTGCTGCTGGCCACGGGGTGATCCGGTCCGGCCGGCGCCCGCGGGACACGCCGCGAGGCGGGCGCCGGCCGCCGGTCCGCCGTCGATCGGTCACCGGCCCGCTCCCCCGACCTGTACGCGCGGGAGCTGCACGCGGTGCCGCGGGCAGGGAGGGTGCGGGCGGGAACGGAGGCCGCGCTGCCGAGACCCCGGTGCCCGAAGGACGCGGAGGCCCGGTTCTGTCGGCCTTCTGTCGGCCGTGCGGAGCAGCGGGCATCCCTCGTCCCGCTTGCACATGATGCCGGATTTGTCCCTTTATGTGACTCTGGACTGGTATGCGGACCATCCCGTTCGGAAGGGTCACGCTCGTGGGGCACATCCAGCGGCGTAACCGGGGAATCACCCTGTTGACCTGCCTTTTCCTCGCCCTGCCCACGCCTGCCGCCCTCGCCGGGGACGGCACGGCAACGGGCCCGGCCCCGGAGCGCGCCGGGACGGGCCCCGGCAGTGGGAGCTTGCGCGACAGGGACCTGCCGGGCCCCCTGAGTCCGGCGCCCCCGACGGGGCCCACCCCTCCGGCACCGCCGTCGTACGACCACTCGCCGTACGGCCACTCGCCGTACGAGCCGTCGTCGTCGCCCCCCGGGCCGTCGCCGAGCGACCTGCCGCCGTCCGGCCGCTTCCCGTACGGTGAGCCCTCCCCCGGACACTCCTACGCGGTGCCGACGGCGTACCGGTCCCTGCCGTACGGACCGTCGTCGTACCGGCCGCCGTCCTACGTGCGGCCCTCCGCCGTCGAGCATGCGCTGGCGGGCGCCGCACAGCCCTCCGCGCGGCAGACCGTGCACCACCTGCTGTCGGCGACGGCAACCGTCAGCTCAGACGACTCCGACGCCGCTCCCCGGAACGCGGCCGGTGATCCCCCGCCCGCCGGTACGCCCCCCGACGACCCGGGCCGGGAAGCGCCGCCGAAGCCGTCACGGCCGTCACATCCGCACGACTCCGGATCATCCGGTTCCGGCTTTGGACAGCGCCCGGATCTCCAGGGCACCCAGGAGGAGCCGGACGGCCAGGGGATGCGTCGTCGGGAGGAGCCCGCGGAGAGGCCCGCGCCGCACGAGCCGCGGCGTGACCCGAGCGGACAGCGCCCCGAAACCCACCAGCGCGAGCAGCACGGCGGACAGCTGAAGGTCCGGCAGGAACCGGGCACGCGGGGGACGGCACCGCAGCACGACAAGCACCCCGAAGGACGGAACCGCACAGCCCCGGACCCGGACGCGGCTGCGGGCCCCGGAGGGAACGCGAACCCGGATCCTGATGCGGACCAGGACGGCACGGGCGGCCCGGGTGCCGCGCAGACGCAGCCCCCGCCGTCCTCCTCCGAGGACCTCACCGCTCCGCGCCGTCCCGACGAGGCGATCGGCAAGCACGACCTGTACGCCTCGGACGGTCCCGTCGACGGGCGGACCGACGCGCGCGGTCAGCCGGTGGCCGCCGCCACCCGGCCCTCGGGCCAGGTCCTGCCGGTCCTCCCGCTCGGCGCGGGCATGACGCTCATGGGCCTGGGGTTCGCCTTCCTCGCGCTGCGGCTGCGGCGCGGCTGAACGACGCCCCGCCCGGCCGCCGACCGGGTCGCTCGGCAGCCGTCCGAGCCCGCATGCAGAATGGGGGCATGACGCAGCCGAGCAACGACAAGTCGCAGGAGACGCCGCAGGTCCTGGTGGTGGGCCCCGACGGAATGGCTCTGGGGGGTACCGGCGCCAAGGGCGGCGACGGGGAGGGCGATGAGCAGGCTGAGGTCCCCGTGACGGAGATGGTGGAACAGCCGGCGAAGGTCATGCGGATCGGCAGCATGATCAAGCAGCTCCTGGAGGAGGTGAAGGCGGCGCCGCTGGACGAGGCCAGCCGGGCCCGCCTCAAGGAGATCCACACCAGCTCGATCAAGGAGCTGGAGGACGGCCTCGCCCCCGAGCTCATCGAGGAACTGGAGCGCCTCTCCCTCCCCTTCACCGAGGACTCCACTCCGACCGACGCCGAACTGCGGATCGCACAGGCCCAGCTCGTCGGCTGGCTGGAAGGGCTCTTCCACGGCATCCAGACCGCGCTGTTCGCCCAGCAGATGGCGGCCCGGGCGCAGTTGGAACAGATGCGCAGGGCGCTTCCGCCGGGCGCGATGTCCCCGGAGGAGGCCGCCGAGGCCAACGAGGCCCAGCACCGCACGGGCGGCCCGTACCTCTAGGCAGCCTTGCCGGTTCCGGGACCTTCCGGTTCCGGGACCGCAGGTCCGGGGTCCGTCAGCCCCATCCCCCGTCGGGTCCAAGGCCCGTCCCGGCCATCCAGTGGTACAGCGCCATCGCGACGCTGGTGGCGAGGTTGTAGCTGGAGACGTGCGGCCGCATCGGGAGGGCCACCAACCGGTCGGCGCGGTCCCGCAGGCCGTCCGAGAGCCCGTGCCGCTCCGAGCCGAAGGCGAGCAGCGCCCCGGCGGGCAGCGTCACGGAGCGCAGGTCGGCACCCTCCGGGTCGAAGGCGAGAAGCGGGCCGCGCGGCAGCTCGGCCACCTGCCGGCGGGCCACCGGCACGGCGAAGTGCAGACCCGCTCCGGCACGTACCGCGGCCGGGTGCCAGGGGTCGACGTCCCCGGTGGTCAGTACCCCGGCCGCACCCGTACCCGCGGCCAGCCGTACGACAGCGCCGAGGTTGCCCAGGTGGCGCGGGTTGTCGAGGACGACGAGCGGAGCGTCGCCGTCCGGCGCGACGGACGGCGCGCTGTCCCGCAGGGCGAGGGCCGCCACGCCCGTCGGGTGCAGGCGGGGCACCAGGGTGCGCAGCGTCCGCTCCGGCACCTGGCGCACCAGCGCCCCCAGGGCGTCGGTCAGGTCGGGCGCCAGCTCCCCGGCCAGCGAGAGGGCGGCGCGGCGGTCGGTCGCCAGCGCGACCGGGACCCGGGCTCCGAAGCGCAGGGCGTGCTTGAGGGCGTGGAACCCGTCCAGCAGCACCGTGCCCGCGCCGCTGTGCCGCGCCCACTCCGTCTCGGCCGTCTCCGTCACCCGGCCACCCTACGGACGCCGCTCCGCGCCACCCGCACGGGACGACACGGAGCCCGAGTGAGGCGCCGTGCGCTCCGCACCGGACTCGGCCCGGGCACCCGTCGTTCCGGGCGCCGGGACCGTCCCGGGAGCCGCCGGGGAAGCCGCGTCAGGAACCGTTCCCGGAGCTGACCCGGATGTTCCAGGGGATGTGCCGCCCGGCAGCAGCCCCCGTACGCGGGCGCCCAGCGCGGTGGCGTGGCGGCCGAGCCAGACGAGGAAGACCGTCGGCAGGAACACCGAGTCCGCCGCGATCATGGCCATCGAGAAGAACGGCAGCCCGAGGAGGACGGCGATGCCCAGATGCTCCAGGATCATCATGGCCAGCAGCACGTTCTTCACCCGCCGGTTGAAGAGGGTGAACGGGAACGCGACCTGGGTGAAGACCGTTCCGTAGGTCACCAGGAAGACCATGAGGCCGTTGCCCGCCAACAGGTGGCTCAGATCGGGCCAGGGGCTGAAGTAGTCGAGGTTCATCGGGTAGTAGACGGCGCTGCCGTCCTGCCACCGACTGCCCTGGATCTTGTACCAGCCTGCCGTGGAGTAGACCAGGCAGACCTCGACCATGATGACGAGCAGCACGCCGTTGTGCGCCAGGTTGGCGAGGACGTCGCCCACGGTACGGATCTCGCGCAGCCCGCTGCCGCCGCGTACGGCGATCGCCTTGTTCAGCCCCCACCAGGCGCCGTTGGCCGCCCACAGGGCCCAGAAGCACAAGGCCCAGCCGGTGCTGAGCGCGCCCGCGATCGTGGCGCCCAGCAGGACGGCACCGAGCACCGACCACAGCACCACACCACCGGCCCCGGCCTCCGCCGCGGCCTCTTTCTCCGTTTGCCCCGTTCCCTGCGTTTCCTGCGTTTCCCCCGTCCCGGCCGCCTGCGCACGGTCGCGGGCGCGACGGGCCCGTCGCGCGTCCAGGGACCACACCCGGGAGCACCGGGTGAGCACCAGATACATCGACATCAGATGGATGACGTTGTCGCCGCCGTCGCCCATGAAGACGCTGCGGTTCTGCAAGGAGAGCACGCCGACCATGAACAGCACGGTCGAGGCGCGGGTGTGCCAGCCCAGCAGCAGGGCGCCCGCGGACAGCAGGGCGACGACGTAGACGAGCTCGAACCAGCTGTCGTTGCCGGCCCACATGAGCACCGTGAAGGCGTGGTTGGTCTCCAGCAGTTGCTTGCCGAGACCGAAGCTCCAGGGCCCGTCCGGGCCGTAGAGCTCGTGCCGGTGCGGCCACTCCCGCAGCAGGAAGAACAGCCAGGTGGCGCCGAAACCGATGCGCACGATCGCCGTCTGGTACGGCCCGAGCGCGTGCCCGGTGACCATGGCCAGCCCGCGCGAGACGCGCCGCTCCAGGCGGGCGCGCACGGGGACCAGGTGCCGTCCCTGCGCGCTCATGCGGCACCTCCCGGCAGGTCGCCGCCGGTGACCTGCCACCAGGGCTGCACCGAGTACCGGGTCTTGCCGTCGCTCTTCTCGTCGCTCCAGGCGGGCGGGGCGACCGGGGTGACGGCGGCCCGGACCTGGATGCGCTCCACGCTGCCGCCGTTCAGCTCGGAACCGAAGCGCAGCATCACGATCCGCTTGATGTACTGCTCGGAGAGCCGCCCGCGCAGCCCGTAGGACCTGCCCTTGTCGTCGTGGTTGTCCGCGTAGAACTCCCAGGCGCGGCGCAGCTCGTTCTGCTGGGTGTGGCTGGGTGTCGGGTTGCCGTGGATGGCGTCGCCGTCCATGGCGCTGAGATCGACCCAGCCGGTGGTCCGGGTGGTGCCGTCCCCGCCGGCGACGCGGGCGCGCGCGTGCACGGCGACGTTCTGCTGGAGGGGGTTGGGAGCGAAGAGCTTCCAGTTCCGTTCGAACTCCGGGTTGATGTAGGAGTCGAGGAGGTCCGCGTGCCGTTTGCTGACCGTGTTCTCCGGTGCCGTCTGCAAGAAGACCATCGCCACGTGGAACGCGACTCCGACGGTGACGACGGCCACGGCTATCGCGACGAAGATCCGCGCGGGCAGGGAGAGCGCGGCGATGCCCCGCATGCCGTCCGTTTCCCCCGCGCTGTCCGTCCCGGGCACCTGGTGCGCTGCTGGCTCCATGCCCTCCCTGCTCCCCATTTCTTCCTGCCCGCCACCCGGCCGGCTCCCTGGCCCGTCGCCGGGCCGGCTCCACGCCCGGGACGGGACCGACCGGTCCGCCTCGAAGACTCTCAGAGACTACTGGTGTACGGGAGCCCGGCCGGAGGGTCCATGGCATTCGCCGTCCACAGAGGCCCCTGGCTGCTCTTGACAGCCGGATGAGGGCACCTCATTCTTGAACCGAACGATCGGTCGGTCGGTCGCTGCGGACCGGCGGTGCGGAGGGACAGCGGAGGAGCAGGGGGCTGGTATGGCATCGGTGACGACGCCGCCGCGCGACGGGCGGACGGGGGAGAGGACCACCGGCGGTCCGGGCGCGGACACGGCGCCGGGCGCACTCCCTCCCGAGGAGACCGCGGCGCTCCAGGCCGCCTTCGACGCGGCCGTCGCCGCCGAGGAGCGCATCGAGCCGCGGGACTGGATGCCGGACGCCTACCGCGCCACCCTCGTCCGCCAGATCGCCCAGCACGCGCACTCGGAGATCATCGGCATGCAGCCGGAGGCCAACTGGATCACGCGCGCGCCCTCGCTGCGCCGCAAAGCGATCCTGCTGGCCAAGGTCCAGGACGAGGCGGGCCACGGCCTCTATCTCTACGGTGCCGCCGAGACCCTGGGCACCGGCCGTGACGAGCTGCTCGACAAGCTGCACTCCGGCCGCCAGAAGTACTCGTCCATCTTCAACTACCCCACTCTCACGTGGGCGGACGTCGGCGCGATCGGCTGGCTGGTGGACGGCGCGGCCATCACCAACCAGGTGCCGCTGTGCCGCTGCTCCTACGGCCCCTACGCCCGCGCCATGGTGCGGATCTGCAAGGAGGAGTCCTTCCACCAGCGCCAGGGGTACGAGCTGTTGCTGGCGCTGGCCCGCGGCACCGACGCACAGCGCGCGATGGCACAGGACGCGGTGGACCGCTGGTGGTGGCCGTCGCTGATGATGTTCGGCCCCCCGGACGACGAGTCGGCGCACAGCGCGCAGTCCATGGAGTGGAAGATCAAGCGGCACTCCAACGACGAGCTGCGCCAGCGCTTCGTCGACATCTGCGTCCCCCAGGCCGAGGCCCTCGGGCTCACCCTCCCCGACCCGGACCTGCGGTGGAACGAGGAGCGCGGCCACTGGGACTTCGGCGCGATCGACTGGGAGGAGTTCCGCGCGGTCCTCCAGGGCAACGGCCCGTGCAACGACGAGCGGATCGGCCGCCGCCGTGCGGCACACGAGGACGGCGCCTGGGTCCGCGAGGCAGCCGCGGCGCACGCAGCCAAGCACACGGCTGAGCACGCAGCGAAGCACGCGGCCGGCCGCGCTGTCGGCGGGAAGGTGAGCTGAGTCATGAGCGCCGACTGGCCCCTGTGGGAGGTCTTCGTACGCAGCAGGCGCGGCCTCTCGCACACCCACGCGGGCAGCCTGCACGCCCCCGACGCGCAGATGGCGCTCCGCAACGCCCGCGACCTGTTCACCCGCCGCTCGGAGGGTGTCTCCGTGTGGGTGGTCCCCGCCACCGAGATCACCGCCTCCTCACCCGACGAGAAGGACTCCTTCTTCGCTCCGGCCGCCGACAAGCCCTACCGCCACCCGACGTTCTACGAGGTGCCGGAGGGGGTGCGGAACCTGTGACCACCCGGCCCGCACACTCCCGCTCCCCGGCCGCGCCGTCCGTGACCCCCCGGCCCGCGAGGCCGCCCGTCACCGCACCCGCCACGCTCCCCCTCGGCGACGACGCGCTGGTCCTCTCCCACCGCCTCGCCGAGTGGGCGGGCCACGCCCCCGTGCTGGAGGAGGAGCTGGCGCTGGCCAACATCGCACTGGACCTGCTGGGCCAGGCCCGTGCGCTGTACGCGGAGCTGACCGAGGTGCTCGGCAGCGAGGACGAGATCGCCTACCTGCGCGAGGAACGCTCCTTCCTCAACTGCCAGTTGGTGGAGCAGCCAGGCGGGGACTTCGCGCACACGATCGTGCGCCAGCTCTTCTTCTCCGCCTACCAACTGCCGCTGCACGCCCAGTTGGCCTCCACCCTCCCGCTGGCGGCCAAGACCGTCCACGAGATCGCCTACCACCGCGACCACGCCGAACAGTGGACGTTGCGCCTGGGCGACGGAACGGACGAGAGCCATGCCCGTACCCAGCGGGCCGTCGATGCGCTGTGGCGGTTCACGGGCGAGCTGTTCCAGCCGATCGAAGGACTCGACGCGGTGCGCTGGCCACAGCTGGCCCAGGAGTGGGACGCCGTCATCGGGGACGTGTTCGGCCGGGCCGGGCTGACCGTCCCCGACACCCCCCGCCACGGTGCGTGGTCCGCGGGGGCGGGCCGACAGGGGGTGCACACCGAGCCGTTCGGCCGGATGCTCGCCGAGATGCAGCATCTGCACCGCAGCCACCCCGGGGCGCAGTGGTGACGGGCCGTTCCGCGGCCGGCACCGCCCCCGGCCCCCGCCCCTTCGCCGAGCTGGCCGGCGAGGTGCCCGACCCCGAGCTCCCGGTGGTCACCCTCGCCGAACTGGGCGTGCTGCGCCGGGTGGTCGAGCCGGAGCCCGGGCACCTGCTGGTCGAGCTCACCCCGACCTACACCGGCTGCCCCGCGATCGAGGCGATGGGCGCCGACATCGAGCAGGTGCTGCGCGCGGCCGGGGCGGAGCGGGTCGAGGTCCGTACCGTGCTGGCCCCGCCCTGGTCGAGCGACGACATCAGCGCGGAAGGGCGCCGCAAGCTGGCCGCGCACGGTATCGCGCCGCCCCGCGCCGGAGCCCGGGGCCGGGGCCCGGTCCCGGTCGGCCTCTCCCCCACCCGCCACGCCGTGGAACGGCCCGCCGCATCCGCGGCTCCGCCCGCGGAGGGCGCCGGGGCATCCGGGCCGGTCCGCTGTCCGCACTGCGGCTCGGCCGAGACCACGGTGCTCAGCCGCTTCTCCTCCACCGCCTGCAAGGCCCTGCGGCGCTGCGAGAGCTGCCGGGAGCCGTTCGACCACTTCAAGGAGGTGTGAGGGGTGGCCGTCTTCCATCCGCTGCGCGTCCGGTCGGTCGAGCGCCTCACCGACGACGCGGCCGCCCTCACCCTCGACGTACCGCCCGAGCTGCGGGAGACCTACGGATACGTGGCGGGCCAGCACATCGCCCTGCGCCGCGCCACGGGCCACGGCCAGGAGATCCGCCGCACCTACTCGCTGTGCGCCCCGGCCGACCCCCGCCCCGCCACGCTGCGGGTGGGCATCCGGCTGGTGGAGGGCGGGGAGTTCTCCACCTACGCCCTCAAGGAGCTGACGGAGGGCGACACGGTCGAGGTCCTGCCGCCGACGGGCCGGTTCGTCCTCGCACCGCGGCCGGGACGGTTCGCCGCCGTCGTCGGCGGCAGCGGCATCACGCCGGTCCTCTCCATCGCGGCCACCCTGCTGCGGACCGAGCCGGAGGCCCGCTTCTGCCTGTTCCGCAGCGACCGGACGACGGCCTCGACGATGTTCCTGGAGGAGGTGGCCGACCTCAAGGACCGTCATCCCGACCGCTTCCACCTGGTCACCGCCCTCTCCCGCGAGGAGCAGCAGGGCGGGCTGCCCTCCGGCCGCCTCGACCGGGAGCGGCTGACGGCGCTGCTGCCCGCGCTGCTGTCGCCCGCCGCGGTCCGCGAGATGGACGGCTGGTACCTGTGCGGGCCGCTCGGTCTGGTGGAGGGCGCGGCCACGGCGCTGCGCACGCTCGGGGTGCCACGCTCCCGGGTGCATCAGGAGATCTTCCACGCCGACGCCTCGCTCGCTCTGTCCGCGGCCCGCCCGGCCGGGGGCGCCGCCGGTGTCCCGGCCGCCTCCGCCACGATGAGCGCCACCCTGGGCGGCCGGGGCGGCAGTTGGCCGGTCCGCGAGGGGGAGACGCTGCTGGAGGCCGTCCTGCGGAACCGCACCGACGCCCCCTACGCCTGCAAGGGCGGCGTCTGCGGCACCTGCCGGGCCCGCCTGACGGCGGGCGAGGTCCACATGGACCGCAACTTCGCTCTGGAGGAGGAGGAAGTGGAGGCCGGTTACGTGCTGGCCTGCCAGTCCCACCCGACGACCTCCGAGGTGGCGCTCGACTTCGACGCCTGAGCCGTACCGCAACGGTTCCCCGACCCCCGGAGCTCGTGCGGGCCTCCCGGTTCCGAGCGGTCGCCCTCTGGCAGAGTGCGGCGCCGCGCCGTAACCTGACGGCCCATCAGCTTTCGGGTACGGCGACCCCTGGGGGCGGTACGGCATGGACTTCGGCTTCAGCGAGGAGCAGGAGGCGGCCCGCGAGGCGGCACAGGGCGTCTTCGCGGGGGTGACGGTCGACACGGTGCCGAGCCCGGCGCTGACGGCCGGCACCGTCGCCCAGGACTTCGACCGGGACCTGTGGGGGCGGCTCGCCAGGGCGGATCTGCTCGGGCTCACCGTGCCGACCGAGCACGGCGGCGCGGGCCTGGACGCGGTGGCGCTCTGCCTGGCGCTGCGCGAGGCCGGCCGGGTGCTGGCCCGCGTCCCGCTGCTGGAGACGGGCGCGGTGGCCCTCACCCTGGCCGAGCACGGCCACGCGGAGCTCAGGGCCGCGCTGCTGCCGCGGATCGCGGCCGGCGAGCTGGCGGTGACGGTCGCCGGGCACGGAGGCAGCGGCCACGAACCGCCGGAGCTCGCCGTCGCGGCGAAGTCCGTGGACTGGTACGGGGGTTGGGAGCTGGAAGGCGTGCAGACGGCCGTACCGTGGGCCCGTACGGCAGATGTGGTGGCCGTCCCGGCCCGCACGGCCGACGGGCATCCCCTCCTGGCTTTCCTCGCACCCGCCGACACCCCGGGCGTCGCCCTCGAAGCACAGGCGTCCACCAACGGGGAGAGCTACGCGCGGATGCGGCTGGACGGCGTCCGCGTACCGGCCCGCGACGTGGTCGAGGGGCCCGAGGCCGCGGGCCACCTGCGGCGCCTGCTGACCACCGGCACCTGCGCGCTGGCTCTCGGGCTGGGCAGCAGGGTGCTGGAGATGACCAGCACGTACGTCAGCAGCCGCGAACAGTTCGGCTTCGCCGTCGCGACGTTCCAGGCCGTGGCCGTCCAGACCGCCGACCGCTACATCGACCTGCGCGCGATGGAGGCCACCCTTTGGCAGGCGGCATGGCGCCTGGAGCCGACCGCCGTGGCGGTCGCCAAGATGTGGGCCGCGGACGGGGTGCGCCGCGTGGTGCAGACGGCACAGCATCTGCACGGCGGCACGGGAGCCGACACCGACTATCCGCTGCACCGGTTCCACGCCTGGGCCAAGCAGTGGGAGCTGTCGTACGGTTCGGCCGCCGCCCACGAGGACGCCCTGGCCGAGCTGCTGGCCACCCGGGAGCCGGCCTGACATGCCGGGCCCGCACACCCCCGCCCTGCAAAGCCCGGGAGACCCCGCGCGGGATCAGGCGACGAAGGCCGGGTCGCTGTCGCCCACCAGGGGGCGGCCCGCGCTCTCCCAGGCGAGCATGCCGCCGTCGACGTTGACTGCGTCCACACCCTGCTGGGCGAGGTAGGCGGCGACCTGCGCCGAGCGCCCGCCGACCCGGCAGACGACGTACACGCGCTCGCCCTCGCCCAGCCGCTCCGTCAACTCGCCCTGGCGTGCGACGAAGTCGCTCATGGGGATGTGCAGCGCGCCCTCGGCACGTCCGGCCCTCCACTCGTCGTCCTCGCGGACGTCCAGCAGCAGCGCGTCGGACGGTACGGCGGCGGCCTCGATGTGGGGCACCTGGCCGGGAAGGGCGTTCATCCCTGTTCTCCTGTCGGTCCTGCGTCTCGTTCTTGCTTCACGCTCGTGTCCTGCTTCACGCCTGTGTCCTGCTTCGTGCCGGTGTCCCGGTCCTGCTTCCGGTCCGCTCCACCACGTCGGCCGACCGGTCACCGTGAGCGGCCGGTCACCCCAGGCATCCCGGCCACAGCTTGCCGTCCCACGGGCCGCGGGTCACGGACGGCCGGGCCGAGGGACGGCGCGGCGCCACCGCGTCAGTCGTGCGGCTGCTCGCGCAGGCGGGCCAGCTCCGCTTCACGCTCGGCCACCTGCCCGTGCAACTGCTCGGCGATCTCCTCCAGCAGCGCGTCGGGGTCGTCGGGCGCCAGCTTCAGCATCGCGCCGATCGCGCTCTCCTCCAGTTCGGCGGCCACCTGCGCGAGCATCTCCTTGCGCCGGGCGAGCCACTCCAGGCGTGCGTAGAGCTCCTCGCTGCGCAGCAGTTCCGCCACGGGCTCGGGCAGCGGGCCGGCTTCCCACTCCTCGGCGAGGGCGGTGAGCGCCGACGCGTCCCCGTCCGCGTACGCCTTGTTCACCCGGACGAGAAACGCCTCACGCCGCTCGCGCTCGGCCTCGTCCTGGGCGAGGTCGGGGTGGACCTTGCGGACGAGGTCGCGGTAGGCCTTGCGGGTCTCCTCGCTGGGCCGGACCCGGCTCGGCGGGCTGACGGGCTGCTCGTTGAGCATGGCCTGGGCCTCGGGAGGCATGCCGGAGGAGTCGATCCAGCCGGAGAGCAGCGCGTCGACCTGGGGCATGGGCAGGACGGCGCCGCGCTTCTCGTCGGCCCTGCGGATGTCCTCCGGGTCCCCGGTGCGGGCGGCGACGGCCTCGGCGATCTGCGCGTCGAGCTCGTCGAGCCGGGCGTAGACCGGGCCGAGGCGCTGGTGGTGCAGCCGCGAGAAGTTCTCCACCTCCACGCGGAAGGTCTCGACCGCGATCTCGTACTCGATCAGCGCGGTCTCCGCGGCGCGCACGGCCTTCTCCAGCCGCTCGGTACCGGGTTCTTGGCGGGCGTCGGCCTGGGCGCGGGAGTTGGCGTTCATCGCCTCCACCCTACGACCGCCGCCCGTGCTGCTCGCCCACGGAACCACTCACGGACTCACTCACGGACTCACGGAATCACTCACGGAACGCCTCCGGGCAGGTGCCGGCCGCGCCCGTCAGGTGCGCGTCGGCCCAGCGGGTGAGCTCCACCATGGCGGGCCGCAGCGCGTGCCCGGAGCCGGTGAGGCTGTAGCTGACCCGCAGAGGCGGACCCTCCTGGACGGCGCGGCAGACCAGCCCGAGGGCGGCGAGCTCGGTCAGCCGGTCGGAGAGCATGCGCTCGCTGATGCCGGGCACGGCACGGCGCAGCTCGGCGAAGTGGCCGGGGCCGCTCATCAGCGCGGCCAGGATGAGCCCCGTCCAGCGCTTGCCCAGCAGCTGGAAGACGCGGGTGATGGCGCTCTCGGGCTCGGTACAGGTAGCGGCGGCCGGACCGTCGCAGTCCGGGGGAGGCGGGAGATCGAGCTTTCCGGGCTCTGACATGCCCCCATGCTACTGCGCCGACACAAGGTAGTGCAGAAAAGTAAGTGACTGTGCTATACATAGTTACGTCGGAAAGTTCCCCTGCTTATGAAGCCCTAGGAGCCCCCCATGGCCACCCTCCTGCACCTCGACTCGTCCGTGTTTCCGCACGAGGCATCCGTCTCCCGCGACGTCGCCGCCTCCTTCCGCAAGGCATGGGAGGCCGAGCACCCGGACGGCAAGGTGATCTACCGCGACCTGGGCACCGCCCCGGTCCCGCACCTGGAGGGCGCCGCCGCCGCGGCCGGTTTCATCGACCCGGCGGAGCACACCTCGGAGCAGGCCGCGGCCTTCGCGCTCCGCGAGGAGCTGGTGAACGAGTTCGAGGCCGCCGACGCGGTGCTGATCGGCGCTCCGATGTACAACTTCACGATCCCCTCCACACTGAAGGCGTGGCTGGACCACGTGATCGTCATGGGCCGTACCAGCGGCGCCCCCACGACGACCGTCGCCGGCAAGCCCACCACCGTCGTCGCCAGCCGCGGCGGCGGCTACGGCCCCGGTACGCCCCGCGAGAGCTTCGAGTTCGTCCTGACGTACCTGGAGAAGGTGCTGGGCGAGTCCGGCTTCGGGCTGGACGTCGAGTACATCGTCCCCGAGCTGACCCTGGCCGAGGGCAACCCCGCCATGGCGGACCTCGTCGACAAGGCCAAGTCGTCCCGCGCCCAGGCCCACGAGGCAGCCGAACTCCGGGGCAAGACCCTGGCCGCCCGGTTCGCCGACTGACGGGCACCCCACCGCCACCGCCGCTCGACCACTGCCGCGCAGCGACCGTCCCCCGCCCCGGCGCCCCGCCGGCCGGCTCGCCGTCAACTGCGGAGCGGGCGCCCGCGGATGCGGACCGCACGCGCCGCCGGCGTGTGACCTACCCGACACCCGGCGCACCCTCCACGGACGTCACGAAGCCGCGCACGACAACACCACGAAGGCCCCGTCGGCCCCCCGACGGGGCCTTCGCTCTGCTGTTGCGCACCGGCGGCCCCACGGTCCGGGCGGCCCGGGAGAAACCCGCTGCGGGACGGGGAAGAGGCGGGTACGGTGCCGGATCATGTCCACGACCGACGCCCCGTGCAGGCCCGGCCAGGGACGACCTGCCCGGTGGTACGCCCTGGCCGCGACCTGTCTGCTCACCGTGGCCATGGTCGTCCTGCCGGGGCTCCTGGTGCGGACGGGAGTTACCGGTGACGGCCTGTGCTCCGTGGCCTTCTTCACCCCCTTCGCCGCGATCCCGGCTCACCTCGGCGCCACCGCCTCGTGGCAGCTCGCACAGCGGGGCCGGCTGCTGAGCGCCCGCACTCTCTTCGGCCGCCGCACCGTGGACCTGGACCGGCTGACCAAGGTCGGGCATCTGGAGGTGACCGGCCGGAACGGCCACTCGCTGGACCGGCTGCTGCTCACCGACGAGCACGGCGTCCGACTCGCCGTACCGGCTCCTCGCCCGGGCGCCGACGACTCCGTGGACCAGGCCATCGCACAGGCCGTCGGGAGGGCGCCCTCCGGCCGCGTCCGCGTCTCCCGCAAGGCCGGGGAGCGCCTGTGGCCGGAAAAAGCCCGCGCGCACTCCTGCCTGGGGGTGCTGTTCCGCTCCCTCCTGTGGACCGTGGCAGTGATGGTCGTCGGGGCCGTGGCCATGGGCGTACCGCTCGTGCTCTGCCTCACACTGGCCGGCCTGGTCTGACGGCAGCCCGGGCCACTCCCGGCTCACAGTTGAGGGTGACCCTTCGCGCACGCCTGGTCACGTGCACCGTTCCACGGGGAACAACAAAACGGTCCGCATCGTGATCACGATGCGGACCGTTCCGTCGGTGCTTCTGTGTGCGCGAGGGGGGAGTTGAACCCCCACGTCCTTTCGGACACTGGAACCTGAATCCAGCGCGTCTGCCTATTCCGCCACCCGCGCATTGGGTGTTGTCGTTCGCGTCCGGTGCGGGCGCCTGCCGACATCCAGAAGATTAGCACGCCGAGCGGGGTGGACTCACATCCGTATCGGGCACCCCGCCACACCGCCCCGGCCGCTGCCCCGTACCGCCCCCCGGCGGAAGCACGGGCCGCCCCACCGGGGGCTTCGAGCCGCCCCGGCGGGAGTCAGTACAGGAACACAGCGATCCGTGCGACGCTGTAGGGCGGTACGGCAGCCGAGGCGGGAGGACGCGCGCGGAACCACTGTGAGCGGCAACACTTGAGCACCGGCCTGTGGTGGGGAACCAGGCGATTTCCCCGCGCGTGGATACGATCAGTAAGCAGTACCGCGGGAGCACTGTGCCCGCATGCCGGGGGACACTGGGAAGCGGAGACGGAGCCGGCCGGGTCGGCTAGGTCCGAGAGCATCTGGGAAGGAGGTGCGTCGTGGGAGTTCTGAAGCGGTTCGAGCAGCGACTCGAAGGTCTCGTCAACGGCACCTTCGCGAAGGTGTTCAAGTCCGAGGTACAACCCGTCGAGATCGCGGGCGCCCTCCAGCGCGAGTGCGACAACAACGCCACCATCTGGAACCGTGAGCGCACGGTCGTCCCCAACGACTTCATCGTCGAGCTGAGTCCGGGCGACTTCGAGCGGCTGAGCCCCTATTCGGGTCAGCTCGGCGACGAACTCGCCGGCATGGTGCGGGACTACGCCAAGCAGCAGCGCTACACGTTCATGGGCCCGGTCAAGGTCCACCTGGAGAAGGCCGACGACCTGGACACCGGGCTCTACCGGGTGCGCAGCCGCACCCTGGCCTCCAGCACGTCCCAGCCGCAGGCGCCGGAGCGGCAGGCCCCGGGCGGGGCCGCAGGGAACGGCCCCCCGGGCGGCTACGGCTACCCTCCCCGCCCCGCTGCCGCCCCGCCCGCGCCCTCCTCGCCGCCCGCGTACGCGCCGGGCCCGGCCGGCTCGGCCGGGCCGCTGCCGGGTGCCGAGACGCGGCGCTGGGTCGAGATCAACGGCAACCGGCACCAGATCTCGGGTCCGACGCTGGTGCTCGGCCGCAGCACGGAGGCCGACGTGCGGATCGACGACCCCGGAGTCTCCCGCCGGCACTGCGAGATCCGTGCGGGCAGCCCCTCCTCCATCCAGGATCTGGGCTCCACGAACGGCATCGTGGTGGACGGACAGCACACACAGCGCGCTACGCTCCGCGACGGCTCACGCATCGTCGTGGGCAGTACGACGATCATTTACCGGCAAGCCGAAGGGTGAAGCGGGGGCAATGTCAGAGCTGACCCTCACGGTCATGCGGTTGGGGTTTCTCGCCGTACTGTGGCTGTTCGTCATCGTGTCCATCCAGGTCATCAGGAGTGACCTGTTCGGCACCAGGGTGACGCAGCGCACCGCGCGCCGTGCCGAGGCACAGCGCCCCCAGCAGCGGGCCCAGCCCCAGCGTCCCCCGCAGGACGGCGGCCGGCGGGCACGCGGCGGACGCGGCGGCGGGCGGAACACCCCCAGCAAGCTGGTGGTGTCCGAGGGGTCGCTGACCGGCACCACCGTGGCCCTCCAGGGGCAGACCATCACCCTGGGCCGCGCGCACGACTCCACGATCGTGCTGGACGACGACTACGCCTCGTCCCGGCATGCCAGGATCTACCCGGACCGTGACGGCAGGTGGATCGTCGAGGACCTCGGGTCGACCAACGGCACGTACCTCGACCGGACCCGGCTCACCACACCGACGCCGATCCCGCTCGAAGCGCCGATCCGCATCGGCAAGACGGTCATCGAGCTGCGGAAGTAGTACCGACATGACGACCGGAGGGTGGGCACCGTGCGGATGTACCCGGAGCCGACGGGCGAGGTGCGCATGAGCCTGTCACTGCGCTTTGCCGCCGGATCACACGACGGCATGATCCGCGAGCACAACGAGGACTCCGGCTACGCCGGTCCCCGGCTGCTCGCGGTCGCCGACGGCATGGGCGGCCAGGCCGCCGGCGAGGTCGCCTCCTCCGAGGTGATCTCCGCGATGGTCCAGCTCGACGAGGACATCCCCGGCTCGGACATCCTCACCTCCCTCGGCACGACGGTGCAGCGCGCCAACGACCAGCTGCGGCTGATGGTCGAGGAGGACCCGCAGCTCGAGGGCATGGGAACGACGCTGACCGCGCTGCTGTGGACGGGCCAGCGCCTCGGCCTCGTCCACGTCGGCGACTCGCGCGCCTACCTGCTGCGCGAGGGTCAACTGACCCAGATCACGCAGGACCACACCTGGGTGCAGCGGCTGGTGGACGAGGGCCGCATCACCGAGGAGGAGGCCACCACCCACCCGCAGCGCTCCCTGCTGATGCGCGCGCTGGGCAGCGGTGACCACGTCGAGCCCGACCTGTCGATCCGCGAGGTGCGCGCCGGGGACCGCTATCTGCTGTGCTCGGACGGGCTGTCCGCCGTCGTCTCCCACCAGACGATCGAGGAGACGCTGGCCGGCTACCAGGGCCCGCAGGAGACCGTGCAGGCGCTGATCCAGTTGGCGCTGCGCGGCGGCGGCCCCGACAACATCACCTGCATCGTGGCCGATGTCCTGGACGTCGGCGCCATCAACGACGACGACACCCTGCACACGCAGCTCAACGACACCCCCGTCATCGTCGGCGCCGTGGCCGAGACGCAGCAGCCGCTGGGCAGCGGCAGCACCCCGGCCTCCCGCGCGGCCGAGCTGGGCCGCAGCCCGGCAGTGCCGCCGCAGGGGCAGCCGGGCGGCGCGGAGGGCTTCGGCCCGCCGCACGGCGACCCGGCCGCACCGGCGGGCTCCTTCGGCCCGTTCACCGACGAGGACTTCACCAAGCCCGGCAAGAGCGGCAAGGGCAGGTGGGTCAAGCGCTCGCTGTGGATCGTGCTGGCGCTGGCCGTGGTCGGCGGGGGGCTGTACGGCGGCTACCGCTGGACGCAGACCCAGTACTACGTCGGCGCCAACGGCGACCACGTCGCCCTCTACCGGGGCATCAACCAGGAGCTGGTCGGCGTCTCCCTGCACAAGGTCGACCAGGACCGCTCCGACATCGAACTCAAGTACCTGGCGAGCTTCCAGCGCAACCAGCTCAAGGAGACCATCGCCCTGAGCAGCCGCAGCGAGGCCAAGGACAAGCTCGCCGAGCTGGACGAGCAGGCCGAGGTCTGCCGCATCGTCGCCGACCGCGAGAAGCAGCCCGAGGATCACGACAAGGGCGGCAAGGGCGACAAGGACAGCAAGGACAAGAACGGCAAGTCCGGCGGCGACTCCGAGAAGCAGCGCAAGGACGAGCAGAACCTGCCCGGTGACGCCACCCGCGACGGGGGCGCCGGCAACGGCACCGCGGGAACCGGTGCGGGGAACACCGGCGCCGGCACCGCGACCCGCACCGCCTTCACCTCCGGCTCCACCAACGACGACACCACTGGCGCCGCCTCCGGCTCCCCGTCACCGAGCCCCAAGCTCACGGGGAAGCAGCAGGACCTGGCCAAGCAGTGCACCGCGCCGTAGGGGGCGGCACAGGCATGAGCAACCTCACCACCACCACGGGCAGCAACACCACCGTGTCCTCCGGCGGCCTGCCCAGCCGCCGGAACACCGAGCTGGCGATGCTGATCTTCGCCGTGCTGATCCCGGTCTTCGCCTACGCCAACGTGGGCCTGGCGATCAACGACAAGCTGCCCTCGGGCATGCTCGGTTACGGCTTCGGCATGGTGCTGCTGGCAGGTGTCGGACACCTGGTGGTGCGCCGGTACGCGCCCTACGCGGACCCGCTGCTGCTGCCGCTGGCCACGCTGCTCAACGGGCTCGGACTGGTGATCATCTGGCGGCTGGACCAGTCGGAGCGGCTGCACCAGCGCGCCGAGTACCTCTTCGGCTCCTTCACCCCGGACGCGCCCAAGCAGCTCATGTACTCGGCGATCGGGCTGGCGCTGTTCGTGGCGATCCTGCTGTTCCTCAAGGACCACCGGGTACTCCAGCGCTACACCTACATCTCGATGGCCGTGGGCCTGGTGCTGCTGGTCCTGCCGGTGTTCTTCTCCCCGGTCAACGGCGCCCGGATCTGGGTCAACCTCGGCCCCGTCCACCTCCAGCCCGGTGAGTTCGTCAAGATCATCATCGCGATCTTCTTCGCGGGCTACCTGATGGTGAAGCGGGACGCGCTCGCCCTGGCCTCCCGCCGCTTCATGGGGCTGTACCTGCCCCGCGGACGCGACCTGGGGCCGATCCTGGTCATCTGGGCGCTCAGCCTGATGATCCTGGTCTTCGAGACCGACCTGGGCACCTCGCTGCTCTTCTTCGGTCTCTTCGTGATCATGCTGTACGTCGCGACCGAGCGCACCAGCTGGATCGTCTTCGGCCTGCTGCTGTCGGCCGGCGGCGCCACCGTCGTGGCCACGTTCGAGCCGCACGTCCAGGACCGTGTCCAGGCCTGGCTGCACCCCTTCGCCGAGAAGACGATGGCGCAGAGCGACCAGATCGCCCAGGCCCTGTGGGCGTTCGGCTCCGGCGGGGTGCTCGGCACCGGCTGGGGCCAGGGCAACTCCGACCTGATCGGCTTCGCCGCCAACTCCGACTTCATCCTCGCCACGGTCGGCGAGGAGATGGGCCTGACGGGCATGATGGCCGTCCTGCTGCTCTACGGGCTGATCGTCGAGCGCGGCGTCCGTACGGCGCTGGCCGCACGCGACCCGTTCGGCAAGCTGCTGGCCGTCGGCCTCTCCGGCGCCTTCGGGCTCCAGGTCTTCGTCGTCGCCGGCGGCGTGATGGGGCTGATCCCGCTGACCGGTATGACCATGCCGTTCCTCGCCTCCGGCGGCTCGTCCGTGATCGCCAACTGGATGCTGGTCGGCATCCTCATCCGCATCAGCGACACCGCCCGCCGCCCCGCGCCCGCCCCGGCCCCCTCACCCGACGCCGAGATGACACAGGTGGTCCGCCCGTGAACAAGCCCCTGCGCCGGATCGCGATCTTCTGCGGTCTGCTGGTGATGGCCCTGCTGGTGAGGACGAACTGGGTCCAGTTCGTCCAGGCCGACGAGCTCAAGAACGACACGAAGAACCGACGGGTCTCCATCGCGCGGTACGCCCAGCCGCGCGGCAACATCGTCGTGGACGGCAAGTCGGTCACCGGCTCGGCGGCCACCGACGGCACCGACTTCAAGTACAAGCGCACCTACAAGGACGGCCAGATGTGGGCGCCGGTCACCGGCTACGCCTCACAGGCGTTCGGCGCCAGCCAGTTGGAGAAGCTGTACGACCCGATCCTCACCGGCGACGACGACCGGCTGTTCTTCAACCGGACCATCGACATGATCACCGGTAAGCCGCAGAAGGGCGGCAACGTCGTCACCACGCTGAACGCCAAGGCGCAGAAGGCGGCCTACGACGGGCTCGGGGACAAGAAGGGCGCGGTCGCCGCGATCGACCCGAGCACGGGCGCCATCCTGGCCCTGGCCAACAAGCCGTCCTACGACCCGTCCGCCTTCGCCGGGAACAGCAAGAAGGACAGCAACGCCTGGACCGCGCTGCAGAAGAAGAGCGACGACAGCGACCCGATGCTCAACCGGGCGCTGCGCCAGACCTATCCGCCGGGCTCCACGTTCAAGGTCGTCACCGCCGCCGCCGGGCTGGAGAGCGGCAACTACGACGTCGACTCCAAGACCGACTCGCCCGACCCCTACCGGCTGCCGGGCACGCAGAAGGACCTCGGCAACGAGGGCAACATCCCGCAGTGCAAGAACGCCAGCATCCGGGTGGCCCTCCAGTGGTCCTGCAACACCGTGTTCGCCAAGATGTCCGACGAGATCAGCAACAAGGGCATGATCGAGGAAGCCGAGAAGTTCGGCTTCAAGCAGGGCATCGAGGGCGAGGGCGGCCCGATGGACCCGGATCTGGAAACGCCGGTGCGCCCCGCCAAGAGCGTCTACCCGAAGGACACCCCTCCGCAGAACGCGCAGGCGGGCATCGGTCAGGCCTCCAACCGCGCGACGCCGCTGCAGATGGCGATGGTCGCCTCGGCCGTGGCCAACGACGGCAAGCTGATGAAGCCCTACATGATGGACAAGCTGGTCGCGCCCAACCTCAACACCGTCGAGCAGACCAAGCCGAAGGAGTTGAGCCAGCCCGTCTCCTCCGAGAACGCGCAGAAGCTCCAGTCGGCGATGGAGACGGTGGTCGAGAAGGGCACCGGAACCGCGGGCAAGATCCCGGGCGTCACCGTGGGTGGCAAGACCGGTACCGCCCAGCACGGTGAGGACAACAAGGACAACCCGTACGCCTGGTTCATCTCGTACGCGAAGACGAGTGACGGATCTCCCGTCGCCGTCGCTGTAGTGGTGGAGAGTTCCAACACACTCCGCGACGACATCGCGGGCGGCAAGCTGGCCGCCCCGATCGCGAAGAGCGTGATGGAAGCCGTCCTCGACGAGAAGCGGTGACACCGACCAGCAGCATGAGGTGAGCCCGGTCACCACGGCCACACCAGGCGCGCAACCTGTGGCGGGTACCGTATGCCGAGCAGCACACCGCCGTGTCGCAAGCCTGGGGCACCGTCCGGCCGAAGGCTGGGGGGAGTTCCACGCGCCGCGGCACGGAAGACCGGAGAGGGCTGGAGACTATGGAAGAGCCGCGTCGCCTAGGCGGCCGGTACGAGCTGGGCTCGGTGCTCGGCCGGGGAGGCATGGCCGAGGTCTACCTCGCCCAGGACACCCGGCTGGGGCGCACGGTCGCGGTCAAGACGCTCCGCGTCGACCTGGCCCGCGATCCCTCGTTCCAGGCCCGTTTCCGCCGTGAGGCCCAGTCGGCCGCCTCGCTCAACCACCCGGCGATCGTCGCCGTCTACGACACCGGCGAGGACTACGTCGACGGGGTCTCCATCCCGTACATCGTCATGGAATACGTGGACGGCTCCACCCTGCGGGAGCTGCTGCACTCCGGGCGCAAGCTGCTGCCCGAGCGCTCCATGGAGATGACCACCGGCATCCTCCAGGCCCTGGAGTACAGCCACCGCAACGGCATCGTCCACCGCGACATCAAACCCGCCAACGTCATGCTGACCCGCACCGGCCAGGTGAAGGTCATGGACTTCGGCATCGCCCGCGCCATGGGCGACTCGGGCATGACGATGACGCAGACGGCCGCCGTCATCGGTACGGCGCAGTACCTCTCCCCGGAGCAGGCCAAGGGCGAGGCCGTCGACTCCCGCTCCGACCTCTACTCCACCGGCTGCCTGCTGTACGAACTGCTGACGGTACGCCCCCCCTTCGTCGGGGACTCCCCCGTCGCCGTCGCCTACCAGCACGTACGGGAGGAGCCGCAGCCGCCCAGCGCCTTCGACCCCGAGATCACGCCCGCCATGGACGCGATCGTGATGAAGGCGCTCGTCAAGGACCCGGACTACCGCTACCAGAGCGCCGATGAGATGCGGGCCGACATCGAGGCCTGCCTCGACGGCCAGCCCGTCGCCGCCACCGCGATGGCCGGCGGCTACGGCGGCTACCCCGAGGACCAGCCGACCACGGCGCTGCACGCGCAGGAGCCGCAGACCTCCATGCTGCCGCCGATGCGCCCGGAGGACGGCGGTTATTACGACGAGCAGCGCGGGCGCCGCAAGGGCAAGAACCCGCTGTCGACGATCCTGCTGGCGCTCGCCGTGATCCTCGTGCTGGTCGGCGCGATCTTCATCGGCAAGGCGCTGATCGGCTCGCCCGACAACAATCCGGAAGTGCCGGACGTCGCGGGGCTCTCCGCCTCCGAGGCCACCCAGCAGTTGGAGAACTCCGGGCTCAAGGCCGACAAGGGCCAGAGCGAGTGGTGCGACCAGAAGAAGGGCACCGTCTGCAAGACGGATCCCGCCGGTGGCAAGAAGGTCGACCCCGACACCTCCGTCACCCTCATCATGTCCAAGGGCCCGCAGGACCAGGCGCCCCGCGAGGTGCCCGACGTCAAGGGTGAGGTCTTCGCCGACGCCAAGCAGAAGCTCAGCGAGGCGGGCTTCAAGGTCGGCAAGAAGCAGCAGGAGTCCCAGCAGTCGGCCGGCACCGTGCTGTCCCAGGACCCGAGCGGCGGCGAGAAGCGCAAGAAGGGCACCAAGGTGACCCTCACGGTCGCCACCGAATCCCGGCCGACCGTGCCCAACGTCGTCGACCAGCCCTTCGACAAGGCCAAGCAGCAGCTCGAATCGCTCGGCTTCAAGGTCTCCAAGTCCGAGGAGGAGGACGAGACCAAGTCCGCGGGCACGGTGCTGCGCCAGGACCCCGGCGGCAGCACCAAGCAGGCCGAGGGCACCACGGTGAGCCTGACCGTCGCCAAGGCGCCCGACGACCAGCCGGCCACCGTGCCCGACGTCACCAACCAGAAGCTGGGTGACGCCAAGTCGGCGCTCTCGGACGCCGGGTTCACCGTGGACAAGGTGACGGGCCCGCAGGACGACGACGCGATCGTCGTCGGCACCAGTCCGTCCGCCAACTCGCAGGGCAAGAAGGGCGACAAGGTCACCGTGATGACCCGCCCGGGCGGCCCGGGCGAGGGGGACGACGGGGGCGACGACGGCGGGATCATCGGCGGTTGGGGCCGCCACTGAGCGGCCGCGCTCGCGCCGCCGGGTCACACCCCGTCACGCCGCAGGAGCTGCGCACGGCCGCCGTGTGCGGTCAGCGCAGTTCCTCGGGGGGCGTACGGTCCTCGTCGACGTCCTCGGTGCGGACCAGTTCGCCCCACACGACGTAGCGGTACTTCGAGGTGTAGACGGGCGTGCAGGTCGTCAGCGTGATGTAGCGGCCCCGCTCCTTGCGGCCCGAGCCCTCGGGTACCGCGTCGAGCACGTCCACGTTGTACTTCGACGTCTGCGGCAGGGTCTTGAAGACCTTGTACACGTACCAGGTGTTCTTCGTCTCGAAGACGACCGCGTCACCCTTGTGGACCTTGTCGATGTCGTGGAACTTCGCGCCGTGCCCGTCGCGGTGCGCGGCGAGGGAGAAGTTGCCCGACTGGTCCTGCGGCAGGGCCGACCTGGTGGGCTTCGTGTAGTAGCCCGCGATGCCCTGGTTCAGCTCCTTGGGATCGGTGCCCTTCTTGACCAGCACGTCCTTCTCCGACATCGACGGCACGTGCAGGAAGCCGATGCCGTCGCGGGTGTCCAGGTTTCCGGGCCCGCGGTCGGCGGCCCAGTGCTCGCGCACCCGGTCGCCCTCCTTCCTGGCATGCCGGTCCGCGAGGACGTTGGTCCACCACAGCGAGTAGACGACGAACAGGGCGAGCACCAGGCCCGCGGTGATCAGGAGCTCTCCGAACACCCCCACCGCGGCAGCCACCCTTCCCCTCCGCCGCTCTCCGCCCTCCGCGGGGACCGCGGCCTCGCAGTCGGACTCCTGGGCGGAGTCGGCAGCCGCGGAGCCGGACTTCTGCGCGGAGTCGGCAGCCTCGGAGCCGGGCTCCTGGGCGGAGCCTTCGGCCCCCGAGCCGGTATCCTTCGCGGGGTCGGCCGGTGGGGTGGGGCCGGGAAGCCGGGCGGAGTCCGGGGTGGAGCCCTCGGCGGGCCCCCCGCGATCCGCGGTCGGCCCCGCGGACTCCCGCTTGCTGTCGGTCACTTGTGCCGCCTCCGCCGCTCCGCCGCCGTATCGCTGGTTCCCCCCAGGGCGCACTGCCGGGCGCCGCCACCGACGGCTGTCAGTCGACGAGCGCGTCGGGCTTGCCCTTGCTGCGGGGACGTTCGTCCACCATTTTGCCCCAGACGATCAGACGGTACTTGGATGTGAACTCCGGGGTGCACGTGGTCAGCGTGACGTAGCGTCCGGGCTCCGTGAACCCCGACTTGGGCGGAACCGGATCGATCACCCCCGTGTCCGAAGGGGACGTGGACGGCAGTTGCCGCGTGACCCGGTAGGTGTAGTACTTCGACTGGGTCTCCACCACGACGACGTCGCCCGTCTGGAGCCGGTTGATGTAGCGGAACGGCTCGCCGTGGGTGTTGCGGTGCCCGGCGAGGGCGAAGTTGCCCTTCGCGTCCCAGGGCATCGCCGTCTTCAGCGGTGCCTTGTCGTAGTGGCCCACCATCCCCTTGTCCAGCACCTGCGTCTTGGAGACGCCCTGGGCGATCGGCGCGGTGATGCCGATCTTCGGAAGGTGGATGACGGCGAAGCCCTCGCCCGGCTTGAAGGCTCCGGGCCTGCGCTCCGGGTCGATGCCCTTGCCCGGCTTGTGCTTGTCCCACTGCGCGTGCAGCTTGTCCGTGGCACCGCCCGCCTGCTGGTCGGCCCGGAAGTTCGTCCACCACAACTGGTAGGCCACGAAGAGCAGCATCAGCACGCCACAGGTGATGAAGACCTCGCCGATGGCGCGGCTGGCGATGATGCCGGGACCCGGCTTGAGGGCCCGTGCAGCCCTGCGGGCCTCCAACCGTGAGGGGCCGGGCGGACGCTCGGTCCGCACCACCGCCGCCACCGCCGCCGCGGCCTCCCGCCGGCGCGGCGAGCGGAGCTTGAGGGTGCTGGGCCCTTCCTCCCCCGGCCCGGGCACGGTACGCGCGGTCTGCGGCGCTGCCGCCTCCCGCACGGGGGCCTGCGCGGGCGCGGGCTCGGGCTCGGTCACCGGTGCCGCGTACTGCTGCGGCCCCTGGGCCTGCTGCCGGTACGTCGGGTCCGCCTCGTGCGACTGCTGCGCCGCGTACGCCTCCGCGCCGTACGCCGGGGCCTCGTACACCGGTCGCCCGTGCCCCGGTTGGTTCCCGTACGCCTGCGGCGTCGGCTGAGGCTCCGGCTTCCCGGCCTCGTGCCGGGGCTCCTGCGGGTCGGCCCCGAACCACCAGGACGGCGCCTCGTGGTCCACGCCGGCCGCATCCGCCCCGTGGTACGACGCCGGAGCGCTCCCGGGCCCGTACGACGCCGCCGCGGGCCCGCGCGCGGTGACGGGCTCCTGTCCGGGAAGAGGGTCCTGCATGGCTGCCGTGGGCGCGGCGCCCTGCCCGGGTGCGGGGGCGGAGCGCTGGCCCGGCAGGGGGTCGTTGAGCGGGTCGGCGAGGGCGTCGATGGCCGCCCGGTACGGGTCGTACCCGGTGTCGTGGCCCGGCTCGTGTCCGGCGTCGCGGCCGGGCTCGTGCCCCGACCCCGCGTGGCCGTACCGTTCCCCGGACCGCGCCCGACCGCCCCCGGCGCCCTCGCCGTGGCCGGTCGTCACCCGGTGACCGTCCCCAGCCCGGCGGCCCGCGGCACCCCCGTCAGCCCCTGGGACCGCTCCACGGCGTCGGTGTCGCCGCACTGCACCAGCCAGTTGGCCAGCATCAGGTGGCCCCATTCGGTGAGGACCGACTCGGGGTGGAACTGGACCCCTTCGACGGGGAGTTCGCGGTGGCGTACGCCCATCACCAGGTCGCCGCCGTCGACGACCTCGCCGCCGGGGGCGGTCCAGGCGGTGACCTCCAGCTCGTCCGGCACCGTGCCGGGGCGTACGGCCAGCGAGTGGTAGCGGGTGGCGGTGAAGGGGGAGGGCAGGCCGGCGAAGACGCCCTCGCCCCGGTGGGAGACGACGGAGGTCTTGCCGTGCAGCAGTTCCGGCGCCCTGTCGACGACGCCGCCGTAGGCGACGGCCATCGACTGCATGCCCAGGCAGACACCGAAGACGGGCAGCCCGCGCTCGGCGCAGTGCCGCACCATGTCGATGCAGACTCCGGCTTCCTCGGGTGCGCCGGGGCCGGGGGAGAGCAGCACACCGTCGAAGGCGCCCTCCCGGCCCCCGTGCGCGGAGGCGGCACCCGCGACGTGCCGGGGCTCGACCTCGTCGTTGCGGACGACCTCGCAGGTGGCGCCGAGCTGATAGAGGTACTGGACGAGGTTGAAGACGAAGCTGTCGTAGTTGTCGACGACCAGTACGCGGGCGCTCATGCCACGCCTCCCAGCGGGGTGGTGACAAAGCTGCCGAACGGTTCCGCGGCGCCGTCGACCGTCACGTCGTTGAACGGCAGCAGCGGCTCCGCCCACGGGAAGACGTACTGGAACAACAGAAAGACGACGCCGGCCACCAGCGCCGCCGAAATCAGTGTGCGCACGTACACGTTGCCCGGCAGATGCCGCCAGATCCAGCCGTACATACCGCGATGTCGTCCTCTCTCCTCCCGCGCTGCGCCGGTGTCCGCTTCCGTCGCGTCTTACGCGTTCCCCCGCGTCCGTCCGGCCCGCGCCTGTGGGCCCACCCCAGAGTACGGCGTCAGGGTACGGCCTCGGGGGGCTCACCGGGTGAGCGCCTCCGGCTTCCCCTCGGACGCCGGCCGCGTCGCGTCCAGCCGCCCCCAGGAGATCAGCCGGTGGCTGCTTCCCCACTCCGGGTCACAGGTCGTGAGGGTGAGGTACCGACCGGGCCGGTCGAAGGGCGTGGCCTGCGCGTCGACCGGGTCGGGTACCGCGTCGAGGACCCCGGTGTCGCCGGGCAGCGTGCGGTAGGGACGCGTGGTGACCGTGTACGTGTACCAGGTGGCGCCGTCGTTGACGACGACGTGGTCGCCGGGGCGCAGCCGGGGGAAGTCCTTGAACGGGTCGCCGTAGGTGCGGCGGTGCCCGGCGACGGCGAAGTTTCCCTTCGCCCCGGGGTACGCGCTGCGCGTGTAGTGGCCCAGCCCCTTGCGGAGCGTGGTCGTCGCGGTGTTCTCCAGCACGGGCTTGGACCAGTCCTTGCCGAAGCGCGGGATGTACATGACGGCGAAGGAGGCTCCGCCGCGGTGGTCGGCCGAAGCTGCCGTCCCCGTCTCCCGGCCGACGCTGTCGCCGCTGTCGCCGCCGGCCAGGCCGTTCTCCCGCCCGCCGTCCGCCGGTCCGTCGCGGTCGGCCCCCTGCCCGCTCCGGCCGCCGTGGTGCACCGGACCCGCGGCCCACTGCCTGTGCAGGCGGGCGATCTCGTCGTCCGAGGCGCTGTCGGCCCGTAACCCGGTCCAGTAGAGGAGGTAGGCGACGAACAGCACGATCAGCACGCCGACGGTGATGCACAGTTCGCTGAGGCTCCGTACGACCACCCGTAACGCCACGCGCCCTCACTCCCCACCGCCTGCCGGGGCCCCCGCCCCCGGCGGCCTCAGTCCACGGGCTCGGCCTGCCGGAGATCCACTGTGCCGGAGTAACCCGGAAGAGTCATCGCCTTGTGCTCCTCGACTTTCCAGCCGAGGCCGTAGGCGTCCACGTATTCGAGGTAGTTGCGGATGGCGGGCGCGGAGCGGAGCGCCTTGTGCAGCTTCTCCCGGTCCCCGACGGCGCTGACGGTGTACGGCGGCGAGTAGACGCGGCCCTGCAGGATGAGGGTGTTGCCGACGCAGCGCACGGCGCTGGTGGAGATCAGCCGCTGGTCCATCACCTTGATGCCCTTGGCACCGCCCTTCCACAGGGCGTTGACGACGGCTTGCAGGTCCTGCTGGTGGATGACCAGGTCGTTGGGCTCGGGGTCGGGCAGCCCGGGGACCTTCGCCGTGGCGTTGCCGGGAGCGTCGTCGAGGGTGACGGTCAGGCCCTCGCCCTTCTCCTTGCGCAGACCGGCGCCTTGTTCGAGGGAGTCCAGCTCGCGGTCCTCACCCTTGGTGCTGCCGTCGTCACGGCGGGCGAGGTTGTCGACCTGGCGCCGCAGGCCGGCGGCCTGGTTGTCGAGCTGGGCGTTCTGCCGGCTGCGTTCCTGAATGAGGTCGCTCAGCCGTAGCATCGAGGAGTCGCTGCGCAGGTTCGTGCCTTGCGCGGTGTTGAAACTGATCCAGAAGATGAGGCCTGCCAGGGCGAACACGCCTATGGCGGCCAGCCGGGCAGGCCGGAGATGGAATCTGGTCACCGTACCCTGGTCTCCCTCCGCCCTGGGAAAGCACTACGCTAACGGACCACGTCCCCGTGGGCCGTACGGCGGTCAGCAGCGCATCGACAGGAGAGTCTCTCGTGCCGAAGTCACGTATCCGAAAGAAAGCGGACTTCACGCCCCCGCCGGAGAAGAAGGCCACCACCATCGATCTCCGTGGCGGCGGTGGCCGCCGGTGGGTGGCGCCACTGATGCTGGCGATGTTCGGCATCGGCCTGGCCTGGATCGTGGTGTTCTACGTCACAAGCAGCAGGCTGCCCGTCGAGGCTCTCGGCAACTGGAACATCGTCGTCGGTTTCGGCTTCATCGCGACCGGCTTCGTGGTCTCCACCCAGTGGAAATAAGAGTTATCCACAGGCTGATCCACAGCCTTGGATAACTCACAAGATCTGTGGATAACTTTCCGGGTGTTGACGCCGATGTGACCGGACGGGTCACGCACGAAGACCCGTTCGGCCAGTAATCCCAAGGGAAACGCACACCTGACCGAAAACTCGGACGGGTGTGCCACACCGTACACAAGATCCGCACACGCTGTGGAAAACTCGGGGCTCAGGTGAGCTGGAGCGTACGCACCACGAGCAGCACGGCGATCACGACCAGCAGCAGTGCCGCCGTCCCGTACTGCACCAGCGCCCGCCGCTTCCGGCCCCCGTCCGGCAGGTGTCCCCAGCGGGGCGTGTGCACCATCGCGTACGCCAGCACCAGGCCCGCCACCAGGCCGCCGACGTGCGCCTCCCAGGCGATGTTCTTCCAGGTGAAGGTGAAGACCAGGTTGATCGCCAGCAGGACGAGAATCGGCCGCATGTCGTACCGCAGCCGCCGCATCAGCACCGCCGTGGCCCCGAACAGGCCGAAGACCGCACCGGAGGCCCCCAGCGAGGCCTGCTGCGGAGACGCCAGCAGATAGGTGACCGCGCCACCGCCGAGCCCGGAGACCAGATACAGGGTCAGGAAGCGGGCCCGCCCCAGCGCCGCCTCCAGCGGCGGCCCCAGGAACCACAGCCCCAGCATGTTCATGAGGATGTGCCAGATCTCCTGGTGCAGGAACATCGAGGTCAGCAGCCGGTACCACTGCCCCTCGGCCACGCCCTCCAGCGGCCCGTACGGCTCCGTCACCGCCTGCCCGAACAGCAACAGCTTGTCCAGCAGCCGGTTGCCCACCGCCTGCACCGCGATGAAGAGGGCCACGTTGATGCCGATCAGCACCTTGGTGACCAGCTTCGGATCGGCCGTCACCGTGCCGCCGGCGATGGTGCGCGGCCGGTTCGCCCCCGGACCGTGCCCGGTGCCCGAGCCCGTCCGGACGCACTCCGGGCACTGGAAGCCCACCGAGGCCGGCACCATGCACTGCGGGCAGATCGGCCGCTCGCACCGCACGCACGAGATACCGGTCTCCTGGTCGGGGTGCCGGTAGCAGTGCCGGACCGCCTTTTGGTCGGCCCCGTCCCGAGGCCCCGCCGCGTTTCCGGGCTCCGCACCGCCGTCGGGGGCCGCACCGCCCTTGGGCTGTTCATCCCGCTCCGCCCCGCCCCCGGGCTGTCCGTCCTGCGCCACGCTCACCCCTCCAGTGTCCCCCACACACGATCCCGCCCGCCCTGAATACGCACAGGCGGAACCGTACGTTCCCGGCTCGCTCTCTCCCGTCCGGGGCTCCGCCGTCCGGGACTACCCGCGCTCGATCACCACGGAGTCGACCACCACGTCCTGAACCGGGCGCTCCGTGCGCGGGTTGACGCGGGTGCCCCCGATGGCGTCCACCACCTTCTTGCCGGCCTCGTCGGCGACCTCGCCGAAAATGGTGCGCTGCCCCGTCAGCCACGTGGCCGGGGCCAGTGTGACGAAGAACTGCGAGCCGTTGGTGCCCGGGCCCGCGTTGGCCATGGCCAGCAGATAGGGCTTGGTGAAGGCCAGGTCCGGATGGATCTCGTCGTCGAACGCGTACCCCGGGCCGCCGGTGCCGTTGCCCAGCGGGTCGCCCCCCTGGATCATGAAGCCGCTGATGACCCGGTGGAAGACGGTGCCGTCGTACAGCCGGTCCGAGGTCCGTTCCCCGGTGGCCGGGTGCGTCCACTCGCGGGAACCCTCGGCGAGCTCGACGAAGTTCCGGACGGTGACGGGGGCCTCGTTCGGGAAGAGCCGGAGCCGGATGTCGCCTTGGCTGGTCCGTACAGTGGCGAAGAGCTGCTCGGCCACGTTCTACCTTCCCGTCCGTCTGCGTCGGCTTCCCCGATCCTCCCACGGACTTCGTGGACACAGGCTGACCCGGATGCCGTCTCGTGGGTACCCGGTAGCGGACTGCCAGGCATGATCTTGGAAAGGGGTGGAAAAACGACTTCCTGTCCTCCGTTTTCGGAGAGACTGCCCCACGTCATGAGCCACCGAAGAGGAGGAACCGTGACCGCCAAGGAAAGCGTGCGCGCCGCGACCGGCACCACCAAGGAGAACGTGCGCCACGCAGCGGAGGTGGTGAAGCCCCACGCCGGCCAGGCCAAGGACACCGCCGCGCGCTACGCACAGGAAGCCGGCGCGCGCCTGGGGCCCAAGGTCGCCAAGGCCGCCGAGCAGGCTCGGCACACCGCACGCGAAGGATACGAGCAGTACGTCGGCCCCCGGGTCGCCCAGGCATGGGACGCCCTCCCGGACGAGGTCGACAAGGCCGCGGGCCGGGCCGCCAAGCGCACCCGCAAGGCAGCCCGCAAGGCGGCCGACTACGCCGGACCGCGCCTCGAGAACGCGGTGACGGACGTGCGCGTCGCCACCGCACCGGCGCGTGAGGAGGCGCTGCAGCGCGGTGCCGCCGCGGTGGCCGCGCTGCGCGGTCAGGTGACGGCCGAGGAGATCGAGAAGCTCTCGCGCCGTCGCCGCCGGCGCTCCCGCACCGGCCGGTTCGTCTGGCGCGCGGGCCTCGTCGGCCTGATCGCGGGCGGCGCCTATGCCGCCTGGCGCTGGTGGGACCGGCAGGCGAACCCGGACTGGCTGGTCGAGCCGCCGGCCGCCACGGAGGTGGGTGACCGGGCACCGCTGACCAGCGTGAACGGTTCGCCGGCCGCCGACAGCGGGGAGAGCAGGCTGGACCCTGAGGTGCAGGCCAAGCAGGACAGGCAGGACAAACAGGACATGAAGGACAAGGCCGAGGCCGACGAGCGCCGGGAGAAGTGACCGCAGGAGCCGGGCGGCCGCGCGGTCGCCGACGCCGACGGGAAGGGGCGGGAGACCTGGTCAGGTCTCCCGCCCCTGGGCCTGTCCGGCCCCGGTGTCCGCACCGGCCGCGGTGTGCCGTCCGCTCCCGGCGTCCCGCCCGGTCCTGGTGTCCGGGAACGCCGGCACCGGGTCGAGGGTGTCGGTCAGCCCGGTGATCCGCAGCAGCCGCAGCACCCGCTCGTCGGTGCACACGAGCGTGAACACCCCACCGCCGGCCAGCACCCGGGCGCGGATGTCCACCAGGAGGGCCAGCCCGCTGCAGTCGATGAACGTCACGGGCCGCAGGTCGGCGACGAGCCGGGGAGTGGGCGTGGCGGTCAGCGCGTAGAGCTGCGGGGTGGTGGCCACCACGACGGCGAGATCGATCTCCCCGCACAGCTCCACCACGGTCGTACCGCCCCCGCTGCCGCCCCCGGCGCGACAGCGCACCGTGCCGCTGGGGATCTCTTCCCCGTGAGCGCACGTCAGCGCGCCGGCGCTCTCGTCGCTGTGCGGTGCCATCGGTGCCCTCACGTATGACCTTGTGACCGTAGGAGTCCGGGAAATCGGCCCGTAAGCATAGGCAGCGTCCCTGTGGGTGGCGCTGCGCCACCCCCGGACCATCACTCGATCGAGTGTAAAACCCTCGAACCGCTTGCAAGTTGACGACGTACGACTTCACCGCCCCCTGGAGCAGCGCCCGTTACGGCGCCGCCCGCAACCGCCCGGAGCCACCCGGCTGTGCTCAGGGCAGCAGGAGCTGCAAGAACACCTGACGGGGTTCCGGGCGCGACCGGTCCTCCCTCCTTCCCCGTCGCCAGTGCGTCACCGGGTACCGACCGGCCGCCCGGGGTCCTGCCGCCCGACGCACCGGGCACCGGCGTACCCCCGGGATACCCCCGCGGTCCCAGGCGCCCGGGGCCCCGCCCCCGAGGCGTCCGCGCGCCCACGCGAAAAAGCTCCCCCGCCCGCGTTTCCGCAGGTCGGGGGAGCTTCTCGACGTGGAGCCAAGGGGAGTCGAACCCCTGACATCTGCCATGCAAAGACAGCGCTCTACCAACTGAGCTATGGCCCCGTCCGCACCAGGATACTGGCTTCCGCGCTGTCCTTCCGACCGGGTATCGCCCGCGCCCCCTCCCGTCCGTAGGATGCACGGCAAGTTCGCGCGAGCGAAGTGACACAGGGGAGCCCAGGGGAGACCTCATGGACGCAGCAGCACAGGACCCGACAGCGAAGGCGCGCGAGCTGCAGAGCCAGTGGTACGGCGAGCCGTTGGGCACTCTCTTCCGCAAGCTGATCGACGACCTCGGCCTCAACCAGGCCCGCCTCGCCACGGTGCTCGGACTGTCCGCCCCTATGCTTTCGCAGCTCATGAGCGGGCAGCGCGCAAAGATCGGCAACCCGGCGGTCGTGCAGCGCGTCCAGGCCCTCCAGGAGCTGGCCTCCGAGGTGTCCCGCGGCGACATCAGCGCGGCGGATGCCACCAGCCGCATGGACGAGATCCGCCGTACGGCAGGCGGCAGCGTGCTGAACACCGCCGCGCAGGCCGTCTCCCCCGGCGCCTCGCAGACCCCCGTCAAGCGCGTCGTGAGGGAGATCCAGGCCCTGCTGCGCTCCGTCTCCGACGCCGCGGACATCATCGAGGCCGCGAACACGCTCGCTCCCTCCCACCCCGAACTGGCAGAGTTCCTCCGGGTCTACGGCGCGGGCCGCACCTCGGACGCCGTCAAGCACTACGAGGCGCACCAGAGCTGACGAGTCCGAGCTGACCAGCAGCACACCAGAGCGCATCAGGGGGACGCGGCACCATGGGTGAGATCTTCGCCGGCAGGTACGAGCTGATCGATCCGATCGGACGGGGCGGCGTCGGCATGGTGTGGCGCGCATGGGACCACCGCCGACGGCGGTACGTGGCCGCCAAGGTGCTCCAGCAGTCCGACGCGCACACGCTGCTGCGCTTCGTGCGGGAGCAGGCCCTGCGGATCGACCACCCGCATGTGCTGGCCCCGGCGAGCTGGGCGGCCGACGACGAGAAGGTCCTGTTCACCATGGACCTGGTCAAGGGCGGCTCGCTGGCCCATCTGATCGCCGACTGGGGGCCGTTGCCTCCCTCCTTCGCGTGCATCCTGCTCGACCAGTTGCTGTCCGGTCTGGCGGCCGTGCACGCCGAGGACGTGGTGCACCGCGACATCAAGCCCGCCAACATCCTGCTGGAGCCCACCGGGCCGGGCAGGCCCCATCTGCGGCTGTCGGACTTCGGCATCTCCGTACGCAAGGGCGACCCGCGGCTGACCGAGACCAACTTCGTGGTGGGAACGCCGGGCTGGTTCGCTCCGGAGCAGATGCTGGAGGGCGAGGTCGACTTCCCCTCCGACCTGTACGCGGTCGGCCTGGTGGGGCTCTTCCTGCTGACCGGGGAGAGGCCCGACTCCCAGCAGCTCTTCGAGGCGTACCGGCACGGGGTTCCGGACGCCCCCGAGCGGGTGCCCGAGCCGCTGTGGCAGGTGTTGGGGCAGCTGCTGCAGCCCGACCCGGCGGCCCGGTTCAGGACCGCCACCGGCACCCGTAAGGCGCTGGCGAGCGCGGCGCAGCTATTGGACGGCGGCGCGCCGGACGAGCAGCGGTCGGTCGAGGTGGCCGACCATCTCGGGCCGCTGCCCGAGGGGTTCGGTCCGGACGGCCCGCTGCGGCCCTCCGCCGGGGTCGCCGGCGGCCCGGGGGCCGCTCCCGGGGCGCCGCCCCCGCCCGCCGCCTCGGCCACCGGCAGCTTCCACCTGCAACCTCCGGCGCAGGGCCCGGGGAACTCACCGCAGATGCCGTCGCAGCCGCCGGGCACGCCCCCGACGGCCGCGTCCCCGCACGCACCGACCGCCACGGCGGCGACCGGAGCGACCGGAGCAACACAGCCGTATCCGTACGGTCCGGAGGCGGACGTCACCCGCACCCAGCTCGGCCCGGCGCACCCGCCCGCGTCCGCACCCGGCACCCCACCGGGCCCCGCGCCGGGCATGGCGCCCAAGCCCACCGGACGGCGCCCCGGCCCGCCCCTGAAGGTCGCGGTCCCGATGCTCGCCGTGGCAGTGCTCTGCCTGGTCGTAGGCGTCTGGGCCCTGACCGCCTCCGCCTGACCGCACCACGCGCCCCCGGAAAGCGCCCCGACCCGGCCGCCTCCACCAAGACGGGCCGCCCGGCCCCGAGTACAGCCACCTTTGCCGAACGCGGCAGCCCAGCCCCCGGAAGCACCGCTGTACAACCGCCTCCGCCCGTGCAGGCCGCCAGCCCGGAAAGCACCACGCACAACCGCCTCCGCCCGTGCAGGCCGCCAGCCCGGAAAGCACCACGCACACCCGCCTCCGCCGGACGCGGCAGCCCAGCCCCGCGGAAAGCCCCCGCACGGCAACTGCCGCCAGAACGGACTGCCCAGCCCCGGGAGGGCGCCACTGCACGGCCGCCTCCGCCCGTGCAGGCCGCCAGCGGGAAAAGCACCACGCACGGCCGCCTCCGCCGGACGCGGCAGCCCAGCCCCGCGGAAAGCCCCCGCACGGCAACTGCCGCCGGAACGGACTGCCCAGCCCCGGGAGGGCGCCACTGCACGGCCGCCTCCGCCGGAGCGGGCCGACCAGCCCCGAGAACCCCCGCGCGCGGCGACCGCCGCCGGAGCGCACCGCTCGAACCGGCGGAGACCGCATACAGCCGCCTCCGCCGGAGCGGGCCGCTCAGCCACGGGGGCCGCCACGGGGCCGCTGCCGCCAGCGCACCGCTCGGCCCGCGGAGGCCGCACAGGGGCCGCCGCACACGGGCCGACGGACCGGAGTCGCTCAGCCCTGGGGAGGGCCGCCGTAGGGCTGGTGCGGCTGCGTGTACGGCTGTGTCGGCTCCTGCCGGGGCAGGGGCGTACCCGGGGTGCCGGGCTGCCGTGGCGGCCAGGGGCCGGCGCCGCCGGTCGCGGCGGGCGCCGTCCGGCGGCGGGCGATCAGCGTCCAGGCGGCCAGCACGGCGACGAGGCCCGCGCCGGTGCCGATCCCGGACCAGCCGACGGTGCGCAGCGTGGCGTTGGTCTCGGCCTCGACCTCGGTGAGGCCCTTCGCCGCCATGTCGCGGTCCTCGTCGCTGACGCCGAACCCCGCGGCCTTCGCGTCCCCGTCGTACTTCGGGCCGGGCCCGGGCGTGCCCTTGACCGCGACGCGCAGCGTGACGGGGGTGCCCTTGGGGAAGCCCTGCGCCATCTCGGGGCCCGCGGTGACGGCCACGTAGTACCAGCCGGCGAACCGTGTGGCGGAGGCGTCGTCGGCGTACCGGTTCTCGTAGCGGACGGGGTTGGTGTACCGGTCGAAGTCGGCGCCCCCGCCGTCGTAGCTCTGGAACTCCTCGGAGTCGTAGAGGGGGCCGCGCGCGGGGTTGTAGAGGTTCAGCCGGAAGCCGTTGGAGACGTAGCGGGTCGACCCGTCCTTCTTCGCGGTGGAGTTGGGCACCTCCATGCGCGCGTAGAGCCGCTGGTTCCAGTCGACGGGGACCCGGAACCACCGGGTCTCGCCCGCCTGGAGGCGGTCCTTCCAGACACCTTTGCCGACGGCCCGCGCGTCGTTGAATCCGGTGCCGCCCTCGACGGCCTTGGCGGTGCCGGAGGGCGGGGTGGGGCGGGTGTTGTTGTCGTCGGTCTCCTCGTCCGTGCCCGGCCTCGGCTCGGGGATGCTCCCCTTGAGGCCGGGCTCGGTCATCACGGACAGCTCCAGCGGCCAGGCGGACGGGTCGGAGGAGCTGCCCTCCTTGCGGACGACGTGGATGAGGTACGGCCCCTTCTCGCGGCAGGAGTCGTCGTCGGTGTCACCGATGAGCCGGGCCGCGTAGGCGGTCACGGGGAAGGCGGTGTCGCCGGCGATGCTCGCGTCGTCCTCACCGCAGGAGACGTCGTCGGTGTTCTCCAGCGTGACCTCGACACCGTCGTCGTAGGTGACCTTGGTGCCCGGCCCGGGGGCGAGGGTGGCGGCGACGTGCACGTCGGAGGAGTCGTCCAGGTCCAGGGCGTAGTACTTCTCCTGGCCCGCCTTGATGCGGTCCGTGAACAGCCCGTTCCCCACCGTGGGGGCGTCCGAGCTGCTGGCGGTGCCGCTGACGCTCTTGGCGTCCTGCGCAGTCGCGTACGGGTGCGGCTTCTCCGCGGCCCAGACGTGCGGCGCCGCCAGGCCGACGGCGCTCGCGCCGGCACACAGCGCTGCCAGGAGCCCGCCCGTCCGCCGCCAGGTCCCCCTGCTCCGTCTCACCACGTCCCCACCCTCTGTGCCGTTTGTCACCTGCCGAGGCCGCTCCCCGGCCACTGCTCTGTTGTCACGTACGGCGGCTCGCCACCGGTTCCCGCGGCCGTCTCCTTACCGTGCCCGCCCGCAACCCTGCCCGCCAGGGGCCACGTAGGCCGGGACCGGGCCCGTCGGACCGTCCCGAGGCGTCCCGCGTGCCTCCCCGCCGGGCCGGGCGGCGGCGGACGGCGGCGGACGACCGGCGGACGACGAGGCCCCGGCCGCCCGTGGCGGCCGGGGCCTGGAAGTCGTCGGGGTTCGCTGACCGCCGGGCTCACACACCCGAACCTGCGGGCACGGAGTCGGTCGCCTCCGTCCACAGGTCCTGCTCGGCGCGGTCCGCCTGGATCTGGCGGTACACGAGGAGACCGCCGACGGCGGCCAGGGCGACCAGGAGAAGCTTCTTCACCGCGCTACCTCGTCCTTCATAGACGTTGGGACCTTCCTGGCGGCCGATGATACCCAACAGCCTGTGCGAACCGAGCGGTCGGCCCGGGCGGGGTGCCGACGCGCCGTCAAGCCGTGCGGGAGCGCTTCTTGCGCTTGGTGCGTGACCGCTCCCGCAGCTGGAGCTCGCGCTCCGCCCCCGGGACGCCCTCGGCGAGCTGCCGGCCGCGTTCGCGTTCCGCGTTGAACTCGGCGCCCAGCAGGATCGCCAGGTTCGTCAGCCACAGCCAGACCAGGAAGACCACGATCCCGCCCAGCGTCCCGTACGTCTTGTTGTACGAGCCGAAGTTGGCCACGTAGAAGGCGAATCCGACCGACGCGACGATCCAGACGAGCAGCGCCAGCACGGCGCCGGGCAGCACCGAGGGGAAGCCGCGCAGTTTGGCGTTGGGGGAGGCGTAGTAGAGCACGGCGATGATCAGGACGACGATGAGCACCATGACCGGCCACTTGGCCCAGTTCCACGCGGTGACCGCCGCGTCGCCCACTCCGAGCGCGTCCCCGGCCTTCTTCGCCAGCGGCCCGCTGACCACCAGCCCCACCAGCACCACTGCCTGCAGCAGCACCGCGATCAGCGTGACCAGCAGTTGCACGGGGCGCAGCGTGAAGAAGGAGCGGCCCTCCTCCACCTCGTAGATCACGTTCGAGGCGCGGATGAAGGCGCCGACGTATCCGGAGGCCGTCCACAGGGCGCCCAGTGCGCCGACGATCAGCAGGGCGGCCGGCGTTCCGGAGCCGGACGCCATGGACTCGATGGGTTTCTGGAACGTGTCCACGGCTGAGGACGGGCCGATCGAGCTGACCAGGTCGGTCAGCGTGCTGACGATCTTCTTCGGGCTCATCACCAGGCTGACCAGGGAGATCAGCGCGATGAGGGCGGGGAAGATCGACAGTACGGAGTAGTAGGTGAGCGCGGCGGCCGTGTCGGAGAGGTTGTCCTCCTTGAACTCGGCCATCGTGCGCTTCAGCGTCTGCCCGAGGCCCCCGCTGCGCTGGTGCGCCGGTCCCTCGGGCCGCCGCCCGGAGGTCTTCTCGCGGCGTTCCCCGGCGGCGGGTGCGGCTGCCGGCCGGTCGGCGCGGTCCGATGCGGCCCCCGCGGGCTCCCCCGGGGTGCCGCTGCCGTCGGGCGCGCCGGTGCCGTCCGGCGGGCCGGTGCCTCCGGGTGCGTCCGACTGCCGCGGACCCGGCTGCTGCGCCGGTCCCCCGGGCGCGGACTCGGGGCCCTGGGAGGCGGGCCCGTACCCCTCGGGCCCGGGCTCGGGGCTGGTCATCGCAGTACTCCGCTCGCCGAGGAGACGCCGGCTGCCCGGCGTCCGGACGCGGTACCAGTACCAGGCCGCCCCGGGGGGCAAACGTCAGCGCGGCGCCGCACGCAGGCCGGCGGCGCCGCGAGCAGCTGAGCGACCGCGGGGCCCGGACGTCAGCGGTCGGTTCCCCGCCCGTGCCGGTACGCCGAGCCCAGCCACGGCCCGGCGTACCGCTCCAGCGTCGCGTCCGCGCTCGTACGGGCGGTGAGGGGGCCGGCGAACGCGCCCTGCACGACGGACGTGCGGTCGTTGTCGGACGCGTTCACGCTGCCGCCCGGCGCATCGGCGGCGGCGCCGCCCGCGGCTGTCAGGGGGAGAACACCGGCCACCGCAACGGCAGTCGCGACGGCACTGAGCAGGGCGGCAGGACGCATGGTCACTCCTCGGACACGGGGGGGATGTGGAGAAAGACTGACCGAAGGAGTGACCGGAGCGCCGGGTGCCCACGCCCGGGCGCGCCCGTTCCACCCGATGAGCGCACTGTCCTCCACCCGTCGGAACCGTCCCCGCCACAGCACCGCCCCACGCCCCGCGAAGAAGACAGAAAAGGGCCCGGCACCTCGTGCGAGGTGCCGGGCCCTTTTCTGTCGTGCAACTTTTTGCCGGTGCGGCTACCAGGACTTGAACCTGGGGCCTCTTCCTTATCAGGGAAGCGCTCTAACCGTCTGAGCTATAGCCGCGCGCTGCACCGAAAGATTAGCGCACTCCAGGCCGTGCTCCCAAATCCGTTTCCCGGCCGCCCGCAGGGGCGGAGCGGGAGGTGCTCACTCGTCCTCCGCGAGGGTCAGCTCGACGCCACCGACGAACCCCGCGGACAGGTTGTAGATGAAGGCCCCCAGTGTGGCCAGCGCGGTGGCCAGCACCACGTTGATCAGCGCGATGAGCGAGGTGAAGACCAGTACGCGGGGCAGCGAGAGGAAGGTCTCCAGGTCGAAGCCGCTGCTGCCGTCGGCACTGGTGGCCTCGCTGACGGTGCCGCCCAGGGTGGAGAAGACCCCCATCGCGTCCATCACCATCCACAGCACTGCCACCGCCACCACGGTGCACACCCCGAGTGCCACGGCCAGCAGGAAGCTGACCTTCATCACCGACCAGGGATCGGCCTTGGCCACCCGCAGCCGGGCCTTGCGTGTCCGCGGCACCGTGCGTGCCCCGGTGCGGGGCTTGCGCACGGCACCGGCCTGCTGCCCGACCGCCCCGGTCTGCCCCTCCGCCGCATCGGGGGAGGGGTAGGCCTGGGGCGGCCGGTGCGGCTGCTGCTCGGGCTGGGGCTGGGGTTGCGCCGGGGACGGTGGCTTGGCCTTCGGCTGAGGCTGCGGTTGCGCCTTCGGCTGAGGCTGAGCACCACTCACGCCCTGCTCCTCGTCTTCGTCGTCCTGGCCGGTGCCAGGTCGTCTCAGTCGTTACCGGTCTGCTCGGAGCCGGGCGCGTCCTGCTGCACCCCCTCCTCGGGGTCGTCCACCGCGGCGTCCACTTCCTCGGCCTCACGGCCGGCCTCGGCGTTGCGTGCCACGCCGACGACCGCGTCCCTCTTGCCCAGGTTGATCAGTTGGACGCCCATGGTGTCACGGCCCGTCTCCCGCACCCCGCTGACCCGCGTGCGGATCACGCCGCCGCCGAGGGTGATGGCGAGGATCTCGTCGGTCTCCTCGACCACCAGCGCCCCCACCAGTTCGCCCCGGTCCTCCACGATCTTCGCGGCCTTGATGCCGAGTCCGCCACGGCCCTGGACGCGGTAGTCGTCCACAGCTGTGCGCTTCGCGTACCCGCCATCGGTGGCCGTGAAGACGAACGTACCCGCCCGCACGACATTCATCGAGAGCAGTTCGTCCTCCTCGCGGAAACTCATGCCCTTGACACCGGAGGTGGCACGGCCCATCGGGCGCAGCGACTCGTCGGTCGCGGTGAAGCGGATCGACTGCGCCTTCTTGCTGACCAGCAGCAGGTCGTCCTCGGGGGAGACGAGTTCGGCGCCGATCAGCTCGTCGTCGCGGCCGTCGTCCATCTGGCGCAGGTTGATGGCGATGACGCCCCCGGAGCGGGGCGAGTCGTAGTCCTTGAGCGGGGTCTTCTTCACCAGCCCGGACTTGGTGGCCAGCACCAGGTAGGGGACGGCCTCGTAGTCGCGGATGGCCAGGATCTCGGCGATCTGCTCGTCCGGCTGGAACGCCAGCAGGTTGGCCACGTGCTGACCGCGCGCATCCCGCCCGGCGTCCGGCAGTTCGTAGGCCTTGGCCCGGTAGACGCGGCCCTTGTTGGTGAAGAACAGCAGCCAGTGGTGGGTGGTGGAGACGAAGAAGTGGTCGACGATGTCGTCCTCCTTCAGCTTCGTCCCCCGCACGCCCTTGCCGCCGCGCTTCTGGGCGCGGTAGTCGTCGGTCTTGGTGCGCTTGACGTAGCCGCCACGGGTGATGGTGACGACGATGTCCTCCTCGGCGATCAGGTCCTCGATGGACATGTCGCCCTCGAAGGGGATCAGCTTGCTGCGCCGGTCGTCGCCGAACTTGTCGACGATCTGCCGCAGCTCCTCGCCGATGATCTGGCGCTGCCGCTCGGGAGAGGCCAGGATCGCGTTGTACTCGTCGATCTTCGCCTGGAGCTCGTCGTGCTCGGCAGTGATCTTCTGCCGCTCCAGGGCCGCCAGCCGGCGCAGCTGCATCTCCAGGATCGCGTTGGCCTGGATCTCGTCGATCGTCAGCAGGTCCATCAGGCCGCCGCGGGCGTCCTCGACGGTCTGGCTGCGCCGGATCAGCGCGATGACCTCGTCGATGGCGTCCAGCGCCTTGAGCAGGCCGCGCAGGATGTGGGCCCGCTCCTCCGCCTTGCGCAGCCTGAAGCGGGTACGGCGTACGACGACGTCGATCTGGTGGGCCACCCAGTGCCGGATGAAGGCGTCCAGCGACAGCGTGCGCGGCACGCCCTCGACCAGGGCCAGCATGTTGGCACCGAAGTTGGTCTGCAGATCGGTGTGCTTGTACAGGTTGTTGAGGACGACCTTGGCGACCGCGTCCCGCTTGAGGACGATCACCAGGCGCTGTCCGGTGCGCGAGGACGTCTCGTCCCGGACGTCGGCGATGCCGCCGATCCGGCCGTCCTTGACCAGATCGGCGATCTTGAGCGCCAGGTTGTCCGGGTTGACCTGGTAGGGCAGCTCGGTGACGACCAGGCACTGGCGGCCCTGGATCTCCTCGACCTCCACCACGGCCCGCATCGTGATCGAGCCGCGCCCGGTGCGGTACGCCTCCTCGATGCCGCTGCGGCCCACCACCAGCGCACCGCTGGGGAAGTCGGGGCCCTTGATGCGCTCGATGAGGGCGTCCAGCAGCTCCTCGTTCGAGGCCTCGGGGTGGTCCAGATACCACTGCGCACCCGCCGCGACCTCGCGCAGGTTGTGCGGCGGAATGTTGGTGGCCATGCCGACGGCGATCCCGGCGGAGCCGTTGACCAGCAGGTTGGGGAAGCGCGCCGGCAGGACCGTCGGCTCCTGGTTGCGGCCGTCGTAGTTGTCCTGGAAGTCGACGGTCTCCTCGTCGATGTCCCGGAGCATCTCCATGGCCAGCGGCGCCATCTTGCACTCGGTGTACCGCATGGCCGCGGCCGGGTCGTTGCCCGGCGAGCCGAAGTTGCCGTTGGAGTCCACCAGCGGCATCCGCATCGACCACGGCTGCGCCAGCCGCACCAGCGCGTCGTAGATCGAGGTGTCACCGTGCGGGTGGTAGGTGCCCATGACGTCGCCGACGACGCGGGCGCACTTGTAGAAGCCCTTCTCGGGGCGGTAGCCGCCGTCGTACATCGCGTACAGCACCCGGCGGTGCACCGGCTTGAGGCCGTCGCGGATGTCGGGCAGCGCGCGGCTCACGATGACGCTCATCGCGTAGTCGAGGTAGGAGCGCTGCATCTCCGTTTCGAGGGCGACGGGCTCGACGCGGGCACCGGCCTCGGTGTCGACCAGCGCGCTGTCGGGCGCGGGCGCGTTCTCGGGCGTCGGCTCGGGGGTGGTGGGGGTCTCGTCGGCCATGGCTGAAGATCAAGTCCTTCTCTGTGTGCGGCGCGCTTCGGGCACCCCCGCCCGCGGCGGGCGGGGGTGGGCCGACGTCAGATGTCGAGGAAGCGGACGTCCTTGGCGTTGCGCTGGATGAACGAGCGTCGGGCCTCGACGTCCTCACCCATGAGGATGGAGAACAGGTCGTCCGCCGCGGCCGCGTCGTCCAGCGTGACCTGGCGCAGGACGCGGTGCTCGATGTCCATGGTGGTCACCCGCAGCTCGTCCGCGTTCATCTCGCCGAGGCCCTTGAAGCGCTGCACCGAGTCGTCCTTGATGCGCTTGCCCTGCTCGCGGCCCAACTGGATGAGGCTGTCCCGCTCGGGGTCGGAGTAGGCGTACTGGTACTCGTCCCGGCTCCACTTGATCTTGTACAGGGGCGGCTGGGAGAGGAACACGTGCCCGGCCTCCACCAGCGGCCGCATGAAGCGGAAGAGCAGGGTCAGCAGCAGGGTGTTGATGTGCTGGCCGTCGACGTCGGCGTCCGCCATCAGAATGATCTTGTGGTAGCGGAGCTTCTCGATGTCGAAGTCCTCGTGCACCCCCGTGCCGAACGCCGAGATCAGCGCCTGTACCTCGGCGTTCTGCAGGACCTTGTCGATCCTGGCCTTCTCCACGTTCAGGATCTTGCCGCGGATCGGCAGGATCGCCTGGTACTCCGGGTCCCGGCCCGACTTGGCCGAGCCGCCCGCGGAGTCGCCCTCCACGATGAAGATCTCGCACTTGGACGGGTCGTTGGACTGGCAGTCCGACAGCTTGCCCGGCAGCGACGCCGTCTCCAGCAGACCCTTGCGCCGCGTCAGGTCCCGCGCCTTGCGCGCCGCGACCCGGGCGGTGGCCGCCTGGATGCCCTTGCGGATGATGTCCGCGGCCTCGTTCGGGTTCCGATCCAGCCAGTCGGTCAGGTGCTCGTGGACGATCTTCTGGACGAAGGTCTTGGCCTCGGTGTTGCCCAGCTTCGTCTTCGTCTGCCCCTCGAACTGCGGCTCACCCAGCTTGACGGAGATGATCGCCGTCAAACCCTCGCGGATGTCCTCGCCCGTGAGGTTGTCGTCCTTGTCGCGCAGCAGCTTGCGGTCGCGCGCGTACCGGTTGATCAGGCCCGTCAGCGCGGCGCGGAAACCCTCCTCGTGGGTGCCGCCCTCGTGCGTGTGGATGGTGTTGGCGAAGGAGTAGACCCCCTCGCTGTACTGGTTGTTCCACTGCATGGCGATCTCGACCGAGAGCATCCGCTCGGTGTCCTCGGCCTCGAAGTCGATCACCGTGTCGTGCACCAGCTCGCCCTTGCGGGAGTTGAGGTAGCGCACGAAGTCGGCGATGCCGCCCTCGTAGTGGTAGCGGACCGAGTTGGGGTGGCCCTCCTCGTCGACGTGGCCCTCACGCTCGTCGGTCAGCGTGATGGTCAGGCCCTTGTTGAGGAACGCCATCTCCTGGAAGCGGCGGGCCAGCGTCTCGAAGGAGTACTCGGTGGTGTCGAAGATGTCGCCGTCCGCCCAGAACGTGACGACCGTGCCGGTCTCGTCCGTCGCCTCGTTCTTCGACAGCGGCGCCGTGGGCGTGCCCAGCTTGTAGTCCTGCGTCCAGCGGAAGCCGTCGGTCCTGACCTCCACGGCCACCCTCGTCGACAGCGCGTTGACGACCGAGACGCCCACGCCGTGCAGACCACCGGAGACCGCGTACCCGCCGCCGCCGAACTTGCCGCCGGCGTGCAGCACGGTCATCACGACCTCGACGGCCGGCTTCCCCTCCGAGGGGACGATGCCCACCGGGATACCGCGCCCGTTGTCGGTCACCCGGACCCCGCCGTCGGCGAGCAGCACCACGCCGATGGTGTCCGCGTAGCCGGCCAGCGCCTCGTCCACGGAGTTGTCGACCACCTCCTGGACGAGGTGATGAAGACCACGCTCGCCCGTGGACCCGATGTACATACCGGGCCGCTTGCGGACCGCGTCCAGCCCCTCCAGGACGGTGATCGCGCTTGCGTCGTACGCCGCCGGGTCGGCCGCGTCGACCTGCGGCACCCCCTCGGCACCCGGGGCCACGGCGCCGCCGCCCGCGGGGTCCGGTGCGGCGTTCCCGCCGTGCTCGGTGGTGGTCTCCGCGGACTGCGGCGGAGTCGTCTGCTCGTTCTCGTTGAGATCGCCGGAATCGGCCACGAAGCGCCCTTTCTGGCACAGCACAGGCCGTCTCCTGGGCAATGCGGAGCGGCTGCGTCGTTCGACAAGTTCCGCAACGGTGCGGTAGTCCCCCAGTGTACCGGTGTCTGCGATGTGAGTGGGGGTTTGCCGGTGCCTGAGTTGGCATGTGCCGCCCTGAACTGGCGTCCGTCGACTCCCCATATCTGGGAAGGGGTGCCAGGAGCTCCACAGCGGCGCTGAGCGCTTCCACTCGTCTCCACCTGTCCCGGACCGCACACGGTCCGCGACCACCCGCCGAAAATCCCCCGGAAAACCACCCCGACCCCCCCGAAAACACCCCCGCCGCTAGGCCCGCCCCGCACCACGGCGCCACCCTCGGCACGGAGCCGCCCATCCCGCACGCCGTCACCCCGCCCGACGTTCCGCACACCCCCCGCACGGCTGCCGCTCCACGCGCCGGCCGCGCCGCCCTCACCCGTAGGTGTCGCCCGGCCCCTTGCTGCCCGGCGCCCGCAACGCCCCGTACCCCCGCCGCGGCGCCTCCGGACCCCGCACCTTGATCACCCTCACGGTGCCCTGCCCCAGATCCTCGTTCAGCCGGGCCACCAACCGCGGCGCCAGCAACCGCAGCTGCGTCGCCCACGCCGTCGAGTCGCACCGCACCAGCAGGGCGCGCTCCTCCTCGTCGTACTTCTGCGGCTCGCAGTGCTGCGCCACCTGCGGACCCACCAACTGCGGCCAGCGCCCCATCACCCCGCCGACCGCCGCCGGGGTCTCCCAGCCACGCTCCGCGATCAACCGGCTCACCGCGGCCCCCAGCGGCAGCGGATCCCGCCCGTCCCGCCGCGCACCCGACCGCAGCCCGCCCCCCTGCCGGGCCTGCCGCCGCTGCTGCGCCTCCGCCCCCCGGGCCCGCGCCTGCTCCTTGGCCGCCCGCAACGCCACCCGCGCCAGGTCGACGCCACTGACCTGCGGTTCCTTCGCGTCCCCCGCGTCCTGCGCAGCCTCGCCGCCTGCCGCGTCCCGCGGGGCCGCCTCCGGGTCCGGCCGTCCGGGCTGCTCGCTCACGCCGATGCCACCTCCCCCTCGGCCACCGTGAACCGCGCTCCCTCCAGAACGCCGGGCACGTCCTCCTCGACCGCCGCCGTCACCAGCACCTGCTCGGCCCCGGCCACCAGCTCCGCGAGCCGGGAGCGGCGCCGCACATCCAGCTCCGCGAAGACGTCGTCCAGGATCAGCACCGGCTCGTGACCCTCGCTCTTGAGCAGCTCGTAGGCGGCCAGCCGCAGCGCCAGCGCGTACGACCACGACTCGCCGTGGCTCGCGTACCCCTTCGCGGGCAGCTCGCCCAACCGCAACAGCACCTCGTCCCGGTGCGGACCCACCAGCGTCACCCCGCGCTCCACCTCCTGCTTGCGGGCCTCACCCAGCGCCGCCAGCAGCCCCGTGTACAGCTCCTCCCGGGAGGGCGCCGTCACCGGGCCCCGGTACGCGAACGACACCGGGCCACCCCCCGGCGCCAGCGCCTCGTACGCCTTGTCCGCAAGCGGACCCAGCACCGCCAGCAGCTCCAGCCGCTGCGCCAGCAGCTCCGCGCCCGCCCGCGCCAGATGCTGGTCCCACACGTCCAGCGTCGACAGGTCGGCGCCGCGGCCACCGTGCCGCCGCGCCATCGCGGCCGACTTCAGCAGGCTGTTGCGCTGCTTGAGCACCCGCTCGTAGTCCGCGCGCACCCCCGCCATGCGCGGGGACCGCGCCACCACCAGCTCGTCCACGAACCGCCGCCGCTCACCCGGATCCCCCTTGACCAGCGACAGGTCCTCCGGCGCGAACAGCACCGTGCGCACGATCCCCAGCAGGTCACGGGGCCGCACCTGCGAGGAGCGGTTGATGCGCGCCCGGTTCGCCTTGCCAGGGTTCAGCTCCAGCTCGACCAACTGCTCCCGCTCGTCCTGCCGCACCTGGGCACGGACGACGGCCCGCTCCGCCCCCGCCCGCACCAGCGGCGCGTCCGAGGACACCCGGTGGCTGCCCAGCGTGGCCAGATAGCCGACCGCTTCGACCAGATTCGTCTTGCCCTGGCCGTTCGGTCCGAGAAACGTCGTCACGCCCGGCCCGAGGGCGACCTCGGCCCGGGCGTACGACCGGAAATCGGCAAGCGAGAGATGCCTGACGTGCATCGGTGCGCGCTCAGCCCCCCGTGGGCGGAGTGACGTCGGCACCCGGCGCGTCCGCGCCCTTCTCCCCGGCCTTGTCGTTGGCCGTGACCGCGTGCCCGCCGAACTGGTTGCGCAGCGCGGCGATCATCTTCATCTGCGGGGAGTCCTCCTGCCGCGAGGAGAAGCGGGCGAACAGCGACGCGGTGATCGCCGGCAGCGGCACCGCGTTGTCGATCGCGGCCTCCACCGTCCAGCGGCCCTCCCCGGAGTCCGCCGCGTAGCCGCGCAGCGCCTGCAGGTGCTCGTCGCTGTCCAGCGCGTTGACCGCCAGGTCCAGCAGCCAGGAGCGGATGACCGTGCCCTCCTGCCAGGAGCGGAAGACCTCGCGCACATCGGTCACCGAGTCGGCCGCCTCCAGCAGCTCCCAGCCTTCGGCGAAGGCCTGCATCATCGCGTACTCGATGCCGTTGTGGACCATCTTCGCGAAGTGGCCCGCGCCGACCTTGCCCGCGTGGACGGAGCCGAACTCCCCCTCGGGCTTGAGCGCGTCGAAGACCGGCTGGACCTTCGCCACGTCCTCGGCGGAGCCGCCGTACATCAGCGCGTAGCCGTTCTCCAGGCCCCACACGCCGCCGGAGACACCGCAGTCGACGAAGCCGATGCCCTTGGCCTTCAGCTCCTCCGCGTGCTTCTCGTCCTCGGTCCACCGCGAGTTCCCGCCGTCGACCACCAGGTCGCCGGGGGAGAGCAGCTCGGCCAGCTCGTCGACGGTCGACTGGGTGGCGGCGCCCGACGGCACCATCACCCACACCACGCGCGGCCCGCTCAGCGAGTCGACCAGCTCCTTGAGGCTGCCGACGTCCGCAACGTCCGGATTCCGGTCGTACCCGATGACCGTGTGGCCCCCGCGGCGGATGCGCTCACGCATGTTCCCGCCCATCTTCCCGAGACCGACCAGACCGAGCTCCATCACTGCCCCTTACGTTCACCAGCGTTTCGTGCGGTTTCGACCCTACGCCCGGAGGTTGTGGACGGACGTTCCGCTCCAGGGCCCTGGCGGCAGAGGCGTCAGCCGGAGAGCCGCACCGGCATGATCAGGTACTTGTAGGCCTCGTCCGCCTCGGCGTCCTTGGCAGGCCGGCCGCTCAGCAGGGCGGGCTTGGTCGAGGTCGTGAACGAGAGCTGCGCCACAGGGGAGTCGATCGCGCTCAGCCCCTCCAGCAGGAAGCCCGGGTTGAAGGCGATCGAGATGTCGTCGCCCTCCAGGTCGGCGTCGACGCGCTCCACAGCCTGTGCGTCGTCGCTGGAACCCGCCTCCAGGGTCAGCACACCCTGCTCGAAGCTCAGCCGCACCGGAGTGTTGCGCTCCGCGACCAGCGCCACCCGCTTGACGGCCTCCACGAACGGCGCCGTCTCGATCACCGCCACCGAGTTGAACTCGGTCGGGAACAGCGTGCGGTACTTGGGCAGATCGCCCTCCAGCAGCCGCGTCGTCGTCCGCCGCCCGGCCCCCTCGAAGCCGATGAGCCCCTCGCCGGAGCCGGAGCCGGAGAGCGCCAGCGTGACGCTGTCCCCGCTGCTGAGCGACTTGGCGGTGTCCAGCAGCGTCTTGGCGGGCACCAGGGCGACCGCCGAGGCGTCCGGCGTCTCGGGCTTCCACAGGAACTCGCGGACCGCGAAGCGGTAGCGGTCGGTGGAGGCCAGCGTGACGGTGTCGCCCTCGATCTCGATCCGCACACCCGTCAGCACCGGCAGCGTGTCGTCCCGGCCGGCCGCGATGGCCACCTGCTGGGCCGCGGCGGCGAAGACCTCGCCCGGCACCGTGCCGGTGGCCGACGGCATCTCCGGCAGCGCCGGGTACTCCTCCACCGGCAGGGTGTGCAGCGTGAACCGCGAGGAGCCGCAGACCACGGTCGCCCGTACACCGTCTGTGGAGATCTCCACCGGACGGTTGGGAAGGGCGCGGCAGATGTCGGCCAGCAGCCGGCCGGACACCAGGACGGTGCCCTCCTCCTCGACCTCCGCCTCCACGGAGACCCGCGCCGAGACCTCGTAGTCGAAGCCGGAGAGGCTCAGCGAGCTGTCGTCCGCCTTCAGCAGCAGGCCCGCGAGCACGGGCACCGGCGGGCGGGCGGGGAGGCTCTTGGCCGTCCAGGCCACCGCCTCCGCGAGGACATCCCGTTCAACCCGGATCTTCACCTTGAGCCGCCTCCTGCTGCCGCCTGTCGCTGGTGCTGTTTGCCGGGCACCAGTCTGACGCACCGGACCGACAGCGGATGCGGGTGCGGGTCAAGTCGCTGCGATCCCACCCGAGGCGGGCGGCGCCGAGTTGTGCACAGCCCCCACTTCGAAGCGAATCCCGGGCTCTCTAGGTGTCGTCGTAGTAGTAGGGGTTGTGGAAACCGTGGATAAGCCCGTTTCCGCAGCTCAGAGCCGGAATTTTGTCCACCGCGGCTGTGGGTGGACCGGTGGAGGAACGGGGCCTCGCTGTGGACGCGGAAAAGTTCCCCACACCCCGCCCACAGGCAGAGGGGGTTTCCCCACAGCGGCGCCCACAGATTTACCCACCTTTCCCACAGCCCAATCCCTGGCCCCGATGTGACGGCTTTCACTCGGACCGGTGAGCGGGCGCGTTGCGTTGCCGAACAGTGGACAGCTCTGTGGAGAAGTGCCTGATCACTGGGGAAAAACGGCCGTCTCCTGTGGGCAGCCGGTGGACAAGTCGGCCGCCCGTCGAGGAGCGGTTCCCGCCCTCCACAGGTGTGGACAGCGCCTGCCCACAAATACACAACCGGGTGACCTCGCGGAACACCCTCCCACGAGCCCGACTGTGGATGCCCTTGGGACAACGGAAGAGGTCCCCAGGGTGTGGACGCGGTGAACCGGCCCTCGCTGTGGACCGAGCCGCCCCGCGCGCCCCGAATCGAACAGCGAAGGGCCCCCGGGGAGTTCTCCTCCGGGGGCCCTGGTGTCGAAGGGGCGGCTCGCGAGGTGCCGACAGCGGCCTGTCAGCCGGTTCCGGCGCCGTCGGCAGCCCTTTTCGGCGCGGTGCCAGCCGCTCCTGGCGCTGCGCGTCAGCCGTTCTTGATGCGGTTGGTCAGCTCCGTCACCTGGTTGTAGATGGAGCGCCGCTCCGCCATGAGCGCCCGGATCTTCCGGTCGGCGTGCATGACGGTGGTGTGGTCGCGGCCGCCGAACTGACCGCCGATCTTCGGCAGCGACAGGTCCGTCAGCTCCCGGCACAGATACATGGCGATCTGTCGCGCCGTCACCAGCACGCGGCTGCGTGAGGATCCGCACAGGTCGTCCACGGTCAGCCCGAAGTAGTCGGCGGTGGCCGCCATGATGGCGGGCGCGGTGATCTCCGGCGTCGCGTCCTCACCGCCGGGGATGAGGTCCTTGAGCACGATCTCGGTCAGCCCGAGGTCCACCGGCTGCCGGTTCAGGCTGGCGAAGGCCGTCACCCGGATCAGCGCGCCCTCCAGCTCGCGGATGTTGCGCGAGATGCGGGAGGCGATGAACTCCAGCACCTCCGGCGGCGCGTTGAGCTGCTCCTGCACCGCCTTCTTGCGCAGGATCGCGATCCGCGTCTCCAGCTCGGGCGGCTGGACGTCGGTGATCAGGCCCCACTCGAAGCGGTTGCGCAGCCGGTCCTCCAGCGTCTCCAGCATCTTGGGCGGCCGGTCGCTGGACAGGACGATCTGCTTGTTGGCGTTGTGCAGGGTGTTGAACGTGTGGAAGAACTCCTCCTGCGTCGACTCCTTGTCGGCGAGGAACTGGACGTCGTCGACGAGCAGGATGTCCATGTCGCGGTAGCGCTTGCGGAACGCGTCCGCCTTGCCGTCGCGGATGGAGTTGATGAACTCGTTGGTGAACTCCTCCGAACTGACGTACCGGACCCGCGTGCCCGGGTAGAGGCTGCGGGCGTAGTGGCCGATCGCGTGCAGCAGGTGGGTCTTGCCCAGTCCGGACTCGCCGTAGATGAACAGCGGGTTGTACGCCTTGGCGGGCGCCTCGGCCACGGCGACGGCCGCGGCGTGCGCGAAGCGGTTCGAGGCCCCGATCACGAAGGTGTCGAAGAGGTACTTCGGATTCAGCCGCGCCGTCGGCTCCCCCGGGCCCGTCGCCGGCGCCGGCTGAGCGGCCAGCGGCCCGGGTGCCCCGCTGGGCGCGGGCAGCTGGGAGGGGCTGTCGTACGGAGGCGCGGGCGGCCGCCCCTGCGGCGGCACCTGCGGCCGGGGACGCTGCTGAGGCTGCGCATGCTGTGGGGGCTGATGCGGCTGCTGGTGCAGCTGCTGGGGAGGGGCCTGCGGGGACTGGTGCTGCGGGTGAGCCTGGCGCTGCTGCTGGTCGTAGCTGTCGTACGCCTGCTGTTCGTAGCCCTGCGGCTGCTGCTCGTACGCCTGCTGCTGGTCGTAGCCCTGCTGCCGGTGGTCGTACGGCTGGGGGCGCTGGGGCTGCGCGGGGTACGGGTCACGCCGCTGCTGCCAGGGGGCGGGCTCGGGGGCCGGTGCCGGGGCCGGACCGTGCGAGTAGTCCGCCGGGTACGCGGTCCGCGCCCCCGGAATCTCGCGTGCCTCGTACTGGTCGCGTGCCTCGTACTGCTCACGGGCCTCGTACTGGTCGTACTGGTCGTAGCGGTCGGGCTGGTCGTAGCGGTCGGCCTGTCCGTACCGTTCGGTCTGCTCGTAGCAGTCCGACGGTTCGTAGCGGTCCTGGTGCTCGTAGCGGTCCTGCGACTCGAAGTGCTCCGGCTGGGCCTGGGCCCGGGGCCGGAGCTGCGGATCACGGGGGGGCGGCTGGTGCCCGGACTGGGGGGAGGGCTGCGGCGCACCGTGCTGCGCTGCTTGATCGTCGCGCTGCTCGTACCCCTCGTACCCCTCGCGCGACTGGTACGTGTCGTACGCGGGCGCGCTCTCGTATCCGCCCTCGCGGTGCAGCGGCTGGGACTGCTGCTCGGGCGCGGGGGTGGGTGACGGGATGGAGGGGGTGACCGGCGCGGCGGGTGCGGCGGCCTCCGGCATGGGGCCCGTCACCGTGATGGCCAGCCGGATGGGCTGCTGGCACTCGCGGCTGAGGGCCTCGGTGATGAGGGGGGCGAGCCGGCCCTCCAGGACCTGTTTCGCGTATTCGTTCGGTACGCCCAGCAGTGCGGTGCCGGAGACCAGGACGAGGGGCTGGCAGTCCCGCAGCCAGCGCTGGTCCTTCGGCTCGACGCTCTGCCCTTCACGGCCTTCGCGCCCTTCACGACCCTCGCGCAGAAGCTGTTCCAGCACCCGTGGCCACACTGCGGCAAGATCGGCAGGTAGGTCAGCCACAGGGCACGCTCTCTCACTCGCTGGGTGACGGGTCACTCGCTCGGTGACGCTCGTCGTCCGGTGATCGACCAGGTCCCACGGATGTGTGTTTCTGGGCACGGTCGGGAAGGAAGGGAAGTTCGGCCACGGTAGTCACGCGGACCGACCCCGTTCAAGTCGTTGTCCACAGGCTGTGCACGAGTGCAGTAGTGGGGGCGGCGGTGGCGGTGGTCGGGCGCGGCCTGGAGGCGTGCGGCTCGCGTACGGTGGCCCCGTCGGCAGGGGGTGCCCCGCCGGCGTTGGTTTGACCGGATGGCGTAAGCGCGCGTACCGTAACCAGGTCGAGTGTCGACGGCTGCTGCCGCCTGCCTCCGATGGGCAAGATCGCCCGGTTCGCCCGGTCGGTCATGAAGCGGTGCACACTCGGGCGTTGCGAGCTACTCGTGGGCGCACGGTGACAGCCGGTCGACTCCCCACACCCTGTCCCGCGGTCCCCCGCGGGACACGAAGCATCTCTGGAGCCCCCGAGTGAGCAAGCGCACCTTCCAGCCGAACAACCGCCGCCGCGCGAAGACCCACGGCTTCCGGCTGCGCATGCGGACCCGCGCCGGCCGCGCGATCGTCGCGAACCGCCGCAGCAAGGGTCGCGCCCGCCTGTCGGCCTGAGCAGCCTGACCACAGGTCCATGACGTGCTGCCTACCGAGAACCGGCTGAGGCGGCGCGAGGACTTCGCGGCCGCGGTACGCCGAGGACGCAGGGCCGGTCGCCCGCTTCTCGTCGTCCACCTACGCAGTCGAACGGACCCGCACGCGTCGGGGGGAGAGGTTTCCCCGACGCGTGCGGGTTTCGTCGTGAGCAAGGCCGTCGGCAACGCGGTGGTCCGTAACCGTGTGAAACGGCGCCTGCGCGCGCTGATGCGTGAACGCCTGCGCTTGCTGCCCGCAGGTAGCCTGGTTGTCGTACGAGCGCTGCCCGGCGCGGGTGAGGCCGGTCACGCGGAGTTGGTCCGCGATCTGGACGCCGCGCTGCGGAAGCTGCTCAAAGGGTCCCCTCGCTCTGCCGACTCGGGGGAGCGCCCCCGCGATCCCGGCCGAGAACCGGGAGGGAGAGCCCCGTGAAGTACCCGCTGCTGTGGTTGATCAAGCTGTACCAGTGGACGATCAGTCCGATGCTCGGCCCGGTGTGCCGGTACTACCCGTCGTGCTCCCACTACGGCTACACGGCCATCCACCGCCATGGCGCCGTGAAGGGGACGGCACTGACGGCCTGGCGCATTCTGCGCTGCAACCCGTGGTCGCCCGGTGGCGTCGACCATGTCCCCGCCCGGAAGCACCCGGTATGGCACCAGCGGATCCGCTCCCGCTGGCAGCAGCGCCGGACCCCGTCCAACGCCCAAGGAGCCTGATTCGTGGACACGATCCTGAGTCCTCTCTATACCGCTGTCTCCTGGATCATCGTCCAGTTCCATTCGTTGTTCGGCCTGGTCTTCGACCCGGACAGCGGCTGGGCCTGGGGTCTGTCCATCTTCTTCCTGGTGGTGCTGATCCGGGTCTGCCTGATCCCGCTCTTCGTGAAGCAGATCAAGTCGACGCGGAACATGCAGGCGCTCCAGCCGAAGATGAAGGCGATCCAGGAGCGCTACAAGAGCGACAAGCAGCGCCAGAGCGAAGAGATGATGAAGCTCTACAAGGAGACGGGCACCAACCCGCTCTCCAGCTGCCTGCCGATCCTCGCGCAGTCGCCGTTCTTCATCTCCCTCTTCCGGGTGCTCAGCCACATCGCCGACAACAAGCCGGTGGGTGTCCTCAACGCCGACCAGGTCGAGAGCGCCCGTAGCGCCAAGATCTTCGGCGCCCCGATCGCCGCGAAGTTCATGGACAGCGCCGACCAGGCGCGCGAGCTGGCTGCCACCCTCGCCGACGTCCGCGTCGTGACCGTCATCATGATCGTGCTGATGTCGGCGTCGCAGTTCTACACGCAGCGCCAGCTCATGACGAAGAACGTCGACATGACGGTCAAGACGCCGTTCATGCAGCAGCAGAAGATGCTGATGTACGTCTTCCCCGTCATGTTCGCCGTCTTCGGCATCAACTTCCCCGTCGGTGTCCTCATCTACTGGCTGACCACCAACGTGTGGACGATGTGCCAGCAGCTCTTCATGATCAAGCGCAACCCGACGCCCGGCTCCCGCGCCGACAAGGAGCGTCAGGAGCGGCTGCGTGCCGCGGGCAAGCTGAAGGAGGACCCGAAGGAGGTCGAGGCCCGCGAGGCCGCCGAGGTCGCCCGGGCCCGCCGTCAGCAGCCCAAGCGGCAGACGAAGGCACAGCGGCAGGGCGGTGCGGTCGCTGCGGGCTCCCAGCAGGGCGGCGCCTCCTCGGTCACCACGTCGCTGGAGAAGGACGACGAAGCCGACACTGACGACGGTGCCGACGCTGCCGCCAAGTCCGGTTCCCAGGGTGGTTCCGCTGCGGGGAAGGCCGGTCACAAGGCGTCCGGGCAGAAGGGCTCCGGGCAGAAGGCGTCCGGCAAGCAGCAGGGCGGCGCCAAGCAGGGCGGTCAGAAGCAGGGCGGCGGCCAGGCCAAGTCGGGTCAGAAGAAGAGCGGCCAGCAGCGCAAGGGCCCGCAGCGTCCCAAGCACCCCTCCAAGAAGTGAGTACCGAAGGAGTCCCCGCCGTGACGGACACGACTGCCCCCGAGGGCACCGAAGCCGACACCGACAGCCTGACCCGCCTGGAACAGGAGGGTGAGATCGCGGCCGACTACCTCGAAGGGCTGCTCGACATCGCCGACCTGGACGGCGACATCGACATGGACGTCGAGGCCGACCGCGCCGTGGTCTCGATCGTCAGCGAGGGCACCTCACGCGATCTGCAGAAGCTCGTCGGCAGGGACGGTGAGGTGATGGAGGCGCTGCAGGAGCTGACGCGTCTCGCGGTGCACCGTGAGACCGGTGACCGCAGTCGGCTGATGCTGGACGTGGCCGGGTTCCGGGCCCGCAAGCGGGAGGAGCTGGCGGAGCTCGGCGAGCAGGCGGCCAAGGAGGCCAAGGACGCCGGTGAGCCGGTGAAGCTGCGCCCGATGACACCGTTCGAGCGCAAGGTCGTGCACGACGCGGTGAAGGCCGCCGGGCTGCGCAGCGAGTCCGAGGGCGAGGAGCCGCAGCGCTGCGTGGTCGTCCTCCCGTGAGCCGCGACGTGGGGGAGCCGCCGGAGCACGCGGCGGAACTGCCGCCCGCGCCGGAGGCGGCGCACAAGGCGTTCGGTGACAGCCTGGGTGCTGTGCAGCGGTACGCGGAGCTCCTGGCGGACTCCGGGGTACGGCGGGGGCTGCTCGGCCCGCGCGAGGTGCCCCGGCTGTGGGAGCGGCACCTGCTGAACTGCGTCGTGCTCTCCGAGGCCGTGCCCGAGGGTGTCTCGGTCTGCGACGTCGGTTCGGGCGCCGGCCTGCCGGGCATCCCGCTGGCGCTGGTCCGCCCCGATCTGGAGATCACGCTGCTGGAGCCGCTGCTGCGACGGACCACCTTCCTCCAGGAGGTCGTCGAGCTGCTGGGACTGGACCATGTGACGGTGCGTCGGGGGCGGGCCGAGGAGATGCTGGGCACGCTGACGCCGGTGCACGTGGTGACGGCCCGTGCGGTGGCGCCGCTGGACCGGCTGGCCGGCTGGGGGGTTCCGCTGCTGCGGCCGTACGGCGAGATGGTGGCGCTCAAGGGCGACACCGCTGAGGAGGAGGTCCGCACGGCGCGGGACGCGCTGCACAAGCTGGGGGTCGTGGAGACCACGGTGGAGCAGATCGGCCGCGGCGTGGTGGACCCGCCCTCCACGGTGGTGCGGGCGCGGGTCGGGGAGAGCCCCGGCGGTGTCCGGTTCGCCGCCCGGCGGGCCAAGGCGGAGAAGGCCCGGCGTGCGGGCGGCCGCTCGGCGCGCGGTGGCCGGCGCCACCGCTGAGTTCTCGGCCTCGGGGGCGGAGCCCGCTTCGTGGTTCCGCTTCCGGGTCCTTCGTAGCTGCCTTCCGTTCCTTGGTTGCTCGGCTCCTCGATTACTCCGCTCTCCCGTTACTCAGGTTCTCGGTTACTCCATAAAAACGCTTACGACACCGTGGAGCGGAGTGTCGCGGCGAACGACGCCGCAGCCGCGTGCATCGTGTTTCACGTGAAACGCCGCTCTCTGTTGCACGGAATCATCAACCGAGGCCGCGCTGCCGCCAGTGCGCGCGGCCGGACCGCCCCGGCCCCACAGCCCCGCTCGGAGGTGGATTCGTCCACAACCGAGTGGGGCTCGCTGGTTCACGACACCGAAAGCATGGGAGGCTCTGTTCATAGCGAGCCTGATGGTGAGGAGAGTGAACCGTTGCGGTCCGACGCCAATATCGCGGGACCGATGGCCGACCCGGTCCCCGGTCCCCGGACAGAGCCAGGGGAAGCCAGCGCGGGTGGGGTCGCTCCCCGCGGTGACGCGGCACGTGAGACGCCACCGCCCATGGATGACACACCCATCGGTCGAGCCGCCCAGCAGGCGGTCGAAGCGATGAACCGCGCCGGCGAGGGGCTGCCGCGTCCGGCGCAGACCCGGGTCATGGTGGTGGCCAACCAGAAGGGCGGGGTCGGCAAGACGACGACGACCGTCAATCTTGCCGCCTCGCTGGCGCTGCACGGGGCACGTGTCCTGGTCGTCGATCTCGACCCGCAGGGCAATGCGTCGACGGCGTTGGGTGTGGACCACCATGCCGAAGTGCCCTCGATCTACGACGTCCTGGTGGAGAGCAAGCCGCTCTCGGAAGTCGTCCAGCCGGTACCGGACGTGGAGGGGCTCTTCTGCGCGCCGGCGACCATCGATCTCGCCGGTGCGGAGATCGAACTCGTGTCGCTGGTCGCGCGGGAGAGCCGCCTTCAGCGGGCCATCGAGGCCTACGAGCAGCCGCTGGACTACATCCTCATCGACTGCCCGCCCTCTCTCGGCCTGCTGACGGTGAACGCCCTGGTGGCCGGCGCGGAGGTGCTGATCCCCATCCAGTGCGAGTACTACGCACTGGAGGGCCTGGGCCAACTCCTGCGGAATGTCGAGCTGGTGAGGGGGCACCTCAACCCCCGCCTGCACATCTCGACGATCATTCTGACGATGTACGACGGCCGCACCCGGCTGGCCTCGCAGGTGGCGGAGGAGGTGCGCGGACACTTCGGCAAGGAGGTCCTGCGCACGAACATCCCTCGTTCGGTGCGGATTTCGGAGGCGCCGAGTTACGGGCAGACGGTTCTCACCTACGACCCGGGGTCCAGCGGTTCGCTCTCCTACCTGGAGGCGGCGCGCGAGATCGCCCTGCGCGACCCGAGCGTGGAACAGGCGCAGCAGACCCAGCAGACGCCGACGGCCCCACAGGTGGCGCCGCGTCAGCAGACGCAGCCTGCCGAGCCGATGCCGCCCGCGCAGCAGGCCCCGCCGATGGGGCAGGCAGCTCCGCCCCAGCAGGCGGTGCCGTTCCAGGCACATCAGCAGTCATCACAGACACCACAGCAGACGCAGCAGCACGGCAGCATGGCGGAGGGGCAGTGAGCGAGCGACGTAGGGGCCTGGGGCGGGGGCTCGGTGCGCTGATCCCGGCGGCTCCGGCAAGCACGGAGACCACCGAGTCCTCGGAGTCGGGGGCTGGGAAGACGCCGAGTGTCACGGGAGGCTCCACCTCTCCGACCTCTGTGCCTCTCCTGTCCCCGGATCAGGGGTCCCGTGGGGTGGCGGCTGCCAAGGTCGCCGCGCTCTCGCAGCGGGAGGGCGACGAGTCCGTTTCACGTGAACCCGTTTCACGTGAAACGGAAGCACCCCCGGGCGAGGACGCGGCGGAAGCGGAAACGGAAGCCGCTGCGGCCGGTGAGGCGGCGGGTGCCTTCTTCGCCGAGGTACCTCTCGACGCGATCACTCCGAACCCGCGTCAGCCGCGTGAGGTGTTCGACGAGGACGCTCTCTCCGAACTGGTCACCTCGATCAGGGAAGTCGGCCTCCTCCAGCCGGTGGTCGTCCGCGAACTGACAGCGGGCAGCTTCGAGCTCATCATGGGTGAGCGCCGCTGGCGGGCGTGCCGAGAGGCGGGGCTGGAGACCATCCCGGCCATCGTCCGGGCCACCGACGACGAGAAGCTCCTCCTCGACGCGCTCCTGGAGAACCTGCACCGCGCGCAGTTGAACCCGCTGGAAGAGGCGGCCGCCTACGACCAGTTGCTCAGGGACTTCGACTGCACCCACGACGAGCTGGCCGACCGGATCGGACGCTCCCGGCCGCAGGTGTCCAACACACTGCGGCTGCTGCGGCTGTCTCCCGCGGTGCAGCGGCGGGTGGCTGCCGGAGTGCTGTCGGCCGGGCACGCGCGGGCGCTGCTCTCCGTGGAGGACGGCGAGCAGCAGGACAAGCTCGCCCACCGCATCGTGGCCGAGGGGCTGTCGGTGCGGGCGGTCGAGGAGATCGTCACGCTCATGAACGGCACGCCCTCGGGCCGGACCAAGCCCAAGGGGCCGCGGGCCGGTGCCCGGGTCTCCCCCGCGCTCAACCAGCTGGCCGGGCGGCTCTCCGACCGCTTCGAGACCCGGGTCAAGGTCGACCTGGGGCAGAAGAAGGGCAAGATCGTCGTGGAGTTCGCCTCCATGGAGGACCTCGACCGGATCCTGGGGCAGTTCGCTCCCGGGGAGGGCCGGGTGCTCCAGCAGAACCTCGCCGACGGCGACGCCGAGCAGGACGACGAGCCCACATAGTCCGCGCCGGCCGGGTGACCCACCGGAAGCGCGAGGGATCACCGGAGGCCGGGCGGGACGGTGCCGGCGGCGTCCGGTCACCGCATCAGTCACAACAGCAGAAACCTCACGACGAGCTGTCGCCCCGTGGCTACGATGTCTGCCATGGGGCGACAGCTCGTTCCGCTTACGCTGGACAACCTCGCGGACCTGCCGGAGCGCTGCCGTGCCTGCGCCTTCTGGGAGCTGGGCCCGGTCAGTGACGAGGAGACGTCCAAGGCCGGGCGGCCGGACCGGGAGAAGGAGTCGTGGATCTCCGCCGTGCTGCTGGAGTGGGGATCCTGCGGCAGGGTCGTCTACGTCGACGACGTGCCGGTCGGCTATGTGCTGTACGCGCCGCCCGCGTACGTGCCCCGCTCGTTCGCCTTTCCCACCAGCCCCGTCTCGCCTGACGCCGTCCAGTTGATGACGGCGTTTCTGCTGCCGGAGTTCCGGGGGCAGGGCATCGGGCGGGTGATCGTGCAGACGGTGGCGAAGGACCTGCTGCGGCGCGGCTTCAAGGCGATAGAGGCGTTCGGGGACACGGAGTGGCGGGAGGCGGCCTGTCTGCTGCCCGCCGACCATCTGCTGGCCGTCGGCTTCAAGACCGTCCGCTCCCATCCGCGCTTTCCGCGGCTGCGTCTGGAGCTGCGGTCGACCGTGTCGTGGCGGCAGGACATGGAGCGGGCGCTGGACCAACTGCTGGGCAAGGTCCACAGCAAGGAACCTGCGCTGCGTCCGTTGTGAGGGCGGCTGAACTGCTGCGGGGAAACGCGCAGGGGCGCGGTTTCACGTGAAACCGCGCCCCTTTTGGCTGGCTCCGGGCGCCTGGTGGCTCCGTGGCGGAGCGGACCCGGCGGTGAGGCGGAGCTCAGGCGATGAAGTCGGCGAGATCCTTCTCGATGGCGGCCTTCGGCTTGGCGCCGACGATGGTCTTGACGACCTCGCCACCCTGGTAGACGTTCATGGTCGGGATCGACATGATGCCGTACTTCGCGGCGACGCCGGGGTTCTCGTCGATGTTGAGCTTCACAACGGTCAGCTTGTCGGCGTGCTCGTCTGCGATGGCCTCCAGGGAGGGGGCGATCTGACGGCACGGGCCGCACCAAGCCGCCCAGAAGTCGACCAGCACGGGCTTGTCGCTCTTGAGGACGACGTCGTCGAAGTCGGCGTCGGTCGCGGTCACGGTGGCACCGGCCATGGTGCTTCTCCTCATTCTCTGTTGACTGCGGGTCAGGTGGGAGCTGATGGGCGTAGGCGGGCGGCTGCCCGGGACAGTCAGACCGTGGCTGCGGTCTTCTCCGGCTCGGGCGTCTCCTCGGCGTCCACGTCGGTGAGCGCGGCGAGGAAGCGCTCGGCGTCCAACGCCGCGGAGCAGCCGGTGCCCGCCGCGGTGATGGCCTGCCGGTAGGTGTGGTCGACCACGTCGCCCGCCGCGAAGACGCCGGGCACGTTGGTGCGGGTCGAGGGGGCGTCCACCTTCAGGTAGCCGTCCTCGTCCAGGGTGAGCTCGTCCTTGAACAGCTCCACCCGCGGGTCGTGACCGATGGCGACGAACAGGCCCGTCACGTCCAGCTCGCGGGTCTCGCCGTTCTCGGTGTCGCGCAGCGTCAGGCCGGACAGCTTGCCGTCCTTGCTGTGGATCTCCGCCACCTCGCTGTTCCAGGCGAAGGAGATCTTCGGGTCGGCGAAGGCGCGCTCCTGCATCGCCTTGGAGGCGCGGAGCGTGTCGCGGCGGTGCACGACGGTGACCGAGGAGGCGAAGCGGGAGAGGAAGGTGGCCTCTTCCATCGCGGTGTCGCCGCCGCCGACCACGACGATGTCCTGCTCGCGGAAGAAGAAGCCGTCGCAGGTGGCGCAGTAGGAGACCCCGCGGCCGGAGAGCTCGTCCTCCTTCGGCAGGCCCAGCGTGCGGTGCTGCGAACCGGTGGCGACGATCACCGTACGGGCGCGGTGCACGGTGCCGGTGGAGTCCGTGACGGTCTTGACCGGGCCGGACAGCTCGACAGCCGTGACGTCGTCGGGGACCAGCTCGGCACCGAAGCGCTCGGCCTGGGCCCGCATGTTGTCCATGAGCTCGGGGCCCACGATGCCTTCCTGGAAGCCGGGGAAGTTCTCGACCTCGGTGGTGTTCATCAGGGCGCCGCCGGCGGTGACGGAGCCTTCGAACACCAACGGCTTCAGCGACGCGCGTGCGGTGTAGAGCGCAGCCGTGTATCCGGCCGGGCCCGAGCCGATGATGATGACGTTACGGACGTCGCTCACGGGAGTCTTCCTTGTCTGCCGACTGCTATCCGGGATCTTGTGCCGAGGCTTGCACCCCGTCCAACGGATCCTACGGGGCAGACATTCCCGTGCCCGCGTCCCCGGGTCACCCGCGCGGGTAGACCCCCTTGAACAGCACCTTTCCCGGCCCCGAGGGATCGGCATCGATGCACGAGGGGTCCACCAGGTAGGCGTCCACCTGGGCGGTGTCGCCGCCCTGGTGGGGGAGGACGACCAGGTAGCCGGAGCGGTGGGCGAAGGTGGCGTCGGGGTCGACGGCCAGCGGGGTCTCCGCGCGCCGGATGCCGTCGCGTACGCAGGAGGGCAGCGTCTGGCCGCCGGTCATGTCGTCCCGGAGCGTGTTCTCTCCCGTGCTGGGGCTGCGTTTCGTGTCGGGAGACGGGGTCCCGCTGGTCGTGGAGGGGCTGGGGGCACGGCGGCCGGGAGAGTGCGTCGGCTGCTCGGAGAGCAGGTGCTGGACATGCTTGCGCAGTTGCCGGTCCTCGCCGGTCTCCTCGGTGCCGCTGTGCGGGACGCGGGTCTCCGGTGTCCGCGACGGGGCGGTGGTCGTCGGGTGCTGCGCGCTCTTGGCGGTGTCCGAGGCGACCTCCCTGGAGTCGTCCCCGGAGAGCGCCTGGAACGTGATCCCGCCGAGGGCGAGTGCCGCGACGGATGCCACCGCGGCGAGAACGGCTCGCCTGCGGCGCCGACTGCGTCGGGACGCGGCGGATCCCCGTCCGGGCCCGGTTCCGCCGCCGGGCCCCCGGGGCCCGGTGCCTCCGGGGGCGTGACCGGGTGGGCGGTCACCGGAGCGCGGGCGGGGGGAGGCGGGCGTGTCCACCGGGTCGGCGTCCGCCGCGGAGCCCGCATCGGAGGGGGCTGCGGAAGAGGCGGAGGCCGTTTCACGTGAAACAGCCGTCGTGGTGGTGCGTCCCGTGGCGTCGGATGCGTCCGTGGAGGGCTCCCCCGGCGCGGTTTCACGTGAAACCGCCTCGTCTCCCTCCCGCGTCGTCGAGTCCAACAGTGCTTCCGCCGCGAGGGCGGCATCGATACGGCTCGCCACGTCTTCGGGCATCCGTACCGGGCCGGGGAGGGTACCGAGGGTTTCGCGGATCTCTTCCAGGGAGTTCCGTACTTCGGCACACAGCTCGCACTCCGCGAGGTGTTCGCGCACCGCCGGTTCCCGCTCGGCGGGCAGGACGCCCTCACCCAGCGCGGAGATCTCGGAGACGTCCGGGTGCTCGTCGTACGGGAAAGGGGTCGGTGTCATGCCTGTCCCCCTCCCTTCACTGCCCCGGAGCCGCTGGGGCCCTGCGTGGTGGCCCGCGGTGGCTTCCGCGGAGCCTCTCTCGGTGGTGGGACGGATGCCCCGCTCGTCGGGTTCCCTCCCTTGGTGCCGTTCGTGCCGTCCGTACCGTGCGCGGTGCTGCTGCTGTCGTCGTCACGGCCGCCGTCACCGCTCGGGCGCAAATGGGAGACGAGCGGCAGCAGGCGGGCCCGTCCCCGGGCACAGCGGCTCTTGACCGTGCCGACTGCCACGTCGAGTACATCGGCCGCCTCCGCGACGGGGTAACCCTGCATGTCCACCAGCACGAGCGCGGCGCGTTGCTCGGTCGGCAGCTCGGAGAGGGCGGCCATCAGTTGCTGGTGCACGTCTTCGCGCTCGACGGGGTCGGCGGCGGACTCCTCCGGCTCCAGCAGTTGCTCCAGGCGCTCGGTGTCGTCGGTCAGGGCCGCCCGGCGGGAGGCCGCCTTGCGGGCCCGGTCCAGGCAGGCGTTGACGGTGATGCGGTGCAGCCACGTGGTGACGGCGGACCGGCCGCGGAAGGTGTGCGCGGCGCGGTAGGCGGAGACCAGCGCGTCCTGCACGGCGTCGGCCGCCTCTTCCCGGTCGCCCAGTGTCCGCAGAGCCACGGCCCACAGCCGGTCGCGGTGGCGCCGGACGAGCTCACCGAACGCGTCCGGGTCGCCGGCCACGTGCTGATCGAGCAGCGTCTTGTCCCGCGCCTTCTCGTCGGCGTTCCGCTGCCTCGCCTCGGCGTCCCGATGTCCCGCGTCGCTCTCGTGCCCGGCCGTGGGGCCGTCCTGATGCTCGTCGGTGTCCCGCTGCGCTGCGGTGCCGTTCGGCTGCGCTGCGGTGCCGTTCGGCTGCGCTGGGGCGCTGTCCCGGTGTTCTTCGCCGTCCCGCCGCCTCGGGGGGTCGGCGTCCGCGCCGCTGTCGGGGTCCCTTTCCGTCCCGTCGGGCACGGCGGTCCCCTCGCGCGCCGGTCGGACCGCGCGCGATGGACGGCGCGTCGCGTCGTCGCTCGCCATCACCCCTCCCCTCGCCCTGCCGCGACCCGGCGGGAAGCGGCACCCGCGGCCTCGGCCGCGCCCGTCTCACGCACGGCGGACCCGCTCAGCTCAGGACCTGGGCCTCCGTGACGCGACCACGGTAGTTGCCGTCGTCGGAGAGTGGGAGCTTGGTGAGCCACACCAGTACGTAGCGGGTCTTGATCGGCTTCTTCGCCTTGAGGGTGAGGTGCTCCCCCGAACCGCTGGAGACCTTGCTGAAGCTGCCCAGGGAGGAGGGCATGCTCGTCACGTTGCGGGGCGTCGCCAGGAAGCTCGCCGACGTCTTGCCGATGAAGTCGACCTTGAGCCGGCTCACCTGCTGGACCTTGCCCAGATCCAGGACGAGGCCCGCGCCGGACTTGAGGTGGCCGAAGTCGGGGCGGCCGATGTAGTGGCTGGTGAGCCAGTAGGTTCCTGGCTTGCCGTCGATGGCGTCCCCGGCCTTCTCCGGGTTCTCGGAGCCGTCGCCCTGCGGGTCGAAGTCCTTGGCGTCCTCGATCTTGACGGGCTTGCCGGTCTGCCCCGACGCGTCGTTCGCGTGCACCTGCTTCGTGGACTTGCCGGCCGGGGGTTCGCCCTCCAGCAGCGCGTCGGCCACCTGCCAGCTTCCCAGTCCGAGCGCGGCGATCAGCAGCGCGGAGACGCCCCACTTGAGGGCCTTCCCGGTACGGCCGGGCAGGGCCGGCGGCGCCGGCTGCTCGACGCGGGGACCGTTCGGCGGCATCCCCGCGGCCGGACCCACGGCGCCGGGGGTGGCGTAGGCGCCCTGCTGATACGTCGTGCGCTGATAGGGCGGGGGCGGTGTGAAGGCCTGCTCCGGCGGACGGATGCGGGGCAGGGCCGCGACCGCCTTGGCCAGCTCCTCCGGTGTGGCGCAGGGCTGCTCCTGGCGGGAGGCGGTGGCCCCGTCGTTGACGAGGGCCCGCATGGCGAGGGTCGAGAGTCCCCGGTGGACGCCCGCACGCACCTGCTCGGGCGCGGCGAGGGTGCCCATGTCGAGCGAGCCGACGCCGGGCAGCCCGTGGGCGTCCTCCTCGTACGGCCACCGCTGGGTGAGCGCCGCATACAGCAGGGCGCCGATGGCTTCGGTGTCGTCGCGCTGCGGGTGCTCGCTGGTGACCCCGCGCAGCGCGGCGTTCACGGCGAGCCCCCTGATGCGGTACTGGCCCATGCCGGTGCGCAGCACACAGGTCGGGTTCAGGCGCAGGTGGGCGAGGCCCTCGCGGTGTGCGGCGGTCAGCGCCTGGGCGAGCTGGCTGACGAGCTGGTAGGCCTCGTGCGCCTCCAGGGGGCCGCCGGCGAGCAGCTCGCTGAGCGGTACGGCGTCGGGCAGCCACTCGTGGACGACGTAGACCAGATCGCCCTCCTCGACCGCATCGAGGACCTGGACGAACCGCGGATCGCCCAGGAGGGCCGCCGAGCGGGCGGCGGAGAGCACCTGACGGGCGCGCGCATGTCCGACGGGCAGCGCGTGGACGCCCACGGCGCGGCGCAGCTTCTCGTCGACGGCGCGCCAGCTGCTGAACCCGTCGAGGCGGGTGACGCACTCCTCCAGGCGGTAGCGGCGGGCGAGCTTGTGGCCGCTGTGCAGCTCGGGGACCCGCATCTCGACCGGCGCCTTGGCCGGCTCCGGCTCCTGAACGGATGCCTGCGCGGTCGCGCCCCCGCCGGACTGCCCCTCACCGGAATCCAGCGCGACCCCCTCGGCGCCCGCACCTGCCTCGGCGCCTTCGTCGCCTCCGACGGAAACCTCGGTGTCCGTACCGACTGCGGCCTCGGTGTCCACGTCGGCCCCGGCAAGAGCCTCGGTGTCTGCGTCGGCTGCGGTACGGGCCCCGGTGTCTGCGTCGGCCCCGGCAAGAGCCTGGGTGTCTGCGTCGGTACCGGCAAGAGCCTGGGTGCCTTCGTCGGTTGCGGCAGGGGCCTCGGTGTCTGCGTCGGCTGCGGCAGGGGCCCCGGCGTACGAGTCGGTAGCGGTACGGGCCGCGGCGTCCGTGTCGGCCCCGGCAAGAGGCTCGGTGTCCGCGTCGGTACCGGTGCGGGCTGTGGCGGGGTCGTGCGCAGCGGTGCGGGCGTCGGTGTCCTCGTCCGGCGCTGCGCCGGTCACGGCGTCGGAGCCGGGCCCGGGGCCGTCGGCCTCGGCATCGTCCTCGGAGGGGGTGCCGGGGCGGCGCCCGGCGCCGTCCTCAGAGGCAGGTTCGGGGGAGGCGCCGAGACCGTGACCGTCCTCGGCGTCGGAGCCGGTCTCGTCGCGCGCCGCATCGCCGGAAGTGCCGTCGGACGGCGCCTCGTCGGAACCGGAGGCAACCCGGCGGGCGGGGTCCGCGTCCTCGTTCCCGGCGGCCGTCTCCGTGACGGCCTCCCGTGTCGTGGCGTTGTCGTCGTCGGCCGCCGAATCCTTTTCCCGATCGGTGGTTCTTCCGGGTGGCGCGGTGTCGGTGCTGTCCGGCGCGGGCGCCGAGTCGGCGGCGGTGCCGGTGGGGGCGGCCGGGTGCTCCGTGGGAGCGGAAGGCCCGGCGCCGCGGCTGTGTCCGTTCGTCGCGTCCGTCGCACCGTCGCTCGTGGCCCCGTCCTGCCGGGCGGCCAGCGGTTTGCCGTTCTCACCGCTGGTCTCGGCCACGTCGACAGCGGCTGTGCTCCGTTCCGCCACCGTCGTTCCTGCCTCCCCATCCGTAGCGCCGCTTCCCTGGAAACGGCCGGAAACAATTGTGCCTACACCTCGCCGCTATGCACGACACGCGGGGGCGAATGATGGTTGTATGCGCCGGTTTCCTCGCCCGGATTTCATCGGCCGAGTCTGGCGCGCACCATCCCGAGCATCGCTGTCATCTCCTCGATCCGCATGCGCTTCGCCGCTAGGACGAAGACGGCGGCCAGAACGATCCCCCCGCCGACGAGTGCGGCGATGGAACCGAGGGTCCCGCTGCCCAGGACGTGGGTGATGCCCCAGGCCGCTGCGCCGGCCGTGATCGTCGCCGGGATGCTGGCCCCGCCGAGGCGGGCGTAGGTGCGTACGACGTGCCGTCCGTCGAGGTCGCCACCGAGCCGCTTGCGGAGCCTGCGCCAGGCGATGCCGACCCCGATTGCGTAGGCCAGCCCGTAGGAGGCGGCCATGCCGACGACCGCCCAGTCGGTCGGAAGGAACACGTAGCACAGCCCGCACGCCGCAGCGTTCACGGCGGCCACGATCACGGTGTTGAAGAAGGGGGTGCGTGTGTCCTCGTAGGCGTAGAAGGCGCGCAGCACGACGTACTGCACCGAGTAGGGGATCAGGCCGACGCCGAAGGCCATCAGCATGTAGCCGACGGAGCGAGCGGAGTCGACGCCGGAGGAGCCGTAGATCATCGTGCACATCGGGATGCCCAGGGCGAGGAAGCCGAAGGCGATGGGCACGATGGCGACCGCGGAGTTTCGCAGCCCCTGTGAGATGTCGTCGCGCACGGCACCGGTGTCGCCGTCGGCGGCGGAGCGGGAGAGCCTGGGCAGCAGCGCGGCCATCACGGAGACGGTGATGATCGACTGCGGCATCGACCAGATGAGCTGCGCGTTGCTGTAGGCGAGGTAGGAGCCGGAGTCGCCGCCCTTGGCGCCGACCGCGGTGGACAGGTTGGAGACGACCAGCACGCCCGCCTGGTTGGCCAGCACGAACAGGGTCGTCCACTTGGCCAGCCTGGCCGACTTGCCGAGCCCGTGTCCGCGCCAGTCGAACCGGGGCCGCACACGGAAGCCGACGGCCCGCAGGTAGGGGACCATCGCCAGGGCCTGGACGACGAGCCCGAGCAGGGTGCTCATGCCCAGCAGCCGGACGCCCTCGGGCGGGATGGTGGAGACGTTGAGGTGACTCTCCCCGGAGACGCCGTAGACACCGATGAACATGCCGATTCCGGCGATGATGACGACGTTGTTGAGGACGGGGGTCCACATCATGGCGCCGAAGCGCTCGCGCGCATTGAGGATCTGCCCCATCACCACGTGGATCCCCATGAAGAAGATGGACGGGACGCAGTAGCGGACGAACGCGACGGCCACGTCGTTGGCCTGCGGGTCTCTGGCGATGGGGTACGACATGACCCGCACCAGGAGGGGGGCGGCGAAGACGGCGAGGACGGCCAGCCCGCCGAGGATGACTGTGACGAGGGACAACAGCCGGTTGCCGAAGGCCTCGCCTCCGTCGCCGTCCTCTTTCATGGCCCGTACCAGCTGTGGGACGAAGACCGAGTTGAGGCCGCCGCCGACGGTGAGGATATAGATCATCGTCGGCAGGGTGATCGCGAGCTGGTAGGAGTCGCCCAGGAGGCCGACGCCGCCGAGCGCCGCGACGATCAGTGCGGACTTGATGAAGCCCGTCAGCCGGGAGACCATCGTGCCCGCCGCCATGATGGCGCTGGACTTGAGCAGGCCCCCGCCGCCGCCTGTGCTCTCGCCGGGCGGCGGGGCCTGTGGCTCCTTCCCGGGCGCGGGTGCGACGGTACCGAGGTTGACCGTCTGCGCCGACGGCTCCTCGGCGGCACCGGGCGCTCCGGGCTCGGGTGGGAACGGCTGCGGCGGCTGGGTGGGCTGCGGGTGGTACGCGGACTGCTGGTACTGGTGGGGCTGCCGCCCTTGCGGGGGGTGCTGTTGCTGGGACTGCTGCGGCTGCTGGGGCGGCTGCTGTCCTTGCTGGGGGTGCCGCCCCTGGGCGCGTCCCCGCTGGGGCGAGTGCGGGTGGCCCTGGTCGCGGTACAGGTGGGCGAAGGCGTCCCCCTGCTGGGGGGCCTGCGGTGCATGCGGGGTTCGCGGAGGCTGCTGCGGCTGCTGGAAGTCGTGCTGCGGAGAACGAGGAGGGGCACCGGACGGGGACTGCTCCCCCTGGTAGGCCTCCGCCTGATACGGCTGCTGCCCATGGGGGCCCTGCGCCGAGGAGCCGCTGTGGCCGTACGGGTCGGAGGCGTACGGGTCGGAGTCGTACGCATCCCCGGCGTACGGCTCCCGTGCGTACGGGTCCTCCGGCTGGCCAGAGCCCTCACCGGGGGTCCGGCCCCGGTCGCCGCCATACGGCGCGTTCATCGTCGCTACCTACCCCTGCCCCTGCTCGCCCGGATGCGTCAACGGTCCACTTTCTCACCCGCGGCCGGGGGGTTGTCGTTTTCGCGGACGGTGTCGTTGCCGTCGCCGTCCGCGTCCTCGGCGGGCCCGTCACCGCCCTCGGACGCCTCGTCGTCGCCCTGCGAGGCGCCGTTCTCGCCTTTTCCGGGGCCGTCCTCGCCCCCGTTTCCTGTGTCGTTTCCCGTGTCGTTTCCCGTGTCGTTTCCCGTGTCGTTTCCCGTGTCACTGCCCGGGTCCGGGCCCTCCACCGGGGCGTCCGGGTCGGGGGCGGGGCCGGAGCGCTTGCGCTGGGTGTACATCCGGATGCCCGCCAGCACGATCAGCAGCACGCCGCCCGCGATCACCAGCAGCACCGTGGAGGTGATGGAGGTCACGTTCACCTGGAACTTCATCGGCTTGCCGTAGCGCTCGCCGTCCTCCGTGTAGAGCTGGGCGTAGACGTAGGCACGGCCGTTGTTCTTGGCGGTGGTGTCGAACTTGAGGGACTGGGTGTGCTCGCCGTCGACCTTGACGCGCTTGGCATCCCCCACGTCGAGACCGACGCGGCTGGACCGCAGCTCCAGAACGAGCCCGTCCACGCCCTGCGCCAGGTTGTTCTGCACGGTGACGGGGATGGTGGCCTCGCGGCCGGAGAGGGTGATGTCCGACTTCTTGATGAGCTTGACCGCGCCCCGCAGCTCCAGCAGGTACCGCTCCACCGCGTCGCGGTAGCTGCGGGCGGTGTCCTCCCTGCCGCGCCAGGCGTTGGAGACCTCACGGTCTATGGCGGTGCTGAACGGGGGCATCACGCGCTCGGGGTCGCTGAGGACCGCCTTGAAGTCCTCCAGCCCGTCCTTGGTCTTGCGCACCTGCTCGAAGGAGGAGGCGGGCAGCTCGCTCTTCCGCAGCGACGAGGGGTACGACGACGGGGCGGGCATCCGGCGCTGGGCGCGCGGATCCGGCTGAGCCTTCGCCGCGTCCTCCAGGCCGGCCATCTGCGCCCAGCCGCTGTCCTCAAGGGCCGTGACGCCCCGTGCCATCGCCTGCGCCTGGGAGACGCTCGGCATCCGCTGCGGGGCGACGACGACGCTGCGGGTGCGCGACGGTGCCTGGTCCGCCAGCGCGAGGGACTGTGCCAGGAACTGCTGCACGGCACGCGAGGAGGCTCCGGCGCGGGACAGGTCCGACTGGAACGCGGTGGACATCCGCTCGTCGGCGACCAGGGCGGTGTTGCCGCTGCCGATCGGGCGCGCAGCCGTCGGGTTGTACGAGAGCCCCGCGTCCCTGACGCTGTCGCTGCGGGTGATCACGTTGTGGGCGCCCGCCGAGGTGGCCACGTCCACGACGGAGGAGTCCACAGCCCCCTCGTACGGCCAGGCGAAGTCCGTGTTCGGTTTCACGTGGAGCACGGTCCCCACGGTGCTCCTGCTGAGCGAGGTGGCCTGTCCCAGGGAGCTGAGCGCGCCGGGCACGTTCTTGCCGCGATGGGCGAGCGAGGCCAGATCCGGGTCGGCGAACGGGAGGGCGACGACCTCCTTGTCGTGGACCGCCTTCTGCAAGTCGTTCAGCCAGCTCTTGGCGTACTCCTGGCCCTTGCCGGGGACGGTGTCGTCCGGGTCGCCGCCGGACTTGTGGACGCGGTAGCGGCCCGCCATCATGTCGACGCTCGCCAGCAGGTCGGGGTCGATCACCCAGGTGACGTCGAGGTCCTTGCCCAGTTCCACCATCTGCTGGAGGCGTCCGCCGGGGGCCAGCTCCTTGGCCAGTGCATCGTCCCGGAAGACGGGGGTCTGCTGCTCGTCGGACTGGGTCCGCGCGGTCACGTGCGGCGTGGAGATCAGCGGCCACAGGTAGCTGACCCGGGTCTGGGGCCTGCCGCCCTTCTCCTGCCAGGGCAGAAAGGTGCGGCCGATGCCGAGGACCTGCGTGTAGGGGCGGGCGTGGGTCTGCCCGGTGAGGGAGATGCCGAGCTGGTGGACGCCGTCGGCCCCCAGGTGCAGATCGCTGACGGGGATCCTGAGCGTGAAGGCACGGGTGATGCCGGAGGCCAGCCCCGCCAGGCGCGCGTCGTGCCCGCCGGGGACCTCGGTGCCGTCCGCACCGGAGAGGTAGCCCTGGCGGCGGTCGGCCTGCTCGATGGCGCTGCGGGAGGTCAGTGTGGGACCGATGCGGGGGGTGACCTTCAGTCCGGTCAGCGTCGCGCTGCTGGTGTTGGTGACGGTGCCGCTGACGGTGAGGGTGTCGCCCTTCTCCGGAACCGAGGGGGTGACCTCGTCCAGGGAGATCCGGGCGCTGCGGGATCCGCTGGACTGCGGTGCCGCGGCCGCCGCGGGGGAGGCCGCCGCGGCGGAGGGGGCCGACGGTGCGGCTGCCGCGGGGGCGGCGGTCACCGGCAGGAGGGGGGCCGCCAGCACGGGAAGCGTGGCCAGCAGCGTCGCGGCCCGGCGCCGCCGGCGGTTCTTCCCCCTACGGGCAGGGGGAGCCTGACTCTCAGCCGCCTCGGCCACGCGCTCGTCCATCCCGTCGTCTGTCGTCGTCGGTCGCTTGGTGCTGGGTGGTGCTGGGTGGTGCAGGAACAGGTGCAGCAGTGGGTGGTGCAGTAGTGGGTCGTGCGTTCTGGATCCCTGATGGTAACGATGCCTCACGGGCGGAAGTGCCGCGCCGTCCACAACAAGATCATCAAGCTGCCTCCGCAGCCGGGTCGCCGCCGCTCGGCGAGCCGGGCGCCCGGCAACGTACCCTGTGCTGCTGTGCCGAACGCCATGAGTGACAGCCCCGACCAGCCTCCCGCCGCTTCCTCCGCTCCGTCCGCGTCCCCCGCGCAGTCCTCGGGGTCCTCGGGGTCCTCGAAGCCCGTGCAGCCCGTGCAGCCCGCGGAGACCGCCCCGGCGGGCCGCCCCGCGACGTCGCCCGGCCGCCCGTCGGCGGAGCCGAGTCCGGCAGGCGAGCGCGGAGTGAGCGAGCCGCAGGGAGCGGGCGAGTCGCTGAGCGAGGTGCAGCGCCGCGCGGTCAGCGAGCTGCTGCGCGTCTCCCCGGTGGCGGACGAGCTCGCGCGCCGCTTCCGGGACGCCGGCTTCCGCCTCGCCCTCGTCGGCGGTTCGGTGCGCGATGCGCTGCTGGGGCGGCTCGGCAACGACCTGGACTTCACCACGGACGCCCGGCCCGAGGACGTGCTCGCGCTGGTGCGGCCGTGGGCGGATGCCGTATGGGAGGTGGGGATCGCTTTCGGCACCGTAGGGATCAAGAAGTCGGACTTCCTACTCGAAGTGACGACGTATCGGTCGGAGATCTACGACCGCACGTCCCGCAAGCCCGAGGTCTCCTACGGCGACTCCATCGAGGAGGACCTCGTCCGCCGCGACTTCACGGTCAACGCGATGGCCGTCGAGCTCCCCGAGAAGCAGTTCGTGGACCCCCACGGCGGCTTGGAGGACCTCGCCGAGCGCCGGTTGCGGACCCCGGGAACGCCGCAGGCCTCCTTCTCGGACGATCCGCTGCGCATGATGCGGGCAGCCCGGTTCGCCGCCCAACTCGGCTTCGAGGTGGCGCCCGATGTCGTCGCCGCCATGACGGAGATGGCCGAGCGCATCGAGATCGTCTCCGCGGAGCGGGTGCGGGACGAGCTGAACAAGCTGCTGCTCGGCCGGTGGCCCCGCGAGGGGCTGCGGCTGCTGGTCGAGACGGGGCTGGCCGCGCGGGTGCTGCCGGAGCTGCCCGCGCTGCGGCTGGAGCGGGACGAGCACCACCGGCACAAGGACGTCTACGAGCACTCGCTGACGGTGCTGGACCAGGCGATCGACCTGGAGGAGGACGGTCCCGACCTGACGCTGCGGCTGGCCGCGTTGCTGCACGACATCGGCAAGCCCCGCACGCGCCGCTTCGAGAAGGACGGCCGGGTCTCCTTCCACCACCACGAGGTGGTGGGCGCCAAGATGACCAAGAAGCGGATGACCGCGCTCAAGTACCCGAGCGACATGATCAAGGACGTCTCGCGGCTGGTGGAGCTGCACCTGCGCTTCCACGGCTACGGCACCGGCGAGTGGACGGATTCGGCGGTGCGCCGCTACGTGCGGGACGCCGGGCCGCTCCTGGACCGGCTGCACAAGCTGACGCGGTCGGACTGCACGACCCGCAACAAGCGGAAGGCCCAGGCCCTCTCGCGGGCGTACGACGGGCTGGAGGAGCGCATCGCCCGGCTCCAGGAGCAGGAGGAGCTGGACGCCATCCGGCCCGATCTGGACGGCAACGAGATCATGCGCGAGCTCGGGGTGGTCCCGGGTCCCGTGGTGGGGCAGGCGTACAAGCACCTGCTGGAGCTGCGGCTGGAACACGGGCCGCTGGGTCACGACTCAGCGGTGGCCGAGCTCAGGAAGTGGTGGGACCAGCAGCAGGGGTCCGGTAGCTGAGTCCTGGGTCCCTGCGGATCAGACGGCCCCGGGCGACTCGGCGGACTCCGCGGTGTCGGCGGACTCCGCGGATTGCGTGCGCTCCGCGGAGGTCCCCGTCCCGGGTCGTGTTTCACGTGAAACCTGGAGCACGGCGAGTGCGAGGGCCGCGTACAGCACGGCCACCCCGCAGACGACCGTGGCGGAGCGTCCGTCGGGCGGCAGCAGCAGAGCTGCCACACCGGCGGCGCCCACGTAGGCGACGTTGTAGAGCATGTCGTAGAGGGAGAAGACCCGGCCGCGGAAGGCGTCGTCCACCGAGGTCTGCACCGCGGTGTCGGTGGCGATCTTCGCGGCCTGGGTGACGAGCCCCAGCACGAAGGCGGCGGCCAGTACCGGCCCCGGGGCGAAGGGAAGCCCCAACGCGGGTTCGAGTACCGCGGCGGCGCCCGCGCACAGCGCCATCCAGCCGAAGACCCCCCACCGTCCCACCGCCGCGGGGGTGATCACGGCGGCGGCGAAGAAGCCGAGCCCCGAGAGGCCGAGGGCGACGCCCAGCATTCCGAGGCCCCCCTCGGCGGAGCCGCTCTCGTTCCACGCGTACCGGCACAGCATCAGGACCGTCACGGTCAGGGCGCCGTAGCAGAAGCGCATCAAGGTGGCGGCGGTCAGGGCGTAGGCCGCGGTCCGGCGGGCGGCGAGGTGGCGGAGGCCGGCCAGCAGACCGCGGGCCGTACTGGCGACGGCGGCCACCACCCGGGGCTGTACCACGGTGGGGTCCGGGCCGAGGAGGGACTTGCCCATCCGCAGCGAGGCGAGCGCCCCCAGCAGGTACAGCGCCGCCCCGGTCAGCAGCACGAGGCTGTCGGCCTGCCGGCCGGTCGCCGGGGCGAGGGAGCGGACGACGAAGGCGACGCCGCCGCCCAGGGTTGCGGCAAGCGTGCCGGCGGTCGGGGAGAGGGAGTTGGCGAGGACGAGCCGCCGGTCGTCCACGACCCGGGGGAGCGCGGCGGAGAGTCCCGCCAGTACGAAGCGGTTGACGGCGGTGACCGTCAGCGCGGAGAGGAAGACCAGCCAGTCCGGTACCCCGCCCAGGACGAACGCCGCGGTCACGGTGGCGAGGGCAGTACGCAGGAGGTTGCCGAAGAAGAGGACCTGGCGCCGCCGCCAGCGGTCCAGCAGGACGCCCGCGAAAGGGCCGAGCAGGGAGTAGGGCAGCAGCAGCACTGCCATGGCGGAGGCGATCGCCGTGGGCGAGGCCTCCTTCTCGGGGGAGAAGACGACGTAGGCCGCCAGTGCGATCTGGTAGACGCCGTCGGCGAGCTGGGAGAGCAGCCGTACCGCCAACAGCCTTCGGAAGTCGGGGAAGCGGAGCAGGGTACGCAGATCGCGGGCGACGGGCATGGTCACAGCCTCACACAGTGGCCCCTGGGAGCGTCGGTTCCACGTGAAACACCGGCGGTTTCACGTGAAACATGGCTGCGGGTCCGCGGAACGGCGCGCGACACCCCCGCACCCCCGACCACGCACCCCGCACCCCGCACCACGCACCCCGCGCAACGGTCTTCATGGACCCGTCTGCGCGCACCGCGCCGGTTCACTGACGTGTTGCCGCGCCCCATCGCACGGTGCTCCGGGACAGCTGGTGGGCACCACTCGTGCTGCGACCGGCGGCTGCGGAGACGAGTGAGCCGAGGGTGAAGGCGTCGGGGGCGCGGTCCAGGACACCGCCGCCCGGGTCGTCGGAGCCGTCGTCCCGGCGTACCGGATCGTGCTCGGGCCGCAGGGCGTCGCGGACGATCATCACGCAGAGGTAGAGCGTCCCCAACAGGTGGGCCAGGATGACGAGTTGGTAGCCGTCCTCGGGTAGGCCCTGGCGTTTGTCGCCGCTCCCGGTGTAGGCGAGGTACAGCCAGATCCCCAGGAAGTAGACCACCTCGCAGCCCTGCCACAGGAGGAAGTCCCGCCACTTGGGGCGGGCGAGGGCCGCCAGGGGGATCAGCCACAGCACGTACTGCGGGGAGTAGACCTTGTTGGTGAGGACGAACAGTGCGATCACCAGGAAGGCGAGCTGGGCGAACCGGGGCCTCCTGGGGGCGCACAGTGCCAGTGCGGCGACGCCCGCACAGCCCAGCACCATCAGGACGACGGCGTAGACGTTGGCGTCCTCGAATGTCTGTCCGGTTCGCTGCTGGATGATCAGCCACAGTGACCCGAAGTCCACCGGGCGCTCCTGGCTGAAGGTGTAGAACTTCGCCCAGCCCGCCGGGGACATGACCAGCACCGGCACGTTCACCACCAGCCACGAGGCGGCGGCGCCCGCGGTGACCCGCCCGAAGGCGCCCCAGCGGCCCGCCCGCCAGCACAGCACCAGCAGCGGCCCCAGCAGAAGTGCGGGATACAGCTTCGCGGCCGTCGCCAGGCCGATCAGTACGCCGGCGGCCAGCGGGCGCGAGCGGGCCCACAGCAGCATGCCCGCGGCCGTCAGGGCGACGGCCAGCAGGTCCCAGTTGATCGTGGCGGTCAGTGCGAGTCCGGGCGCCAGGGCGACGAGCATGCCGTCCCAGGGGCGGTTGCGGTGGGTGCGGACCACGCACACGGCCAGGACCCCCGCGCAGACCGCGAGCAGCCCGGCGTTGATCAGCCAGTAGAGCTGCTCCTGTCCCACGAGCGAGTCCCCGCCGACCGTGAGAACGCTCGCGAACTGCATGAACGCGCCGGTCAGTACCGGGTATTCGAGGTACTCCATGCCACCGGACACGCGGTCGGGGATGCGGTCGAGGTAGGGGACGAGTCCGTCGGCGAAGCCGCGGCCGTTGTAGAGGTGCGGAATGTCGGAGTAGCAGGCGTGCACGTACTGCGCGGTCTGCCCGGAGAACCAGCCCCCGTCCGCGCAGGGCACCTTCTGCAGCATGCCGAGGACGAACATGCCCAGCGTGACGACGAGCACGGTGCGCAGCGGTGTCCACCACCCCGTGCCGTGGACGGCGCGCCGCCCCGCGCGGCCCCCGGCCACTTCGCTGGCGGCCGCCGCCACCTCGTCGTGGTCCGTGGGGCGTACGCCGGGTCCCTTCGCGAGGCGGGCGGGGGCGGGAGGTGGGGGTGGTTTCGGAGCGGGGTTCCGATCGGTGGGGGCGCTCGTCATGGCCACATCCTGCCGCACGTGCCGAACGGCAGGGGCAACCCGCCCCACTCCCCACCGGGCGACGCCGCCGAGCACAGGCGACGGCCCCGGCTCGGACATCCGAGCCGGGGCCGTCGCAGAGGTGTTGCAGCGGTGCCGCAGCCTGTCGCCGGGGCAACCCGGCGGAAGGCGCCGGGGGATCAGTCCCTGCGGGCGCTGTTGGGGCCGGCGAAGATCCCGCCGGCATCGTTGCCCGTGTCCCCGGTGTCTCCGGTGTCGCCGGTGTCACCGCCCGGGCCACCGTCGCCGCCACCCGGGTCACCGTCGCCCCCGCCCTGGCCGTTGTCGTGGCACTCGGGTTCGAGCGGGTCGTCGCACTCCGTTTCCGTCGGCGTCGGCGAGTGGGAGGGGGACTCCGACTCCGACTCGGACTCGGACGGGCTGCTGCTGGGCTCCTTCGACGGCGACGGCGGCGCCGAGGGCTCGGTCGGGGTCGGGTCGGGGCTCGCCCCGGGACCGTAGACCTTGTCCCCGATGGGCTCCGCCTTCGGGAAGTTCTCGATCTTCGAGCCCTTCAGGGCGTCCTGCATGTAGGAGGTCCAGATCTGGGCCGGGAAGGAGGCACCGTGGATCTTCTTCTGTCCGCCCGTACCGAACATCTCCAGGAACTTGCGGTCCTTGGCGGAGGCGTTGTCGTTCATACGCCACATGCCCACGGCCGTCGACAGCTGCGGCGTGTAGCCGACGAACCAGGCGGACTTGTTGCCGTCCGTCGTACCCGTCTTGCCGGCTGCCGGCCGCCCCAGTTGCTTGGCCACCGTGCCGGTGCCGCTCTCGACGACGTCCGTGAGCACATCGGTGACGTTGTTGGCCACCTGCGCGGAGAACTTCTGCTGCTCGTGGTGCTTGGGCAGGGGCAGCTTCTTCCCGTCCTCGTCGACGACCCTCGTCACCGAGTACGGCTCGTTGCGCTTGCCCTGGGCGGCGAAGGTGCCGTAGCCGCTCGCCATCCGGATCGCGCTGGGGGTCGAGATACCCAGGGAGAAGGACGGGCTGTTGGAGTGGTTCAGGCTGGAGTCCAGCAGGCCCGCGGCCTCGGCGTTCTCGCGCACCGTCGGGATCCCGATGTCCATGCCGAGTTGCACGTACGGCGAGTTCACCGAGTTCTTCATGGCGTCGCGCAGGTTGATCCGGTAGCTGTCGTGCGGGTCGCCGTAGTCCTTGTTGCCGTCGTTGGCCTGGCGCCAGTACTTGCCTTCCTTGTTCTTCCAGATCTCCCCGTTGTAGTCGCGGATCAGCAGCTTGTTGCGGCCGTCGTAGTAGCTGCGGTCCGGGTTGACCAGGTGGCGCGTGCCCTTCGACTGCGCCGCGGGCCCGCTGCGATCACGCACCCCGTCGTTCATGGCCGCCGCCAGCACGAAGGGCTTGAACGTGGAGCCGACGGGCACACCCGTCTCGTCCGCGTTGTTGGTGAAGTGCTTGATGTAGTCCTCGCCGCCGTAGATGGCGACGATCCTGCCGTCCGTCGGTCTCACGGACGCGCCGCCGAACTGCACATGGCTGTCCAGGTCGGGCCGCTTCTTCGCATCGATGTTCTTCTTGTAGATGTCGGTGACCGAGTCCCGCAGAGCGAACGTCTTCTTCTTGTCGAAGGTCGTGCGGATCTGGTAGCCGCCGCGGTTGAGCTCCTCGCGGGAGAGCACCTTGTTGTTGACCAGGTACCGGTTGGCCAGGTCGATCAGATAGCCCTTCTGACCCCGCTTGTCCATCGCCTTCTTCGGCGGTTTGATGTCGGGCATGCCCTTGGCGAGGACGTCCTTCGCCTTCGCCTTGGACATCTTGCCGACTTCCACCTCGCGGAGGATGACGGTCTTCCACTTCTGCTCCGAGCGAACCTTGTTCGCTTCCTGGTCGCCCTCGAAGGGGTCGTAGAGCGCCGCGCCGTTGAGCAGCGTCGTCAGGTAGGCGCCCTCCGAGGCGCTGATGTCGTCGACGTCCTTGCCGAAGTAGGCCTGGGAGGCGGCCTGGACGCCGAATGCGCCCCGTCCGAAGTAGGCCGTGTTGAGGTAGCTCTCCAGGATCTCGCCCTTGTCCATCGTGGCGCCGGCCTTGATGGAGATGAACAGCTCCGTGACCTTGCGCTTGAGGGTCTGGTCCTGCGTCAGGTAGCTGTTCTTGACGTACTGCTGGGTGATCGTCGAGCCGCCCTGGGTGTCCCCGCCGGTCGCCATGTTGAAGGCCGCACGGGCGATACCCACCGGGTCGACACCGGAGTCCTCCCAGAAGGAGGCGTTCTCGGAGGAGATCACCGCGTTCTGGAGCGTCGTGGGCATCTGCTTGCGGGAGACGTTCTGCCGGTTCTTCTCGCCCTCGGCGCCCGCCACCGCCATCCGCTCCCCGTCGGACCAGTAGTAGACGTTGGTCTGGGAGCGTGCGTCGGCCTTGGCCTGGTCGGGTACCTGCACCATCCACAGGCCGATGGCGAAGGCGACGATGCACAGGCCGACGAAGCCCAGGAAGGAGCCGGTGACCAGTTTCCAGGACGGCAACCAGCGCCGCAGCCCCGACTTGTTCGCCCGCGGGTAGTCGATGAAGCGCTTCCGCTCGGGTCCGCCGCGCCCCCGGCCGCGCGCCGCACGGCGTCCGGTCTGGGCGTTCGCCGCGGCGGCGGCCGTTCGTCGTCGGCCACCGCCCTGGGCAGCCCTGCGGGCCGCCGCCCGGCCCTCGTAGGGAGCCGACGGGTTCTGGCCGCCGGAGGCGTCACCGGCCCCCGAGGCAGGCCCGTGCCCGCCGCCGCGCTGTGCCGCGCGGCGGCCGGACGACGGTGGCGGCTGTGCCGCGCGACGGCCGCGCCCCTGCGGCGGCTTTCGACGGTTTCCGCTCATTGGAACAGCTACTCCTCGGGCAGGCGGCCGTAGCGCCTGAAGGTGGCAGTTGGCTTCTGGTCCCCCCGAGTGCGCCGGGCGGACGGACTGGCCGGACCCGCGCGCACTGCACCCAGGACGAGGACGCGTCGAGGCGCCGCACGGTTCCCGGTGGTCTGCACAGCCGACAGACTACGCAGCTCCAAAACCTTCTTTTGTTCTCATTCGCCTCAATCGACGCAAAGGAGCTGCTGTGAATCGGTGATGTGAGCCCCTTCACCGACCCCCCTCTTGTCGCTACCGAAGGCCCGTTCTATCGTCGAGATGTATCGAATCGATACATCAGAGCGAGACATGTACCCGGACGAGTACGGGACGTGCGGAACCGGGCGGAGGTGGCGGACCGTGAGCAGACGCTCAGGCGTCCTCGAGTTCGCCGTCCTCGGCCTGCTCCGTGAGTCCCCGATGCACGGGTACGAGCTGCGCAAGCGGCTCAACACCTCGCTCGGCGTCTTCCGCGCCTTCAGCTACGGCTCGCTCTACCCCTGCCTCAAAGCGCTGGTACAGCGCGGCTGGCTGGTGGAGGAGCCGAGCGCCCAGCCCGAGGAAGCGCTCTCCCCCCGCGCCCAGGCGGGCTCGCTCGCCGGGCGCCGGGCGAAGATCGTGTACAGGCTGACGGCCGAAGGCAAGGAGCACTTCGAGGACCTGCTCTCCCAGACGGGTCCCGATACCTGGGAGGACGAGCACTTCGGCGTCCGCTTCGCCTTCTTCGGCCAGACCTCACGCGATGTCCGCATGCGCGTGCTGGAAGGGCGCCGCAGCCGGCTGGAGGAGAGGCTCGCCAGGATGCGCGCCTCTCTGGCCCGTACGCGCGAGCGTCTCGACGACTACACGCTCGAACTCCAGCGCCACGGCATGGAATCCGTGGAGCGCGAGGTCCGCTGGCTGACCGAGCTCATCGAGAGCGAACGCCAGGAGGGCCGGCGCACGGGGGACGAGCGCCCGGGGCGCCCCGCGCACGAGACCGGTTCGGACCGTCCCTCGTCGGGTCCGTCCGACATCACCGACAGATGAGGCCGGGCATCCCCGCAGCCTCAGCGAGAACACACAGGGAGCAACCGGAATGGGTTCGGTTCGCGTAGCCATCGCCGGCGTGGGCAACTGCGCCGCATCGCTGGTACAGGGCGTCGAGTACTACAAGGACGCCGACCCGGACAGCAAGGTCCCGGGTCTGATGCACGTCCAGTTCGGCGACTACCACGTGCGCGACATCGAGTTCGTCGCCGCCTTCGACGTCGACGGCAAAAAGGTCGGCCTCGACCTGGCCGAGGCGATCGGCGCCAGCGAGAACAACACCATCAAGATCTGCGACGTGCCGCCGGCCGGCGTGCCCGTGCAGCGTGGCCACACCTACGACGGCCTGGGCAAGTACTACCGCCTCACCATCGAGGAGTCCGACGCCGAGCCCGTCGACGTCGTCCGGGCGCTCAAGGACACGCAGGCCGACGTCCTGGTCTGCTACCTGCCCGTCGGCTCCCAGGAGGCCGTCGAGTTCTACGCCCAGTGCGCCCTCGACGCCGGTGTCGCCTTCGTCAACGCGCTGCCCGTCTTCATCGCCGGCACCAAGGAGTGGGCCGACAAGTTCACCGCCGCGGGTGTGCCGATCGTCGGTGACGACATCAAGTCGCAGGTCGGCGCCACCATCACGCACCGGGTGATGGCCAAGCTGTTCGAGGACCGGGGCGTCATCCTGGACCGTACGATGCAGCTCAACGTCGGCGGCAACATGGACTTCAAGAACATGCTGGAGCGGGAGCGGCTGGAGTCGAAGAAGATCTCCAAGACGCAGGCCGTCACCTCCCAGATCCCCGACCGCGATCTGGGCGCCGACAACGTGCACATCGGCCCCTCCGACTTCGTCGCCTGGCTGGACGACCGCAAGTGGGCGTACGTCCGCCTGGAGGGCCGCGCCTTCGGCGACGTCCCGCTGAACCTGGAGTACAAGCTGGAGGTGTGGGACTCCCCCAACTCGGCCGGCGTCATCATCGACGCGCTGCGCGCCGCGAAGATCGCCAAGGACCGCGGTATCGGCGGCCCGATCCTCTCGGCGTCCTCCTACTTCATGAAGTCCCCGCCGGTCCAGTACTTCGACGACCAGGCCCGCCAGAACGTGCAGGACTTCATCGACGGCAAGGCCGAACGCTGACCGCTCGCCGCTGTGGCTTGAACGGCTGAGGGCCTGCCCCTGGTCGTCCGCTGCCGTGTGCGGAGTCCGTCGTGGCGTGTCGCGCAGTTCCCCGCGCCCCTGCCAGGGGCGCGGGGAACTGCGCGCTCAGCCGGAGCGCGTGCGCAGTCCGCGAAGGACGGACCGGGCAGCCTCTCCCCGGGAGGGCAGGGAGCAGCACCCCGGAAGGGCTCAGCGGTCCACCGTGCGGTCCGTCGTCGTCGTCGTGTGCCGCAGGATCGCGGGCAGTTCCTCACCCACGTGCGGCTCCGGGGCGTCGGAGGGGACGAAGAGGATGGAGACCTGCATGTGCGGGGGCTCCGCGAACCAGCGCTGCTTGCCCGCCCACACGAACGGCGACAGGTTCCGGTTGACGGTCGCCAGACCCGCGCGGGCCACACCCTTGGCGCGGGACGTCATGCCGTGCAGCGCCTTGGGGGACTCCAGGCCCACCCCGTGCGAGGTGCCGCCCGCGACGACGACCAGCCAGCCGTCGCCCGGCGCCTTGGCCTGCCGGTAGCCGAACCGGTCGCCCTTGACCACCCGTGTCACGTCCAGGATCGCGCCCCGGTACTCGGTCGCGTCGTGGTCGCCCAGCCACAGCCGGGTGCCGATCCGGGCGCGGAAGCGGGTCTGCGGGAACTGCTGCGAGAGCAGCGCGAACTCGTCGGGCTTCAGGTGGCTGACGAACATGGTGTCCAGCGGCAGCCGTGCCGCCCGCAGCCGGTCCATCCAGCCGATGACCTCCTCCACCGCGTCGGATCCGTCGGCCCGGTCCAGCGGGAGGTGGATGGCGAACCCCTCCAGCCGCACCTCGTCGATCGCCGCGTGCAGCCGGGGCAGGTCCTGCTCGGTGACGCCGTGCCGCTTCATGCTGCTCATCACCTCGATGACGACGCGCGCCCCCCGCATGAGGCCCACGCCCTCCACCGAGGAGACCGAGCGGATCGCCCGGTCCGGCAGCGGCACCGGCTCCTCGTTCTTGCGGAACGGCGTGAGCACCAGCAGATCCCCGCCGAACAGGTCCTTGGTGCGGGCCGCCTCGTAGGTGGTGCCCACGGCCAGCACGTCGGCGCCGAACTTCGTGGCCTCGTCGGCCAGGCGCTCGTGGCCGAAGCCGTAGCCGTTGCCCTTGCAGACCGGAACGATCCCCGGGAACTGCTGGAGCATCGACTGCTGGTGTGCCCGCCAGCGATCGGTGTCGACGTAGAGGGAGAGCGCCATGGCCGGTACGGAACCTTTCTGGACCGAGTCGCCGCTCGGGTCCGGGTCGAAGCGGGTGCGTCTGGGGACGTGGGGTGCGCCGGCTGCGGACGAGCGACCGCCGCCGACGGGTGGTCAGCGCCGCGACATGTAGATGTCGAGCGCCTTGTGCAGCAGCTTGTTCAGCGGGAAGTCCCACTCGCCGAGATACTCGGCCGCCTGCCCACCGGTGCCGACCTTGAACTGGATGAGACCGAACAGATGGTCGTTCTCGTCCAGGGAGTCGCTGATGCCGCGCAGGTCGTAGAGGCTCGCCCCCAGCGCGTACGCGTCCTGGAGCATCCGCCACTGCATCGCGTTCGACGGCCGTACCTCGCGCTTGTGGTTGGCCGAGGCACCGTAGGAGTACCACACGTGCCCGCCCACCACGAGCATCGTGGCCGCCGAGATGCGCTCACCCTCGTGCTCGGCGAAGTACAGCCGCATCCGGTGCGGATCCTCGGCGTTGAGCACGTTCCACATGCGCTGGAAGTACGCCTTGGGGCGGGGCCGGAACCGGTCGCGCTCGGCGGTGATCTCGTACAGCCGCTGCCACTCGTCCAGGTCGTACGGGTTGGCCATGTCGCCCTGGACCACCTGCACACCGGCCTTGTCGGCCTTCTTGATGTTGCGCCGCCACAGCTGGTTGAAGCTCTTGTGCACGTCCTCCAGCGAGCGGCCCTCCAGCGGCACCTGGAAGACGTAGCGCGGCTGGACGTCACCGAAGCCCGCCCCGCCGTCCTCGCCCTGCTGCCAGCCCATCCTGCGCAGCTTGTCCGACACCTCGAAGGCGTGCGGTTCGATGTGGGTGGCCTTGATGTCCCGCAGCCGCTTGACGTCCTGGTCCTGGATGCCCTTCTTGATGGCGGCCGCGTCCCAGCGCCGGATCACCACGGGCGGGCCCATCTTCACCGAGAACGCGCCCTGGCTCTTGAGGTGGGCCAGCATCGGCCGCAGCCACTCCTCCAGGTTCGGCGCGAACCAGTCGATGACCGGGCCCTCGGGCAGGTAGGCGAGGTAGCGCTTGACCTTCGGGAGCTGCCGGTAGAGCACCAGCCCCGCACCCACCATCTGACCGGTGCGCTCGTCGAACCAGCCCAGATTCTCCGAGCGCCACTCGTTCTTCACGTCCGCCCACGCGGGCACCTGACAGTGGCTTGCCGACGGCAGGCTCTGGATGTACGCCAGATGCTGCTCGCGGCTGATGGTCCGTAGGGTCAGGCTCATGGCGGGACGCTCCTCCGGCGAACTGAGTGATGCTCGCGGGAAGCCTACTGTGCCCCCGGCGGCCCCGTTCGGCCCAGGCCCTGGCCGAACCGGGCGGTTCGCGCCGCCCCGGCACCGGCCCGCCACAGCTGCGGGACGGTGCCGGAGACCCGTACGGACGTCTTCTGGCTAGGGCAGGAAACCGCCGTGCATCATGTTGATGTAGAAGCCGACCGCCGCGGCGCCCAGCCCGACGATGGTGACGAACCGTTCACCTGTCGTGGCCGAGATGTACTGCCCCCACGCCCCGGTCAGCACCCCGACGACGCCCACCCAGGTGCCCAGCACGTGCAGGCCCGTCCACCACGCGCAGACCACCGCCACCACGCCCAGCACCAGAGTGGCGGTGGCCAGGGAGTTCTCGACCGGGTGCCGCCTGCCGTCGGAGTTGAGGTAGGAGAGGGGACGGGTCCACCGGACTGCGTGTGCCATACGGCACCTCCTCAGCGAGCTCCTTGCTCCTGCGGCGCGCGGCGCGCACTGTAACGCCGCTCACACCTGTGAGGTGTCCAGATTGCGCCGGAACACCCCCGGATTTCAACCGGAAGGCCGCGTCCGGGTACGCTGTCCCTTCTGTGCCCTGCCCGGGTGCTTCCCGGAATCCCGGGGCCCGGGCTCACCAGGGGCACAGCAACGCATCACGACCCTCCTGCCACGGAACGACCGTGGCCGCCGAGTCCAGAGGAGGTGGGTTCCACATGCGTCACTACGAGGTGATGGTCATCCTCGACCCCGACCTGGAGGAGCGCGCTGTCGCCCCCCAGATCGAGAGCTTCCTTTCCGTCGTCCGCGAGGGCAACGGGAAGGTCGAGAAGGTCGACACCTGGGGCCGTCGTCGTCTCTCCTACGAGATCAACAAGAAGCCCGAGGGCATCTACTCGGTCATCGACCTCCAGGCCGAGCCTGCTGTGGTCAAGGAGCTCGACCGGCAGATGAACCTGAACGAGTCCGTCCTGCGGACCAAGGTCCTGCGCCCGTCGACCCACTGAGGCCGAGCGCCGAGTAGCGCGCCGTCGCCGCGGCACCGCCGTGCGTGACGGCACCACCAGCAGCACCGAGCACCACCAGCACCACAGCAGCCAGCAGCACGCCGAGAGGTTCCCCCATGGCAGGCGAGACCGTCATCACGGTCGTCGGCAATCTCGTCGACGACCCCGAGCTGCGCTTCACCCCCTCCGGTGCGGCGGTCGCGAAGTTCCGTGTCGCGTCCACCCCCCGCACCTTCGACCGGCAGACCAACGAGTGGAAGGACGGCGAGAGCCTCTTCCTCACCTGCTCGGTCTGGCGGCAGGCGGCCGAGAACGTCGCCGAGTCCCTCACCAAGGGCACCCGCGTCGTCGTGCAGGGCCGCCTTCGGCAGCGCTCGTACGAGGACCGCGAGGGCATCAAGCGCACGGTCTACGAGCTGGACGTCGACGAGGTCGGCGCCAGCCTCCGCAACGCCACGGCCAAGGTCACCAAGACCACCGGCCGCGGTGGCCAGGGCGGCGGGTTCGGCGGCGGCGGCCAGGGTGGCGGCTGGGGCGGCGGCCCCGGCGGCAACGGTGGCCAGCAGCAGGGCGGCGGCGCCCCCGCGGGCGACCCGTGGGCCACGGGCGCCCCGGCCGGTGGCGGCCAGGGCGGTGGCGGCGGCTGGGGCGGTGGCCCCGGCGGCAACGGTGGCGGCTACTCGGACGAGCCACCCTTCTGAGCGATATTCCTAGGAGTAGACAATGGCGAAGCCGCCTGCTCGCAAGCCGAAGAAGAAGGTTTGCGTGTTCTGCAAGGAGAAGATCTCCTACGTCGACTACAAGGACACGAACCTGCTGCGGAAGTTCATTTCCGACCGCGGCAAGATCCGTGCCCGCCGGGTCACCGGCAACTGCACCCAGCACCAGCGTGACGTCGCCACGGCCGTCAAGAACAGCCGTGAGATGGCGCTGCTGCCCTACACCTCCACCGCGCGATAAGGGAAGGGTGACCCCAGCATGAAGATCATCCTGACCAACGAGGTCTCCGGCCTCGGTGCCGCCGGTGACGTCGTCGAGGTGCGGGACGGGTACGCCCGCAACTACCTCGTCCCCCGCGGGTACGCCATCCGCTGGACCAAGGGCGGCGAGAAGGACGTCGAGCAGATCCGCCGCGCCCGCAAGATCCGCGAGATCGCCACGATCGAGCAGGCCACCGAGATCAAGGGGCAGCTCGAGGGCCTCGACGTGGGCCTGAAGGTGCGCGCCGGCGACCAGGGCCGTCTCTTCGGTTCCGTCACCCCGGCCGACATCGCCGACGCGATCAAGGCCTCCGGCGGTCCCGACGTGGACAAGCGCCGCATCGAGGTGGGCTCGCCCATCAAGTCGCTGGGCGCCCACCAGGTCAGCGTGCGACTGCACGCCGACGTGGCCGCCACGGTCGACGTGGACGTCGCCGCGTCCTGACGACCGGACCGCACGGGCCCGACGGCCTGAGCCGCACGAAAGGGCCGCACCCCTGCGAGGGGGTGCGGCCCTTTCGCATGCGGCCGACGCTGTGCACGGCCGGCAACTCGGTACGGCCAGGGGCCCGTGCGCCGGCACGGTGTGTACGACCACCGGGGCGCCTACGGACCCACCCGGTGGCGCCGGTCAGGCGCCGCGTACCGCCCCTGTGACCATCCACCGCCCGGAGCGGGCGCGCAGGGCGAGGGTCACCAGGCGGGTGCCCATCATCAGTCCCGCCACGGTCCACCACAGGGCGGTCAGGCCGCCGCCGAGGGTGGGCACCAGGAGGGCCACGGGGGCGAACACCGCGAACGTCACCAGCATCGCCCCGGCCAGGTAGGGGCCGTCGCCCGCGCCCATCAGCACCCCGTCGAGGACGAAGACGATGCCCGCGACGGGCTGGGTGACGGCCACCACGAGAAGGACCGGCGTCAGCGCGTCGACGACCGAGCCGTCCGTCGTGAAGAGCGGCATGAACAGGGGCCGTACCAGGGCGACCAGCGCGCCGAGGACCACCCCGCTGAGGGCCCCCCACCACACCATCCGACGGCAGGCGGCCCGCGCCCCGGCCACATCGGAGGCGCCCAGACAGCGCCCGATGATGGCCTGCCCCGCGATGGCGATGGCGTCCAGCGCGAACGCGAGCAGCGACCACAGGGTGAGGGTGATCTGGTGGGCGGCGATGTCCGCGTCGCCGAGCCGCGCCGCGACCGCGGTGGCGATCATGAGGACGGCCCGCAGCGAGAGCGTACGGATCAAGAGCGGCACCCCGGCGCGGCCGCTGGCGCGGATCCCGGCGAGGTCGGGCCGCAGGGAGGCCCCGTGGCGCCGGGCACCCCGCACGACCACCGTCAGGTAGACCGCGGCCATCCCCCACTGGGCAATCACCGTGCCCCAGGCGGAACCGGCGATGCCGAGCCCCGCGCCGTAGACGAGCAGCGCGTTGAGGGCGGCGTTGGCGGTGAAGCCGCCGACGGCGACGTACAGCGGGGTCCTGGTGTCCTGGAGCCCGCGCAGCACGCCCGTCGCGGCGAGCACGATCAGCATGGCGGGGATGCCGAGGGCGCTGACGCGCAGGTAGGTGGTGCCGTAGGGGGCGGCGGTGGCGGAGGCGCCGAACGCGTCGACGATCCAGGGCGCCGTCGGTACCGCGACGGCGACCACGAGCACGCCGAGCAGCAGGGCGAGCCAGATGCCGTCCATGCCCTGGCGCAGGGCCGCGGGCAGGTCGTCGGCGCCCAGCCGCCGGGCGACGGCCGCGGTGGTCGCGTAGGCGAGGAAGACGAAGATGTTGACGCCGGTCTGCAGGAGGGCGGCGGCGACCCCGAGCCCCGCGAGCTGCGGGGTGCCCAGGTGGCCGACGATGGCGCTGTCGACCATGACGAAGAGGGGCTCCGCGACGAGCGCGCCGAAGGCGGGGAGGGCGAGCGCGATGATCTCACGGTCGTGGCGTCGCACAGCGGTGCGCGTGGTCGGGGAAGCGGGGCTCATGGGTTCGATCCAAACATCCACAGGTAATGAGTGCAAGGGGCTTCCAGTGCTTACCGGACGGTGTACACGACAGGGTTGTGCACCCTCCGTGACGCTCCTGCCGACGCCCGTGCAAAGTTTTTTCCCCGCACAGCCCGTGGACGACAAAGGTGCAGGTCACACGGGGTTGCCGTGGTGGCAGCAGGAGTAATCCACAGCGCTGTCCCCCGACTCGTGCACAGCTTTCGCGGGCTTCTCCACAGGTTGGCCCCGACTGTCCACACCACCCTGTGGATAAGGTGATTGGCTGAACCGCCCGGGCCCCCTACGGTGTACCAGCGCCCACCCCTCGTTCCCGCTTCCCCACCGGCCGGTCCACCGCCGGGACGACGCGCCGTAACCCGGGTCGGGGCGCCTCGACTGCCAGCCTTTGTCAGTGCTGTGCCGTAAGACTGTGCCGTACGACGGAGTGCTGGGAGGAGGCGAGAACGGGTGACACAACAACCCGAACAGGTGGAGGACCCCTGGGCCGCCGACCTCGCCACGGAGGACGGTTTTCCCCTGGCCCGCCAGGACTCCGGCCGCGACGGCTACCGCAACGGCGGCCCACGGTCCGGACGCGGCGCAGGCAGCCGCCCCGACGAACGCTCCGGCGGCATGGGCGAACAGCACGACCGCGGCCCCGAAGGCCCCCCCGGCGGCTTCGAACGCGTCCCCCCGCAGGACCTGGAGGCCGAGAAGTCCGTCCTCGGCGGCATGCTGCTGTCCAAGGACGCCATCGCCGACGTCGTCGAGACCCTCAAGGGCCCCGACTTCTACCGGCCGGCCCACGAGACCGTCTACCAGGCCGTCCTCGACCTCTACGCCAAGGGCGAGCCCGCCGACCCCATCACCGTCACCGCCGAGCTGACCCGCCGCGGCGAGATCGCCCGCGTCGGCGGCCCCGGCTACGTCCAGTCCCTCGTCCAGGCCGTGCCCACCGCGGCCAACGCCCTCTACTACGCGGAGATCGTCCGCGAACGCGCCGTGCTGCGCCGCCTCGTCGAGGCCGGCACCCGCATCACCCAGATGGGGTACGCGGCCGACGGCGACGTCGACGACATCGTCAACGGCGCCCAGGCCGAGATCTACGCCGTCACCGAGCAGCGCACCGCCGAGGACTACCTTCCCCTCGCCGACATCATGGAAGGCGCCCTCGACGAGATCGAGGCCATCGGCTCCCGCAGCGGCCAGATGACCGGCGTACCCACCGGCTTCACCGACCTGGACTCCCTCACCAACGGCCTGCACCCTGGCCAGATGGTCGTCATCGCAGCCCGCCCGGCCATGGGCAAATCGACACTGGCCCTGGACTTCGCCCGTGCCTGTTCCATCAAGCACGCCATGCCCAGCGTGATCTTCTCCCTGGAGATGGGCCGGAACGAGATCGCGATGCGGCTGCTGTCCGCGGAGGCGCGGGTGGCGCTGCACCACATGCGGTCCGGGTCGATGACGGACGAGGACTGGACGCGGCTGGCCCGCCAGATGCCCGGCGTCACCGATGCGCCGCTCTACATCGACGACTCACCGAACCTGTCGATGATGGAGATCCGCGCCAAGTGCCGCCGCCTCAAGCAGCGCAACGACCTCCAGCTCATCGTCATCGACTATCTCCAGCTGATGCAGACGGGCGGCTCCCGCCGGCCCGAGTCCCGTCAGCAGGAGGTCTCGGAGATGTCCCGGAACCTCAAGCTGCTGGCCAAGGAGCTGGAGGTCCCCGTCATCGCCCTCTCCCAGCTCAACCGCGGTCCCGAACAGCGCACGGACAAGAAGCCGATGGTCTCCGACCTGCGTGAATCGGGATCTATCGAGCAGGACGCCGACATGGTGATCCTCCTGCATCGTGAGGACGCCTACGAGAAGGAGTCCCCCCGCGCGGGGGAGGCCGACCTGATCGTCGCCAAGCACCGCAACGGTCCGACGGCCACGATCACCGTCGCCTTCCAGGGCCACTACTCCCGCTTCGTGGACATGGCACAGACCTGACGGTGCCTTGTCGGGGCTGTCGGGCCTCGAATCGAGCTTCACCGTCTCAACGCCTCGTCTCGTATCTGGTCAGGACCAAGCGCCGCCGGGGAACGTCCGCGTTCCCGCCGGGTTCAGGTTCACCCGGCTGTCCAGCGCGGTGAAGGACGGCGTGCCGTCGCCACCAGGACCGGACGGGTGGCGGTCAGGTACTCGTCGATCAGTCCGGCGCGCTGGGCCGCCCCGGCGAGCGTTGCACCGCCGATGTTCATCGGGCCGCCGTCCTCGGCCTAGAGCCGGGTGATCTCGGCGATCGCGTCGCCGGTGACCCGGCGGGTGTTCCGGCCGGTGTCGTCGCCGGCCGCGGCGATGCAGCCGTCCAGGGTCAGGTTCATGCCGTAGAAATCGGTTTCCGCATGGCCCGGCCTTCCGCCCGTGGGTGTCCGGCGTACGGACCAGCGTGGCTCGGGGAACTCACCGGTGCGCGCTCGGGGCTCGCCGGTCGCGGGCAAGGCACGCGGCGGGGGTGTCGGCCCGGCGGCGTGGGAGCGCGCCGGGCCGGGCCCGGGAGGCCGTCGGTCGGGTAGGTGGCTGTTCGGTGACCGACGTCATGTGACGGGACGGTGGTGGGCGCCGGCATGCGACGGACGGTGGTGGGCGCCGGGCCCGGTCGGGTCGGTCTCCGCCGTAGGGCGAACAACGCGGGGTGCGGGGCGCATTCGAGCACGGTGGCCATGCCCGCGGGGGCCGTGCGACACGTGTCCGGGGTGACTCGGTCCGCACGGCGCCGGTGCGGTCAGGTGCCCTGGCGTGGGGGGTGCCGTGTGGTGCGGCGGGGGGCCGTGTCGGGGAAGCGGCGGGGGGCGTGGTCGGCGACGAGGAGCTGGTGGAGGCGGTCGAGCGCGGCGACGAGGGCGGTCCGCTCCGCGTCGTCCGTGCCGGCCAGGGCGTCGGTCAGGGTCTTGTCCACGTGTCCGGCGCGGCGCTGCTTGCTGGCGGCGCGGATGGACTCGGTGAGGTCGACCAGGGTTCTGCGGCCGTCGGCGGGGTCGGCGCCGGTGGCCACCCAGTCGCGGCCGGCCAGGGTGCGCACGCTGGTGGAGACGCGGCTCTGGGCCAGTCCGGTGCGCTTGGCGATGTCGCCCACGGCGCTGCGGCCGTTCAGGAACAGGTCCTGGAGGACCAGGAACTCGCCCGGGGCGAGATCGAGCGCGTCGGCTCCCATGCCCTCCAGGGCGATCTCGGCCAGCCGACGGCCGAGTTGGTACAGGTCGCTCATCTCCATCCCTCCAAGTTACATCTCTGAGAATACATCTGGAGAGATGCATCTTGACAGATTCATCTCTTGAGATGCAGTCTCGGAGACGTAGTTGGGCGGCACGCCCGAATCCACTGGAGAGAACTCATGAGCCTCAGCGACTACCTGCTCTACACCGGTCTGTTCCTCGCGATCCTCGCCACCCAGCTCGGCACGCGGCGCCCGGACGCCAGGCGACTGCTCCTGCCCGTCGCGATCGTCGCGGGCGTCGGCTTCAGGTACCTCAAGGACATACCGGCCGGGAGCACCGCCCACCTGATCGAGGCGGCCGGGCTCGTCCTCGGACTGCTGTTCGGCCTGGCGTCGATCGCCCTGATCCAGGTCCGCCGCGACCCCGCCGACTCCCGTCTCGTCACCGTCGCGGGCTGGCCGTACGCCGCGCTGTGGACGGCCGCGATGGCCCTGCGCATGGGTTTCGCCTACGGCTCGACCCACTGGTTCACCCACGCCCTGGGGACCTTCTCGGTCCGGCATCAGGTGCCGGCTGCCACATACGGCACCGCGTTCGTCCTCATGGTCCTGGTGATGATCTTGACCCGGACCGTCGGCGTCCTCCTCCGCGCCCACCGCGTGGGGGCGACCGTCGACCTCGGCGCGCTGCGTGTCGTCCGTCGGTTCGCCCGCTGAGCGGCCCCGCACCGGCCTGCACTTTGGCACGGGCCCGGTACCGGGCGCGGCGCCGCCGCACCGGGCACGGCGCCGCCGCCGTCGCCTCCCGGGGCGGCCCGCGCAGGCGCAGGCGGAGCGCCCGGCGCCCCCGGGCCATCGCGGCGTTTGAGCTTGGCGCGGGGCCGACCTTCGGGCATGGCCGGCATGACGGCGAGAACCCGGCCATCGAGGTCGCCGGGGTGCGCAAGGTCTACCGGGGCCGGAATGTGCTCGCCGGAGTGGACCTGGCCGTTCCCGTGGGCACCGTGTACGCCCTGCTCGACCCGAACGGGGCCGGTAGGACGACCACGGTCCGCATCCTGTCCGCGCTGTTGCCGGCGGACGCCGGTACGGCCCGGGTCGCCGGGTACGACGTACGCCGCGAGCCCGACCGGGTGCGGGCGGCGATCGGTGTGACCGGACAGTTCTGCGCCGTGGACGCCTTTCTGACGGGGCGGGAGAACCTGCGGATGACGGCCGCGCTCGGCCACCTCGACCGGCGCCGCGCCGCGACCGTCGTCGACCGCCTGCCGGCGCGGTTCGACCTTGGCGAGGCGGCCACCCGGCGCGCGGCGACGTACTCCGGCGGGATGCGGCGGCGGCTCGACCTGGCGATGACCCTGGTGCCCGGGCCGCGGGTGGTCTTCCTCGTCCCCGAAGTGCTCCGCGCTGCATGCGGGCTGGGCAATGCCCTGTGGTGCGCGCGGATCGGACGGTCCTTCGCGTTGCGGGGGCCGCGGCGTCTCCGTGGTGTGTACAGCGGGTCAGGTGGGCGGCCTTGCGGGTGCGCCGGGCGAAGACCTCCTCGCTGCGGTCCGCCGTCTGCCGCAGCGCTTCCTTGCGGTCGCGCCTGGAGAGCCGGTCGAGGTACGTGTGACCGAGGAGATGGTCGGTCTCGTGTTGCAGACACCGGGCGAAGTACCCGATCCCCTCGATGACCAGGGGGCTGCCGTCCTTGTCGAACCCGCGGACGACGGCCCGGTCGGTGCGGGGGGCCGCCATGGAGGAGCCGGGGACGGACAGGCAGCCCTCGGAGTCGTCGACCAGCCGGCGGCTGCCCGGCTCGGGAAGCTCCAGGGTCGGGTTGACGAGGTGGCCGACGTGCCGGACGCCGTCCTCGTCCGGGCAGTCGTACACGAACAGGCGCAGGCCGACGTCGACCTGGTTGGCGGCCAGACCCGCGCCGTCGGCCCCGTACATGGTCGGGAACATGTCGTCGATGAGCGCCGACAGCTCCGGAGTGCCGAATGTGGTGACCTCCCGGCACGGCCGGCCAAGGATCTCCTCGCCCACCGTGGTCACCCGGCGCACCGTGCCGCGCTCGGCCTCCGGCGGCAGCGCGGGGAAACCGTCGACCGGCCGCCCCTGTACCCGCACCCGCTGCCCCGCGCCCCGGCCACGGCCGTCCTGCGCTCCGGAACGGTCGTCACGAACAGACATCGCTGCCCACCCTTCTGGCCCTTCTGTGCCCGCCTGATCCTCCGTGCCCGCCTGGTCCTTCTGTGCCCGCGGCCGTCCGGGGAGGGGCCGCAGGAGGCGGGAGAGAGGTGAAGGAGGGTCGAGGGAGGGGAGGGGGACGGGAGCGGACAGGGAGGGGGAGGGCGTTTCCTCCCGGTGTGCGGGGATGATCCCCGGTAGCGTGAGGCGTTTCTGCGGTCTTCTGGGGATCATCGGGGGTCGTTGTCAGTGGGGTGGGGCATGCTTGCGGGCATGAGTGTGGATGCGGTCGAGGTTGCCGGTACGGGCGCGGGCGCGGGGGAGTTGGGGCGGATAGACGACCTCGCGTTGGACAGGGTCCGGCGGGCGCTGCGGGAGTCGTGGGGCGCGGACACCTGCTCGGCGGACGATCTGGCCCGCGCGGGTTGGAGCCCGGCCAACCCCGCCTGGGGCCAGTGCGACGTGACCGCCCTGGTGGTGCACGACCTGCTGGGCGGCGAGCTGATGTGCGGGGAGGTGTACGCGGCCAACGGCGAGCGGCAGGGCTTCCACTGGTGGAACCGGCTGCCGGACGGCCGGGAGATCGATTTCACCCGGGACCAGTTCCGTGCCGGTCAGGTCGTCACGGAGGGCGTCACCGTCCCCCGTCCGGTGGGCCGGCCCCTGAACAGGGCCGCCGAGTACACGCTGCTGCGCGGACGGGTCCGGGCACGACTGGGTAGCTGACCCGGCCCGAGGCCGGTCCCGAGGTCGAGTCCGGGTCCGGGTGACGGGACGGGCCGTCAGGCCACAGCCGGTGGTGCGGCGGTGCGGCGAGAGGCGGTTGCCCGAGCAGTCAGGTGTGCGGTGGCCGCGCCTGGCCCCCGCCGGTTCGCCGTACGACGCCCAGGTGGTCACGCCCGGATGGTCCGGCCCGGGGACGGTTCCGGGCTCGCGGGCCGCATGGCCGATGCGGGGTGGCACGTCCGTGGCGGTGACGGTGACCTCGGTTCCGTCGCCGGGCGGCCGGGCGCCAGGGCATCGTCACGGTGCCCGCGTACGCCGGGTTGTCGGACATGCCTTCCTGTGCGCTGTACGACGCGCCGCGCCGCTCCCACGCTGCGTCGGCACCGACTCCGGTAGCCCGGTGCTTCAACGTGCCGTGTCGGCACGACCCCGGTAGCCCGGTGCTCCAACGCGCCGTGCAGGCACGACCCCGGTAACCCGCCGTGCCCGCTCCGAGGCCCCGAAGGCGACGTCGACGACGTTCGTGGCCTCGGACGTCTTTCCGGGGCTGCCGACAGGATCGAGAAAGGTCAGGCCGTTCGGGAGCCGCCACCGGGCCGGGGCACCGGCCGCTTCACCCCCCGAAGGCGGCCGCCCCATCCCACCGTGGCCGCCCCACCCCGCCGTGACCGGGACGCCCGCGTAGCGTGGCTGCCGCCCGACGGGTGCGCGGGCGGATCCGGGGCGCCGTGGACGGCCCCGGATGACGCGGCGATCGTCCGGTCCGCGCGGACGGACTTGGGCACGGCCCGGCGGTGGGTCCCGGGGCGGGGCCCGTCGGGCGGCTCAGGGCAGCAGCAGGACCTTGCCGAGGTTGCCGCGCCCGGCGAGGAGGGCGTGGGCCTCGGCGGCGTCCTCCAGCGGGAACGCGGCGGCGACGGCGGGGCGCAGGTCGCCCGCGCGGTGCAGGGCCCACAGTTCGTCACGCCAGGCGGCGTAGCGGTGCGGGGTGTTGCGGGCGACGCGGGCGATCTGGAATCCGGTCACCGTCTTCCCGGCCAGCAGGTCGGAGGCGGCCAGCGTGCCGCCGCCCGAGCTGTAGGCGATCAGACGGCCGCCGTCGGCCAGGGCGTGGACGGCGGGGGTGAGGCGCTCGCCCCCGGCGGCGTCGAGAACGTAGGAGACGGGTCCGCCGACGGCGGCGGCCCAGTCGGGTTCGTCGTAGCCCAGGACGGTGTCCGCGCCCAGCGACCGCACGAACGCTCCCTTGGCGGCGGCGTCGCCGACGGCTGCGACGACCCGGGCGGCGCCGCCGCGGAGGCGGGCGAGTTGCAGCGCGAGGTGTCCGATGCCGCCGGCGGCGGCGGTGATCAGCGCGGTCTCGCCCGGTTGCGGCCGGGCCGCTTCCAGCGCGCCGAGTGCGACGAGTCCGCCGCGTACGAGGGCGACGGCGTCGCGGGCGGTGGCGTGGTCGGGGACGGGGGAGGCCATCGCGGTGTGCAGCAGGGCGAGTTCGGCGTAGGCGTCAGCGAAGCAGAGGCCGGTGACGCGGTCCCCCGGCCGGTACCCGGCGGTGTCAGGGCCGGCCGCCTCGACGGTCCCTGCGATCTCGCCGGCCACCGGCTGCGGTACCGCCGGTGCCGACTCGCCGCCCGGCCCGGTGCGGTGGCCCGGTGGAGCGGCGGAGGCGCCGAGTGCCCGGACGGCGGGCAGCGTGACGCCGATGGCCTCGGTACGGACGAGGAGTTGCCCGGGCCCTGGCTCGGGGGCGGCGACCTGCTGGAGCGTGAGGGTTCCGGCGGTGTGGCGCACGCGACGCATGGATCTCCCCTGGTGGTGGGCGGGCATCTGGTGGTGAGCGGACATCGGCCGTGACGGGTGGCGGACGTCCGCCGCGACGGACAACTGTCGGGCCGGGCGCCGGACCAATGGTCGTGGGAAACACCAACGATAAGGGAAACCGTAGGGGAGGCCAACGGTTATTCGTGGGGAACCCCTACGGTCGAAGTAGGCTGCCGCCATGCCCGAGACCCCGAGCGCCCCCACCCTCATCCGCACGCTGCCGAGTTGGCTGCTGGGCCGGGCCGCCGCACGCGGGCGTGCGCTGGTCGCCGACGCGCTGGCGGCCGAGGGCCTGCGGATGTGGCACCACGTCGTCCTCGCCGCCGCCTCCGACCATCAGCCCGTCGCCCAGGCGGAGCTCGCCCGTAGCGTGGCGCTCGACCCCAAGGACGTCGTCGGCATCCTCAACGACCTGGAGGGCGACGGCTACGTGCGCCGCGAGCCGCATCCCAGGGACCGGCGCAAGAACGCCGTACGGCTCACTCCGGAGGGGGAGCGGCTCCTGGCGCGGTGCGCCGCGGCGGCCGAGCGGGCCAACGAGGAGCTGCTGGCGGGGTTCAGCGCCCGCGAGCGTGCCGACTTCCTGGCGATGCTGGAGCGCGCCGCCGCACTCTGAGGCCCCACGGCCCCATGCGCTCGTCATGCAGGGCTGGTGCCCCGTCATGACCCCGGCCGTGGCCCGCACGGCCTCATGCGCCCGTCATGCCCGCGCACCCATCAGGGCCCCCGTGGGTCCCGTGGCCGTCACGGGCACCGTGGCCCCGCGGTCGACGGCCCCGGCCCGCAGGACATCGACGGCCCCGGTCCGCAGGACCGGGATGCGGCTGCACGGTCCTGTCAGGACAGGGGCAGTTTGAAGCCCAGGTGGGAGGCCTCGAAGCCCAGCCGCTCGTAGAAGCGGTGTGCGTCGATGCGGGTGGCGTCGGAGGTGAGCTGCACCAGCACGCAGTCCAGCCGGCGGGCCTCGTCGACGGCCCACTTGATGAGCCAGGTCCCCAGCCCGCCGCCGCGGGCGTCGGAGTGGATGCGGACGGCCTCGATCAGCGCCCGGGCCGCTCCGCGCCGGGAGAGGCCCGGGATCACGGTCAGGTGCAGCGTGCCGACCGTCTTGCCGTCCTGTTCGGCGACGACGAGGTGCTGCTGCGGGTCCGCGTCGATGCGGTCGAACGCGACGCGGTACGGGGAGAGGTCGCCGGGGGTCTCACGGGTGGCGCCGAGCGGGTCGTCGGCGAGCATCGCGACGATCTCGGGGATGTCCTCGGCGGTCGCCCTGCGGACGGTGAACCCCGCGTCGGTCGAGGCGGCGGGCGGCTCGGCGGGCGCCGCCGAACCGGTGGAAGCGGTGGTCATCCTCCGCACCTTACGCCTCGACGGGGCGCCGGGACGGGGCGGTCGGCGGCTGGTTCACGCCCCGGCGGGCGCCAACTCGCGGACGGCTGTGACGAGGGGCGCCAGTTCGGGGCGGGCCTCGGCGGCCTCCAGCGCCTCGCGCAGCGCGGTGTCGTGGGTGGGCCGGGCCGCCTCCAGGAGCGCGTGCCCGTCCTGTGTCACGTCCGTGTAGATGCCGCGCCGGTCGTCGGGGCACAGATACCGCCGCAGCAGGCCGCGCTCTTCGAGCCGGGTGACCAGCCGCGTGGTGGCGCTCTGGCTCAGCACGACCGCGTCGGCGAGCTGGTGCATGCGGAAGTGGCCGCCGGTCCCCTCGTGCTGCTGGCTCAGCACGTTCAGTACGGAGAACTCGCGCACGCTGAGCGCGTGACCGGCCTGGAGCGCCCGCTCGATGTGGGCCTCGATCCGCCCGTGCAGGGCGGACAGTGCGCACCAGCCGTGCGAGGGGCCCGGGTCGGGGCGGGGCGGTGCGCAGGGCATCTGGCGGCTCCTCTCCTCGCGCCCAGGGTAGGTCATGCCCCGTCACCGGGTTGTCGAGCGCGGGCATGGACGAGGCGGACTTCTCGGGGCGGCTCATCCGCTCATCCGCGCGCGCGTGCCCCACCGCGCGCGCCGCCGCCCGCCGGCGCCGGGGGATGCCGAGGGTGCCGTCCGCCGGGCGGCGGCGGTGCTCCGGTGCCGCCGCCCGCGTGCGGTGAGGCCCCAGGGTTTGAGCACGGAGACGACCATCATGAAGGCGTAGGCGCTCAGGGAGACGGCCGGGGGGATCACCAACTCGTAGGGCAGGACCGGCCGGCCCGCCGCCAGGTCGGTCACCGTCTGGTCGATCCGTACGCGGAAGAACAGCACGCTCGCCAGTGCGGCGGCGCCGGTGAGCCAGAACTTGACCCACACCCACCGGTGGCGGGCCAGTCCCCAGTGCGTTCCCAGGGACAGCAGGAGCCCGGAGGCCAGGGTGAGCAGGGCCAGCGGTGCGACCAGCCAGTCGCCGAAGACCTTCATGGAACGGTAGGAGCCCTCCGTCACGGCTGCGGACCCGGTGAGCGCCGCGGTGAGGCCCAGGGCCAGCAGGCAGAGCGTCATACCCAGCCAGCCGGCCGAGGCGCAGACGTGGAGTGAAAGGGTGCCTCTGCGGGCACGTCGGGTCAGTTGCCGCATAAGGGCCGAGTCTGGCCGCGTGCCCGGCGCCCGGCGTCCGACGGCGGGAGTATCCGCGGCTACTCGGCACCGAGTACGGCCGGGCCCGGACACGGGCGGGGCTCCCGAACAAGTGTGGGGCTCCGGCCGGACAGGGGGAGCCCCGTGGGCGGCCGGGAGCCCCGGGCCCCCCGTCGGCGCACCTGCGGGGCGGTCCCGCCCCCTGACGGGGTGCGGTGAGCGGCTCGTACGATCGCGGGTATGCATCCGGCTCAGAACGCGAGCGCGGACCAGGCGTCGGGAGGACGCCGCCCCCGCCTCCACCTCTTCGACCTCGACGGAACGCTGCTGTACGGGTCGGCGGCTGCCGTGGAGATCTCGCAGCAGCTCGGCGTCGAGCGCGAGATCCGTGCGCTCGAAAGCAGCTTCGCACGGCGGGAGCTGACCCCGCCGCAGTTCGCGGAGCGGGCCTGCGCGCTGTGGGCTGAGCTCACCGACGAGATCGTCGAAGCGGCCTTCACGGACGCACCGTGGATTTCGGGCATACGTGAGGTGTGGGAGCAGATCGGTGCGAACGGCGAGCGCTGTGCCGTGATTTCGCTCTCCCCGGATTTTTTTGTGCGGCGACTACGGGATTGGGGGGCGGATGCTACGCACGGTTCACGGTGGCCGGAGGTTCCCCGCGCAATCCCGAACGGAAGGACGACGTATCCCGCGTGCCCGGTCGACCCGGCGGGGATTCTCGCCCCCGCCTCGAAGGTGAAGATCGCGCAGGAGCTGTGTGCCCAATTCGGGGTCGAGCCCCGCGACTGCGTGGCTTACGGGGACTCCCTCTCGGACGCCGAACTGTTCGCCGCCGTCCCCGTTTCGGTGGCGGTCAACGCCGACCAGCACGTTCGGTCCCTGGCGTCCCACCACTACACCGGGCGTGATCTTCGGGAGGCCTACGGACTCGTCGCCGCACCACGGTAATTCATCGGGGCGTTCCGAATGGCGGAATTCCCGGGAACCGCGAACGGGGGTTGTGGAGTCAACCCTTCACGGTATGGTCGGGTCCCTCCCGCATCGTGACGGAGAACTGCGAAGGTTTCCTCGCGCGATGTTCACAGGGAGCGATTTGCCGAAACTTTCGGAACCCGGATGGGCACAGGACGTCCGGTAGATGCACAAGGCGAGGCGAGCATGACCACCATGTCGGGCAGCGACGGTGCGTCCGCCGGTGGCAGCGGCGCGCGGGGTTGGTTCACCCCGTCGTCCGATGCCGCACCCGCGGAGCACACCGCACCGGCCAGCAACGGCAGCACGACGGCATCCGGCGCTTCGGCTCCCGTGGCCGTCGGCCCCGCCGAACAGGGTGCCTTCGCGTCCCCGGGCGACGGTGCGTCCCACAGCGGCGGTCCGGCGACCACGGGCCCCGCCACCGATGCCCCGGTGACCGAAGGACAGGCCGCCGGCCATCCGGCCGTGGACGGCGCGGTCGGTGGTGGCGCGGAGTCGGACGGCGCCGTACCGGGTGGTGGCGAGCCCGACGACGCCGAGCTGGTCCGCGCCAGCATGGCGGAGCTGGAACGTTCCTCCGGTGCGGCGACGGCGTACTTCTACGCGCTGCTGTTCGTCCAGCATCCGCACCTGCGCGACATGTTCCCGGCCGCCATGGACGGCCAGCGCGACCGGCTTTTCCGCGCGCTGCTGACTGCCGTGCGCCTGTTCGACGAGGGCAAGCTCCTGAGCGAGTACCTGGCAGGGCTGGGCCGCGGCCACCGCAAGTACGGGACGCTGGCCACCCATTACCCGGCCGTCGGCGAGTGCCTGATGGCCGCCCTCGCCCGCTATGCACCCCGCTCCTGGGGGCCGCGCACCGAGGCCGCCTGGGTGCGCGCCTACACGGTGATCTCCCAGACCATGATCGACGCCGCGGCCGAGGACGAGAAGCGGGCACCCGCCTGGTGGGACGCGGAGATCGTCTCCCACGAGCGCCGCACACCGGACATCGCCGTGCTCACGGTGCGCCCCGACCAGCCCTACCCCTTCCGCGCCGGGCAATACGCCAGCCTGGAGACGCCCTGGTGGCCGCGGGTGTGGCGGCACTACTCGTTCGCCTCGGCGCCCCGCACCGACGGGCTGCTCACCTTCCACGTCAAGTCGGTGCCCGCGGGATGGGTGTCCACCGCGCTGGTGCAGCGCGCCCGGCCCGGTGACGTCCTGCGCCTCGGTCCGCCGGCCGGCTCGATGATCGTCGACCACCGTGCCGACAGCGGCCTGCTGTGCCTGGGCGGCGGCACCGGCATCGCCCCCATCAAGGCGCTCGTGGAGGACGTCGCGGGCCAGGGCGCAGCCCGTCCCGTCGAGGTGTTCTACGGCGCCCGCACCGATCACGACCTCTACGACCTGGACACCATGCTGCGGCTCCAGGACCGCTACGACTGGCTGTCCGTGCGGCCCGTCGTCGCCGCGGGAGGGGCCCTGGCGGGGCCGCAAGCGCTGGCGGGGGAACTGCCCGACGCGGTACGCCGGTACGGGCCCCGGCCCACGTACGAGGGCTACCTGTCCGGGCCGCCCGGAATGATCCGCAGCGGGGTGGAGGCGCTGGTCGGACTGGGCATCCCCGCCCACCGAATACGCCACGATTCCCTCGACGAACTGGTCGCGCAGGGGGCGTAAGTGATGAGGTGTGGCGGCCGGTTGTGCGCGTGCCGGGCCGTCGGCGCCGTTCACCTGGCTGCCGGGAGCGGCAGCACCGCAGCGGCGGGAACCCGTGCGGCGGCGAAGCAGGGCGACAGAGAGCAGGGGAAGGGGACGGGTGTCGGCGGTGAGTGAGGCGAACGGACCCGGAGACGGGCCCGCGGGGCACATAGCGGGCGCGGGCTCCCGCACCGACGCGGCCGACGGCTTCCCCGCCGGGCGCGGCGATCCGCCACGGCGCCCCGGCAGCGACGGCGAGCACGCGCTGCAGGAGCGGATCGGCTCCACGACACGGGCCGACCGGTTCTACGACGACCAGATGCTCGACCATCTCAACGAGCGGATGCGCGAGTTCGTCCGTCAGCAGGAGATGTTCTTCCTGGCCACCGCCGACCGTGACGGCGAGTGCGACAGCACCTTCCGCGCCGGGCCGCCGGGGTTCCTGCGGGTTTTGGACGAGCGGACCCTCGTCTTCCCCGAGTACCGCGGCAACGGCGTGCACGCCAGCCTCGGCAACATCCAGGAGAACCCGCACGTGGGGATCCTGCTCGTCGACTTCATCCGTGCCCGGATCGGGCTCCACATCAACGGCCGGGCCGAGGTGCTGGACGACGCCGAACTGCGCCCCTGGGTGCCCGACCTGCCCGAGGACCCGGTGCCCGGGCGGCGCGCCGTGCTGTGGGTGCGCATCGACGTCGAAGAGGCGTACATCCACTGCGCCAAACACATCCCCCACCTCCAGAAGGCGCCGCGTCGTCCGGCCCGCGAGTGGGGCACGGACGACTACAAGCGCAAGGGCGGCGACTTCTTCGGCGCCGCACGGGATGCGCGCGAGGCCCGCGCGCGGGAGACCGGCGAGGACCACGGCACCCGCCCCCGGCCCGCCGCCCCGGCACCGGCGGCCCGCGAGGGCGCGACCCGTGAGGGGTCGGCCCGTGAGGCGGTGGGCCAGGAGACGGCGGCCCGCGAAACGGTGGCCCGCCGAACGGTGGTTCAGGAGGCGGTGGGCAGCCAGGGTGCGGCCCAGCATGTGGGGGGCCGCGGGACGACCGACCGTGAGACAGCGGCCGAGGAGGCGGCAGTTGGCGCGGCGGCGGCCCGCGACACTGCTGCGGACCGCTCGGCGGAGGGCGCCGACGCCCTTGTGCCGCCCTCCCCGCCGAGCACACCGCCCCAGCCGTCGACGACACCGTCGGCCAACTCCGGGCCTGCGGTGCCGCCTGCGCCCACGGTGCCGCCTGTGCCCCCGGTCCCGCCTGTGCCCCCGGTCCCGCCCCAGCACGCGGCACCCGCACCGGAGGAGGCCGCACCGGTGGCCGCGTCGACGGCCGTGACCGCATCGGCTCCGGAACCGGCGCACGCCCCCGCACCGGGAGCCGGGCCCGGGCCCGCAGGCGGTTCCGGAACGGGTACGGCTGCCGGGACCGGTACCGGCCCCGCCGAGCCGCCCCCCGCCCACGCCTACAGCTACGCCCTGACCGCCCCCGAGCCGGCGCCGACCGCCGGCGCCGCGGCGGAAGCGCACGACTACCCCCTCCCGCCCCCCTCGGCCGGCGCGTCCGCCTCCGCAGCCGCGCCCGTGGCTGCTCCCGCACCGCTGCCCAGGCGGCGTCGGCACGCGGCGCCGTCGCCTCCCGCGGTGCCCTCGGCGCCGTCCGCCGTCTCCGCGGCCATCTCGGCACGCTCCGGGCCCGGCGGCGATCCGGACGAGCACTTCCAGGAGATCTCCGCCTGGCGGCAGGAGGCCGAGCGGGCGCTGGCGGAGGCCCAGCGCAGGGGTGAGGAGACGGAACAGCCCCCGGAGGAGCCGGTGTTCCAGGGCTGGTTCGGCTAGGAGCCCTCTGCACCCGTCAGCCCCCGCATCAGGAGAGAGGTCTGCCTACAGGCGGCAGCTGATCTCCAGACCGTCTTCCACGGGGAAGGTGACACTCTGGTATCCGTTGGCGGTGTCACGGACGTGGTCGAGGTAGGGCCCCAGATCGGGCAGGTCGACGTCGTCCGCCACCACGAGGGTGCCGGGCGGAAGATGCGCTTCCAGGAGTTGCAGGACGGGCAGGCACAGGTCCTTCCAGCCGTCCAGGAACAGGAAGTCGACCGGGGGCTGCAGTTCGGCGAGCGTCTGCAGGGCGTCGCCTTCCAGCACGGTGACGAGGTCGTCGAGCCCGGTGGCGGCGAAGGTGCGGCGGGCGGCCGTCGCCTTGGTGCTGCTCATCTCGGTGGTGACGACATGGCCGGTCCCGTTGTCCCGTACAGCCGCAGCCAGATGCACGGTGGAGATTCCGTACGAGGTGCCGAACTCGACGATCTGCGCGGGCCTGGTGGCGCGCACCAGGTTGTACAGGAGCCTGCCCCCGTCGGCGGAGACCGGCATGTAGATGTCCTGCGCCGCGTCGGCGAGTTGCTGCGCGGAGAGCTGGTCCCACTCGGCGTGTTGCCGGGCCCCGAGAGGTGTTGTGCTCTGTCCGTCGCGCTCTGCGGCCTCGAACATGCGGGTCAGGGCAGCTGAGACGCGTGGTTCGGCAAGGGTGTGGCGGTGCGTGGTCACGAGGTGCGCTCCTTGGATCTCTTGTGGGGTGCCGGACAGCGGACGGACCCGGAAGTGGGCCGCCCGCCGTGTCGGCCGGTCGGGTCAGGCCGTGTAGGCGCCCGCGTCGATGTCCTCGACGAGGGTGGGGCCGTCGGGCTGCCAGGACAGAAGCCGCCGGGTGGCGGTGCTGTCGGCGGTCATGGCCGAGGCGAAGAAGCGACCGACGAAGCCGAAGTGGGATCCGGCGTCTCCAGGCGCGACGGAGACGACCGGCAGGCCGAGGCTGCGGCCGATGGCCTCGGCGATCTCCTTCGTCGTGACGCTCTCCTCCGCCACGGCGTGCAGACGCGTGCCGGCGGGCGCCCGCTCCATGCCCAGGCGGACGAGGCGGGCCGCGTCCATGCGGTGCACCGCCGACCAGGCTGCGGAACCGTCACCGATGTAGCCCGAGGAGCCCTGCTTGCGAGCGGCGGCGGTCAGGAAGTCGACGAACCCCCAGTCGCCGCGCCCGTGCACGCTGGGCGCGAACCGTACGACCACGGTCCGCACGCCCTTGGCGACGTGGTCCAGGGCGAGGTTCTCGCTGCCGCCGCGGTTGGAGTCGGGGCCCACGGCCGGTGAGGCGTCGGCCTCGGTGGCCGGCCGCCCTTCCACCAGGCCGGAGAGTGCGGAAGCGACGACGAGGGGGCGACTGCTGCCTTCGAGCGCACCGCCGAGAGCGGCGACGGCGGCGCGCTCGGCGCGGTCCGATGCGGCCGGGTCGCCCCAGTCGTGCTTGTTCGCAAGGTGGATGACGGCGTCGGCCCGGGCCGCGCCGTGCCGCAGCGCGGTGAGGTCGTCCAGGTCACCGCGGAGCGCTGTGGCGCCCTTGGCGGTCAGCTTCTGCTCGCCCTCCGCGGACCGGGCCAGACCAGTGACCTGGTGGCCGGCCGCGAGGAGTTCGTCGACGACGGCCGATCCGATCCAGCCGGTTGCTCCTGTGACAAACGCACGCATGAGCGTGTCCTCCTTCGCCCTGTGAAGGGCTCCGTGACGGTGGTGGGGACGGTCCGGGGGTGGTCCCTGCGCACAGCGTCTGCGCCGCCCGCAGGGAAGCCTGTTGCCGCCTCGCCCTGGCGCGGCGCCGTCCCGCGTCCGCGCCGGGCACCGGCGACGACCGGCGCCCCGGCGAGCAGGACGACGAGCGCGGCGGACCGCAGCGCGGTGTCGGCTCCGTGGGTGAAGGCCGCGGTGATCGCGTCGTGGTCCGACGGGGCGAGGGCGAGGCCGGTGATCGCGCGGCCGACCGGCATGAGCGCCACGTTCGGCGCGGCGGCCGGCACCTGGGCGCCGGTCGCGAAGGTGGCGAGCCCCGTCAGGAGCGTGCCCTTCCGGCCGTGCCTGTCGCCGGACGCGCCGGCGGGAACGACCAGGCACGCGAAGATCACCACGTAGGCGTCGACGCTCCACAGGAGATCCGGCGACGTCGGCTGCAAGGAGCTCGCTGCCGGCTTCGGAACAGCCGGATCGACCGCCGCGACGAAGCCGACCACCAGGGCCGTGCACGCTCGTGCACGCGAGGACCAGGCCGGACCTGTGCGCCGGGCGCGCGGGACTTTCCAGCGTGGTGGAGGCCATTGCTCTCGATTCCTTCAGCGGAGGCAGTACACGAGGCAGCACACAAAGGCAGAACGCGGGGCACGGCACGCTGCGCAGGCCGGAGAAGAGTCAGCACTTTCGAGTCACCGTGCTCCGTAAAAGTAGCACACATGCGGTGCACGGTGTCTCGTTTATAGTGGGGCCATGGTGGAGGGCACCGGCCGCGGGCGGCCGCGCAGTGAGAGCGCACGAACTGCCGTGCTGCACGCAGTCGACGACCTGCTGGTCGAGGTCGGATACGCGGCGCTGACGATGAAGGGCATCGCGGAGCGGGCGGGCGTGGGCCGGCAGACCGTCTACCGCTGGTGGTCGAACAAGGCGGAGGTGCTGTACGAGGCGAGCATGCTCGACGCCCGGCACGAGCTGGCGGTGCCTCTCAGCGGCGACGCCCGCGCGGACGTGGAGGACTACCTCACCGCTCTGGTCGCCTTCTTGACCCGCTCCCACGCAGGAGCGGCCTACCGGGCCCTCATCGGAGAAGCGCAGCACGACCCGGACGTCGCACCCCTGCTGGCCTCCCGGGACATCCTCGGAGAAAGCGCGGCAGCACCCGTCGACGCGGCGCGCGCCGCCACCGGCACGACCTTGTCCACGGAGCAGGCGACCGCGCTGTTGATCGGGCCGCCCTTCTTCCGCATTCTGTCCGGGTACGACGCGGACGACATCGACGCCAAGGCGCTTGCGGACCAGTTCATGCGGGTGCTGGGGCGCCCCTGAAAGCGGCTGCGCAGCGATGGCGCCGCACCGGCCCGCACCGCGGCGAGGCAGCGCCCGCCCGTACGACAGGCCCGCCGAGCCCTACCGGTGGCCGAGGTCGGGCGCGAGCAGCGCCCGTACCCCCTCGATGTTCGCGGCCAGGTAGGCGCGGAGCGTCGTGGGGACGACGTCGACGGAGGTGACGCCCTCGGGGGTGAAGGGCAGCCGTACGATCTCGTACCGGCCGCACGGCTCCTCCACCTCGGGGCCGTGCCGCAGCTCCGGGTTCATCGACACGAGGCGGCACACGAAGAAGTGCTGCACTTTCACGCCGTTCCGCGTCTCCTGCGGGTCACTCACCGTGTCCACGAAGGCGGGCACCACATCGGTGACCTTCGCCCCCAACTCCTCGTCGAGCTCGCGGTGCAGGGCGTCCACGACGGTCTCGTCGAGGTCCGGCTCCACCCCGCCGCCCGGCGTGATCCAGTACGGCTCACGACCAGGCTTGGTCCGCTTGATGAAGATCAGCTCCCCCGGCCCTTCGTCCTCCCCCAGGTCGAGGAGGATGGCGCGTGCGGTCCGCTTGACCACTGGGCGTGCGATGAACATGCAGGAGGTCTGGCCCGGAAGCACCCCGGTCAAACCCTCCGCTTTCCTTACTGTCCGTGCCCGGCCGCGCACGATATCGGCAGCCCCTGCCGATAAGTGACTGGACACTGACAGACGGTCAACTACTCTTACTACTCGCGCAACTTCGCGCGTAGAGCCGGGCGGTTCGTGGCAAGAGGGGGGAGCCACGAGCCGCCCTTCCCGCGGGGCGCTTCACTCATTCAGGTTAACGAACGTTAACCTGGCGTCGGTTCGGGCCACCGGGCTGCTCGTCTGAGCATCGGAGGTGATGCTCATGTACGAGCACCAGGATGCCATCGACATCAACGACTTCGTCCACGCGGCCACCGGAGCCCGCGTGCGGAGGCTGACACTGCCGGACGGCACGCACTGGTTCCCGGCGGCGGATGTGGCCAGGGAACTGGGGTACGCCAATACCCGGCAGGCCATCCAATGGCACGTACCCCCGCAGTGCAACAGCAGCTTGCAACAGCTTGTCCAGGGCGTCTGTGTACGTGACGGCTTGGGCAAACTCACAGGTCACGGCCTGCAGAAGCATATGAAGATGGTCGATCTCGAAGGTCTGATCCGCCTCGTCAACGGCTGTACCAAGCCCGCAGCCGAGCCCTTCAAGAACTGGGTCACCGAAGTGGTCGTCGCCGTGCAGCGGGACGGTTCCTACTCGCTGGCCGAGGCCGAGGTCCAACCCGCCGACGCCGGGGCGGCCGTGGCGTACGCCGTGCCGCAGAAGGTTGCCGACGCCATCGTCCGGCTGGAGGAGCACAATCTGCGGCTGGACGAGGAGTGGCTGGCTCAGCGGCGTGCGGACCGGCGGTTCCAGGAGGAGGTACTCGCTCAGCAGCGGGAGATGGTCGGCCTGCTGAGCCGCCTCGTCGAGAACACGGAGCCCGCGCGCGGGCAGCGGGAGTCAGGGGCGCAACCGTCGCCCGGGGCCGGCCCGCAGCTTCCGCCCTCCGCCGGGGCCGTCTCGCTGCTCTCGCTGTGGGAGCGCAACCAGTTGGCGATCACCAAGGACGTGTGGCCGGTGGCGGCACTGATGGCGGGGTGGTTGACGTCTCACGGGGAGGCGAAGGTCCGTATGGAGGACGTGGCCGACCGCACCGGGCTCCCGCAGGAGAAGGTGCTGGCCGCGCTGCGACTGCTGTTGCGGCACAACTGCGTACGGCAGTGCGGGGTGGACGCCGACGGAGCGCACGTCTACGTGCTGCCGGGCGCGTGAGACGGGAAATCGGGTGGGGCCCGAAGTCGCATCTCCAACATGCGGCTTCGGGCCCCGAAGCGACTTTACACAGCTGTCAGTCGGCCATGGGGAGGTAGACGCGGTTGCCGGCGGCGGCGAACTCGCGGGACTTCTCGGCCATTCCGGCCTCGACCTCGTCCATGGTGGCGCCGTGACGTTCGCGGATCTCCTGGGAGATCTTCATCGAACAGAACTTGGGCCCGCACATGGAGCAGAAGTGCGCAGTCTTGGCCGGTTCGGCCGGCAGGGTCTCGTCGTGGAAGGAGCGGGCGGTGTCCGGGTCGAGCGCCAGGTTGAACTGGTCCTCCCAGCGGAACTCGAAGCGGGCGTCGGACAGGGCGTCGTCCCAGTCCTGGGCGCCCGGGTGGCCCTTGGCCAGGTCCGCGGCATGAGCGGCGATCTTGTAGGTGATCACGCCTGTCTTGACGTCGTCCCTGTCGGGCAGCCCGAGGTGTTCCTTCGGGGTGACGTAGCAGAGCATCGCGGTGCCCCACCAGCCGATCATCGCGGCGCCGATGCCGCTGGTGATGTGGTCGTAGGCCGGGGCGATGTCCGTGGTGAGGGGGCCCAGGGTGTAGAAGGGCGCCTCCTCGCAGACCTCCTGCTGACGGTCGACGTTCTCCTTGATCTTGTGCATCGGGACGTGCCCGGGACCCTCGATCATGGTCTGCACGTCGTGCGCCTTGGCGATCCGGTTGAGCTCCCCGAGGGTGTCCAATTCGGCCATCTGCGCGGTGTCGTTGGCGTCGGCGATGCAGCCGGGCCGCAGCCCGTCGCCGAGCGAGAACGTCACGTCGTACGCGCGCAGGATCTCGCACAGCTCGCTGAAGTGCTCGTACAGGAAGCTCTCCCGGTGGTGCGCCAGGCACCAGGCGGCCATGATGGAGCCGCCGCGCGAGACGATGCCGGTCTTGCGGCGGGCCGTCAGGGGGACGTACCGCAGCAGCACGCCGGCGTGCACCGTCATGTAGTCGACGCCCTGCTCGCACTGTTCGAGGACGGTGTCCTTGTAGACCTCCCAGGACAGCTCCTCCGCCCTGCCGTCCACCTTCTCCAGCGCCTGGTAGAGCGGCACCGTGCCGATGGGGACGGGCGAGTTGCGCAGCACCCATTCGCGGGTGGTGTGGATGTTGCGGCCGGTGGACAGGTCCATGACGGTGTCGGCGCCCCACCGGGTCGCCCACGTCATCTTCTCGACCTCCTCCTCGATGGAGGAGGTGACGGCCGAGTTGCCGATGTTGGCGTTGACCTTCACCAGGAAGTTCTTCCCGATGGCCATCGGCTCGGTCTCGGGGTGGTTGACGTTGGCCGGCAGCACCGCGCGGCCGCCCGCGATCTCGTCCCGGACGAACTCGGGTGACAGGTTCTCGCGGAGCGCGACGTACTCCATCTCCGGCGTGATCTCGCCCCGCTTGGCGTAGGCGAGTTGGGTGACGGAGACGCCGCGGCCGCGCCGTGGCTGACGCGGACGGCCCGGGAAGACGGCGTCCAGGCCCGCGAGGTCACCCGCTTCGCCGCGCAGCCGTCCGCCGCGTGGGCTGGTGTGTTTGAGGCCGTCGTCCTCGGGCCGTAGCGCACGGCCCGGGTACTCCTCGGTGTCTCCCCGTTGGATGATCCAGTTCTCGCGCAGCGGTGCGAGACCGCGGCGCACGTCGGTGTCGATGGCGGGGTCGGTGTACGGCCCGGAGGTGTCGTAGAGCGTCACGTCCTGGCCGTTGGTGAGGTGCACGCGTCGGACGGGGACCCGGATGTCCGGGCGCGTCCCTTGCAGGTATCCCTTGTGCGAGCCGATGGCCTTCTCGGACCCCGCGGTGTCCGCGAAATTGTCGGGGTTCTCGGGGTTCTCGGGGTTCTCGGTGCGCGCGTGTGCATCCTGCGTGGTCATGAGACCCACTCCCTACGCCGGCATTACCCGGTAACAGGTTCGGCGGTCGGCGCAGCGGTCGCCGTGGTTCCTGCCACGGACGTCAGCGCCCTCTCAGCCCCGTGCTCGGAGCTCCCGCGATGTGCAAAGGCGTTACTACGCTAACGGCACACCGCAGGGACACAACACCCCGCCTCGGCTTTCTTGCGATGATCTGCCGGTGACCCCTTCGCACCCCGACGACGACCGTCCGACGCCCCACCGCGGCCCTGTGCCCGGACAGGACCGCCCCCACGGTTCCGGCCCCGGGCCCGAGCACTCCCACGGGCACCACCACGGAGCCGGAGCCGGGCACGGGCACTCCCACGGTCCCGCCGCGCCCGTCTCCCGCCACCTGCGGAAGGTCATCGCCGCCGTGCTGGTGCCGTTCGCGGTGGCGGTGCTGGCCGGTCTCGTGGTGCTGTGGCCCGGGGGTGCGCCGGGGCACCCGCACGACCACTCCGGGGTCGGCTTCGACCGGCCGACGTTCGGTGCGAAGGTCACCAAGCTGGCGGAGATCGACTGCGACGACGCCAACGTCCGGCAGCCTCCGGCCGCTTCGGGCGGGGGCGGTGGCGGCTCCCAGCCGCAGGGCGGTGCCCAGGGCGGGTCCGGCGCCCAGGGGCCGTGCCGCAAGGCGACGGTCGAGGTCACCGAGGGCAAGGACGCGGGCCGCACCTTCACCACGGTCGTCACTCCGGACGCCACCAGTACCTACGAGGTGGGCGAGAAGGTCGTCGTCGGCTACTCGGCGAAGGCGCCGCGCAACCTCCAGTACAGCGTCGTCGACACCAACCGCGATGTGCCGATGGTGCTGCTGGCGGCGGTGTTCGCGCTCGTCGTGGTGCTGGTGGGGCGGCTGCGCGGGGTGCTGGCGCTGGTGGGCCTGGTCATCAGCTTCGCGGTGCTGACGCTGTTCATCCTGCCCGCCATACTCCAGGGCTCGAATCCGCTGGTGGTGGCGGTGGTCGGGGGCAGCGCGATCATGCTGGCGTCGCTGTACCTGTGCCACGGGCTGTCGGCCCGCACCTCGGTGGCGGTGCTGGGGACGCTGGTGTCGCTGCTGCTGATCGGGCTGCTGGGGTCGCTGTTCATCGACTGGGCCCAACTGACCGGCAACACCGACGACCAGACCGGGCTGGTGCACGGGCTCTACCCGGGTATCGAGATCCGGGGCCTGCTGCTGGCCGGGGTGCTGATCGGCTCGCTCGGTGTGCTGGACGACGTGACGGTCACCCAGACGTCCGCCGTGTGGGAGCTGCGGGAGGCGGACCCGGGGGCGAGTTGGCTCAGGATCTACCGCTCCGCCATGCGGATCGGACGCGATCACATCGCGTCCGTGGTCAACACGCTGGTGCTGGCCTACGCGGGCGCCTCGCTGCCGCTGCTGCTGCTGTTCTCCATCGCGCGCAGCGACGTGACGATGGTCGCCACGAGCGAGGTCGTCGCCGAGGAGATCGTGCGCACGCTGGTGGGCTCCATCGGCCTGGTCGCCTCCGTACCGGTGACGACGTTGCTGGCCGCGCTCGTCGTCTCCGCCGACCGCGGCCGTCCGGCGGGCGCCCGCGGTCGCCCGCAGGAGTCGGCCGGGTCGAAGCTCCCGGGCGCTCCGGGCGGCCCACCGGATGCGGCTACCGCCCCGGCTGCGGCTGCCCCCGTTCCGGAGGCACCCGGGCGAGGGCGGGGCCCGGCGGTTCCCGGACCTGCTCCGAGCCGGCGGGGCGGCAGGCGCCGCAAGCCGAAGTGAGGGCGCGCCGACGGGCCCACGGGCGGGCGGGGCGCGCTCGGCCGCGCCCGTGCCCGTGGGCCCGGCGCGGGGTCACCAGTCGCTGCGGGAGGAGCCGGCCTTGAAGCGGCGGACGAGGTAGACGACGCCGCCGACCAGGGCGACGAAGACCAGGATCTTGAACAGGAGACCGATCAGGAAGCCGACCAGGCTGGCGATCAGACCGCCGAAGACGACCAGCGCGATCACGGGTATGACGATCCATGTGACCCACCACGGCAGGCCGGCGACAGTGCCTTTCGCATCCATGACTGTGTGCTCCGTCTCTGGGTGTGTTCGAAGGCTTCGTGTGCCCTCTGGCTCCGATGCTAGGGCGCGTGGCAAGCCGATGGGGCCGCCGAGGCCCGGGTCGTCCCCTGAATACGACCCTGACGCAACCCTGACGTCCCGGCGCCCGCGCCTCAGCCCTCGGGAGGGGAGGGCGGGCTTCAGCCCTCGGGAGGGGAGAAGACCACGAGGACGCGCAGGTCCTCGGTGATGTGGTGGAACCGGTGCGGCACCCGCGCCGGTACGTGCACGACGCTGCCCCGCGCCACCGCCGTCGTCTCGTCCCCGACGGTGAGCGAGCCGCGCCCGCTGACGACGAAGTAGATCTCGTCCTGCTCGTGCGGCCGCTGCGGATCCGCGGTGCCGGCGTCGAGCGCGTAGAGACCGGCCGACATGTGCCTCTCCCGCAGGAACCTCAGATAGGCACCGTCGTTCGCGGCCCGCTCCGCCTCCAGCTCCTCCAGCCGGAATGCCTTCACCGCTTCGTCTCTCCCTTCACCGGCCGGCGGCCGGTCCCCGTGGCCGGGTGGCCGGGTCCGGTGCCCGTCCGTACGGTCCGGCGCCGGTCTCTGCCACGATCTGGGTATGAACTTCCTCATCAAGACGCTGGCCAACGCCGCTGCGCTCGCCGTGGCGACCTGGCTGCTCAGCGATATCGAGCTGACCGGAGGGTCGGGGGGCGAGAAGGCGCTGACGCTGGTCGTCGTCGCCCTGATCTTCGGTGTCGTCAACGTCGTGGTCAAGCCGGTGGTCAAGCTGCTGTCCCTGCCGTTGCTGGTGCTGACGCTGGGCCTGTTCACGCTGGTGATCAACGCGCTGATGCTGATGCTGACCTCCTGGGTCGCGGACAAGCTGGACGTCAGCTTCCACGTGGACGGCTTCGGCACGGCGTTCCTCGGCGGCCTGATCATCTCGGTGGTCTCCTGGGCGCTGAACATGGTCCTGGACCGGGACTGAGGCCATGTACCGCGTCTGTTTCGTGTGTACGGGCAACATCTGCCGCTCGCCCATGGCCGAGGCCGTCCTCCGGGCGCACGTGCGGGAGGCGGGGCTGGACGGACTGGTGGAGGTCGACAGCGCGGGAACGGGGAGCTGGCACCTGGGCGACCCGGAGGACCCGCGGACGGCGGCCGTGCTGGCGGCGTCCGGCTACCCGCTCACCCACCTCGCGCGCCGGTTCGAGCCCGACTGGTTCGACACGCACGACCTCGTCGTCGCGCTGGACGAGGGCCACGCCGCCGAGTTGCGGGCGCTGGCCCGCAACAGCGCGGAGGCCGGCAAGGTACGCCTGCTGCGCTCCTACGACCCGGAGGCCGACCCGGGCGAACTGAGCGTCCCCGACCCGTACTACGGCGGCGAGCGGGGCTTCACCGTGTGCCTGGAGATGGTCGAGGCGGCCGTGCCCGGTCTGCTCTCCGAGGTCGGTGCGGCCCTCGACGCGCGGGAGGCGGGCTGATGGCGGGTCCCGGCGGCAGCAACGGGAACGTGGAGCGGCGTACGCGGGAGCTGCTCGGGCACCCCGTCGCGCACGCCCGTCCGGTCGGCGGCGGCTCGATCTGCGACGCCTACCGGGTCTCCGTCGGCGCCGGGGCCGGTGTCGGTACCGACGGCGGTCCCGGCGCCGTCTTCGCCAAGACGCTGGACGCCGCGCCCGCCGACTTCTTCGCCGCAGAGGCCGCGGGCCTGGCCCGGCTGCGGGCGACCGGCACCGTCCCGGTGCCCGCGGTGTACGCGGCCGAACGCGACGTGCTGGTGCTGGAGTGGCTGGAGCCCGGGGAGCCGGACCGGGAGGCCGCCGAGAAGCTGGGGCGCGGGCTGGCCGCCCTGCACGCGAGCCCCGCGCCGTCCTGGGGCACCCCGGGTGAACCCTGCTACCTGGGGCCGCTGCCGCTGACCTCGCCGGCCGAGCCGGTCGACGACCCCGCCGCCTGGCCCCGCTTCCACGCCGAGTACCGGCTGGAGCCGCTGCTGCGGGCCGCCGTCGACAGCGGCCACCTCGCACCGCGGGACGCGCAGGACATCGAGCGCCTGTGCGGACGGCTCGACGACGAGGCCGTCTCCGGCCCTCCCCGGCGGCCCGCCGTCATCCACGGCGACCTGTGGGCAGGCAACGTGCACTGGACGGCCGACGGCCCCGCCCGCCTCATCGACCCGGCGGCTCAGGGCGGCCACCCCGAGACCGACCTGGCGATGCTCCAGCTGTTCGGCTGTCCGGAGCTGCCCCGCATCCTCGCCGCGTACGAGGAGGTCCGCCCGCTCCCCGGCCGCCAGGCGCGGGTCCCGCTGCACCAACTCCAGCACCTGCTCGTGCACGCCGTGCTCTTCGGCGGCGGATACGGTGCTCAGAGCGGCGCCGCCGCCCGCGCGGCCCTCGGCTGAGCCCGGCCGTACCGCGCAAGGCGCGCCGTCGCGCGCGAGCACGAGCAGGAGGCACCATGACCACCACCCCGACTCCGCCCCCGGACGGCGAGCGGCCGCCGACCGGGCCGGGCCTCCACCACGGGCCGGCCGGCGACGCGGACGGCACCCGCGTGGTGCGCGCCGGGCTCCCGGCGGAGGAGCCGTACGAGCCGCCGCTGCCCGGTCCCGTCTTCGCCGCGCACTACCACCTGCCCGGCGAGGTCGAGGACGCGCCGTACACCTACGGGCGCGACACCAACCCCACCTGGGCCCGCCTGGAGCGGGCCGTCGCCGAACTGGAGGCGCCCGGCGACCCGGAGGTGGAGGCGGTCGTCTTCTCGTCCGGGATGGGCGCGATCTCCGCGGTGCTGCTCTCCCTCACCCGACCGGGCCGCACCGTGGTGCTGCCCTCCGACGGCTACAACCTGCTGGCCGCCCTGCGCGAGCGGCTGGAGGGCTTCGGCGTCGAGGTGCGCACGGCGCCCACGGGTGGGGACGCGCAGCTCGACCACCTGGACGGAGCGAGCCTGCTGTGGCTGGAGACGCCCTCCAACCCGGGGCTGGACGTGTGCGACATCCGCAGGCTGGCGGACGCGGCGCACGAGCAGGGCGCTCTGGTGGCCGTCGACAACACTTTGGCCACGCCCCTGGGACAGCGTCCGCTGCTGCTGGGCGCCGACATCGCGGTGGCCAGCGGCACCAAGGCGCTGACGGGCCACGGCGACGTGCTGCTCGGCTACGTCGCCACCCGCAAGCCGGAGGTGGCCGCGGCCGTGCGGGCCTGGCGCAAGACGGTCGGCGCCATCCCGGGGCCGATGGAGGCGTGGCTGGCGCACCGTTCGCTGGCGACGCTGGACGTGCGTACGCAGCGGCAGGCCGGCAACGCGCTGGCGGTCGCCGAGGCTCTGGTGGCGCGCCCCGAGGTGAGCGACGTGCGCCACCCGGGGCTCCCCGGCGATCCGGCGCACCCGCTGGCGGCCCGGCAGATGAGCCGCTACGGCTGCGTGGTCTCCTTCACCCTGCCGGACCAGGCCCACGCCAACCGGTTCCTCGCCCACCTGCGGCTGGTGGGGGAGGCCACCAGCTTCGGCGGGGTCCGTGCGACGGCGGAGCGCCGCGGCCGCTGGGGCGGCGACCCCGTCCCGGAGGGCTTCGTGCGGCTGTCGGTCGGCGTCGAGGACAGCGCCGACCTGGTACGGGACATCCGCCGCGCCCTGGACGCCTCGGCCCCCGCCGGGGACGCCGTGACGCCCTGACCGCCCCGGCGCCCCGCGGGCGGCGGGGCGGTCAGGCGTGCGGGGTGTCCGGGCTGCCGTAGTCCGGGCTGGAGTAGTCGGGGCTGGTGAAACGGGGCCGCCCGTACGTCCCCTCGACGGACGCCGCCTCCGAGGAGGGGCGGCTGGAGAAGCCGGGGTGCGAGTAGCCCAGCTTGCCCGCGCGCGGTACGTAGGCCGTCGGTGCCTGCTCGGCGCCGTCCGGGTCGGCCAGCGCCTCCCGCAGGAACGGCAGGATGCCGCGCTCCAGCAGGGCCTCGCGCCAGGCGGCCCGCGCCGTCGCCACCTCGTCGGTCAGGGTGTCGGCGCCCGGATCGTCGTCCGCCGCCCGCCCGCTCGCCCGGATCGAACTGGACCTGTTGCGCAGCGCGGCCAGCAGCAGGCCCGCCATCGCCACCACGATGCCGGCCGCGGCGAAGGCGGCGAAGATCCAGCCGACGCTGCGCATCGGTCCCGCGACCCCCGGCTCGGGGGACATCAGCCGCAACGAGTAGCCGAGCAGCAGGAAGATGACGGCTGCCGTGGCCGCCAGGACGGGGGCCAGTACCGAGACGACCGCCATCAGTCCGGCGCCCGACGCCTCCGCGAGCGTCTCGCCGCCCATGGCGCCGACCAGCTTGTCGCCCACGCTGCCGCCGCCCTGGCCGGGCGTCCGCAGTTCCGTGCCGGTGGTGCCCTCGGCCTCGGCCGTCGCGCCGCCGCCCGGACGTGCGGCGCCCGAGACGGACGGGGCGTTGTCGGGGTGGCGCAACTCGTCGCGGAGCCGGACGAACTGCTGGTACTCGGCCTCCGCGCAGGCGGCTATCGCCGTGGCGGCGCTGAGCGCCATCGTGCGCAACTGGTCGGCGTTCAGGTGTCGGCCGATCGCCGCGAGGTCGGGGCGTCGGTGGGCGGTGCGCAGTGCCTCGTCGAGGACCCGCTCGAACTCGGGCCGGTCTTCACGCAGCAGGTGCGGAGCGCTGTTCATGTGCATCCCCCGATGCTCCGTAGGGCGAAGGGCCTAGGCGGCCGGTCGAGGGGCGGGGCAGGTCTGGTCAGCAGGCGGAGAACTCTCCTCGGTAAAACCGATGGTAGAGCCGTCACGGCATGTCGTGACAGACAGTTTCCAGAATTGACCCGCTACAGCGACGCCCCCGGCCGATCACTTCGGGGAAACACCTGCCCGGGAATCGGCGCGCGAATCACCAGGGGTGTCGAAGTGTGCTCCGCACGCCCCCCGGTGTCCGCACCCGTACCACCCCGCGCCCACCGCGCTCCCGAGCCCAGCCGCGCTCACTGCACGAGGGGGAGCTGCGCGATCAGGAGCTTGGCGCCCATCGTCACGCCGCCGTCCATCGCGATGGCGAGCCCGTCCGCGTAGACGTGCGGACCCGTCACGGAGGGGGCGCTCTCGCCGTCCTCGCTGTCGACCTCGCCCAGCAGGTACGGGATCGGGCTGTGCCCGTGCACGATGCGGGTGCCGCCGAAGGCGTCCAGCAGTTCGCGCACGGCGGCCGGTCCCGCCGTCTCCTCGCGGAAGGCGAAGCGCTTGGTGAACTTGCGGAACAGCTCCCAGGTCTCCTCCGCGTCGTTGCGCTGGAGGGCCTCGGTGATCGTGTCGTTGACGTCCTCGATGGTGCCGCCGTACTCCAGGTAGCAGGAGGCGTCGGAGTGCACCAGCAGGTGGCTGTCGGCCAACGCCATGGCGTCCAGCCGGGACATCCACTGCACGTGGTGGTCCGCCAGCCGCTCCATGTCGCTGCGCTGCCCGCCGTTGAGCAGCCAGGCCGCCTGGAACGAGGCGGTGCCGGCACCGGAGTTGACGGGGGTGTCGCCGAACCGCTTCGCGCCCAGGAGCAGCAGTTCGTGGTTGCCCATCAGCGCCTTGCAGTAGCCGCCCGCGGCGGCCGCCTCGGCGGAGAGCTGCATGACCAGGTCGATGACGCCGATGCCGTCCGGGCCCCGGTCGGTGAAGTCGCCGAGGAACCACAGCCGGGCGTTTCCGGCGATCCACCGGTTGTCGGCATCGATGATCCCGAACTGGCGCAGTGCGGCCCGCAGTTCCTCAAGATATCCGTGCACGTCCCCGACGACGTACAGCGGGCCCTCGCCGTCGTTCCCCGACGGTGCGGCGGTGGGCAGATCCACCATGGTCGGCTCCCGTTCCTGGGACGCGGCTGCCGCCGACGCCGCTCCGAGAAGCGGCAGGTCCCGGGCGGTCGGCGTGTACTCCTCCGGCATCCCGTCACCCTCCCCGACGGAAGCGGCCCCGTCACCCTCTCCCGGGGAACCGGTCTTGTCCGGGTCCGCGGAGCCGGTGGCGCCCGCGGGCACCGGGCCCGCGGTGACCGTACCGACGGCGGAGGGGGTGTCGGCACCCGCGCGGGGATCGGCGGGGACGCTGCCGGGCGCCCGCGGGTCCAGCGGCACACCGGCCGGGCGCGCGGTCCTCGGCGCCCTCGGCACCTCCGAGGGCTCCGCCGCAGCGGCCGCCGGTCCGGTCTCCCGCGGCGGCGCCGACGGGGCACCGGACGCGGGAGCAGAAAGTGTGCGCGCATCGCCCGCACCGTGCGTTGTCGCCCCGCCGTGCCACACGTCGGGTCCCTGACCGGCCCCCTGAGTCATCGACCCCTCCACCATCGCGCCGCCGCCGTGCACCGCAGGACCTCCCCTTTCCGGTGGGGCCCCGGTCGTTGGTCTTTCGGCCGGGGTGCCGCCCCAGGACGGGAGCAGGTCCCGGTGTCGTCCTCCCCCGCCTCGGCCGGGGGTGCACCCAATCATAGGAACGCTGGTCGCGGCTTGTGACGCACCTGGGTACGCCCATGTGGCGAGCCGGCCGCGCCCCGTGTGCATTCCGCCTGAATTCTCCGCTGACGTACCCTACGGAATCCGCAGCCGGGACCTGCACGGCACGCCAGCGGCCCGTTCACTCGGCGGTGGGGGTGCGGGGCGGGGCGACCGTGGTGCGGGCTCCGGCGCGCTGCGAGGAGGTCCGCACGATCAGCTCGGTCGGCATGACCCGCTGCACGGTGCGGGTGGGGCCGGTGCCCTCGATGGCGTCGATCAGCAGATGGGCGACGGCGTTGCCGATCCGTCCGGGCTTGAGCGAGAGCGTGGTGATCGGCGGCGCCGTCGTGGCGTACGAGGTGGATTCGCTGCAGCACACCAGCAGCAGGTCCTCCGGGACCCGCAGCCCGTAGCGCCGGGCGGCGGCCAGCAGGTCGGTGCCGTTGGGGTCGAAGAGGCCGTAGACCGCGTCGGGGCGGTCGGGGCGCGCCAGCAGCCGGTCGGCGGCGACGGCGCTCGCGCGGGGGTCGTGCGCCGGGTACCGCTCGTAGACGGGTTCCTGGCCCACCTGCTCGCACCAGTCGAGGTAGGCGGTGGTGGACACGTGCGTGTAGGTGTCGGTGCTGGTGCCGGTCAGCAGCCCGATGCGGCGGGCCCCGCCCTCGGCGAGGTGGTCGAGGATGCCGCCGACGGCGGCCCGGTGGTCGTTGTCGACCCAGGCGGAGACCGGCAGCGACGCGCTGGGGCGCCCGTCGGAGACGACGGGCAGTCCGGAGCGGACGAGTTCGCTGACGACGGGGTCCTGGTCGGAGGGGTCGACGACGATGGTGCCGTCGAGCGCCACGTTCGACCACACGTCCGGCCCCGGCAGCACCCCCTCCCCGCCCGGCCCCCCGCCGCCGGTTCCGCCGTCCGCGCCGGGTCTGCCGGTGCCGGGCCCGCCGCCGCGCCGGGCGGGGGCCGGGAGGATGACCAGGGCATAGCCGCGGGCCAGCGCGGCCGATGTGGCGGCGGCGACCATCTCGGCGAAGTAGGCGAATTCGGTGAAGGTGAACGGTTCTTCGCCGTAGGTCGTCACCGTCAGGCCGATCAGGCCCGACTTGCCCGTACGGAGCGTCCGGGCGGCGGCCGAGGGGCGGTAGCCCAGCCGGTCGGCGACCTCGCGGACATGGCTGCGTGTCGCCTCCGGGAGACGGCCCTTGCCGTTGAGGGCGTCGGAGACAGTCGTGATGGAGACACCGGCTGCGGCGGCGACATCCCTGATGCCTGCCCGCCCGCTCCGCCGCCCGCCGCCGCGGGGCTGCGGGCACCTCCCGGCGGACGGCGGCGGGGCAGCGGCCGGGTTACGGCCCGCCTGATGCTTCTCTGCTGCTGTCATGGCGAGCCGATCGTAGGCCCGCACGGTGCTGACGCGCCGGAGGGCGGACGGGCCTCGCGCAGGCACGATCCTGCATGAGCGACTTTCCCCGGCGACCATGGAAACCGCAGTTCAACCGGGGAATCCACCGGGAGGGTCCGGCAGGTGGTGCGGCCCTTCACCGTGGCGTCCGTACCGGTGCGCGCGGGGGTGACGTCACCGTCACGGGTGACGCGCGCCACCGCGCTCGCCACCCGCGCGCGGTGCGTCCTCCCGCGCGCACCAACGCGCCCCGCGCCGGGCACGCCCTCCCCGGGCGGCGGTGCAGGCGCGGGCTCCCCCGGGTACCGGAACCGGCCCCGGAAGCGGATCGCGGTCTTCCCCCGGGCGGGCCGCGTGGCCGTAAGGCGACCGTGGGGCTACGCCGGGCGGGTGAATCCTCATAAAGTGAAGAGCATTGGCGGGCGTCGCCGCCGGACGGAACACTCCCCGGCAGGCGGCGTCCCGGCAGCCGAACCCGGCCGGGGGCGCCCCGGCGGGTGAACGCCCCGGCGGAGGGCCTGGGCGCACGAGGTACCGGTCGCGGTCGGGCGCGAGGGCACGACGGAGGAGGAGCAGCGGTGAGTGACCAGCACGTGACCAGCCCGCGGTTGCGCGGTGCGCTGGAGGGGATCCCCACCTACAAGCCGGGGCGTCCGGCGGCCGCCGGGGGGCCGGTCTCCTACAAGCTGTCCTCGAACGAGAACCCCTATCCGCCGTTGCCCGGCGTGCTGGAGGCGGTGACGGCCGCGGCCGGCGCCTTCAACCGCTACCCCGACATGGGGTGCTCCGCCCTCCACGCGGAGCTCGCCGAGCGGTTCGGGGTGCCCGTCTCCCACCTGGCGACCGGCACGGGCTCGGTCGGCGTCGCGCAGCAGCTCCTCCAGGCGACGGCGGGCCCCGGCGACGAGGTGATCTACGCCTGGCGCTCCTTCGAGGCGTACCCGATCATCACGCAGATCTCCGGCGCCGCCTCGGTACGGGTGCCGTTGACCGGGGGCGCCGGGCGGGAGGCGCACGACCTGGACGCGATGGCGGACGCCGTCACCGACCGCACCCGCCTCATCTTCGTCTGCAACCCCAACAACCCCACGGGTGCCTCCCTCACCGGTGCCGAACTGGAGCGGTTCCTGGACCGGGTGCCCTCCGACGTGCTGGTGGTGCTGGACGAGGCGTACCGCGAGTTCGTACGGGACGAGGCAGTGGTGGACGGACTGGAGCTCTACCGCGACCGGCCGAACGTGTGCGTGCTGCGCACCTTCTCCAAGGCGTACGGGCTGGCCGGGCTGCGGATCGGCTTCGCCGTCGCGCACGAGCCGGTGGCCGCGGCCCTGCGCAAGACCGCCGTCCCCTTCGGTGTGAGCCAGCTCGCACAGGAGGCCGCCATCGCCTCGCTGCGCAGCGAGGAGGCGCTGCTGGTACGGGTGGACGCGCTTGTGAAAGAGCGCACACGCGTGCTCGCGGAGCTCCGTGCGCAGGGCTGGACGGTGGCCGAGTCGCAGGCCAACTTCGTCTGGCTGCGGCTGGGGGAGCGGACCGCCGAGTTCGCCGAGAAGGCCGAGGCGGCGGGGGTGACGGTCCGTCCGTTCACCGGGGAGGGCGTGCGGGTCTCCATCGGCGAGACGGCGGCCAACACCATCTTTTTGCAGGTCGCAGAGGAGTTCCGGAAGGGTCTGTAGCTCTTCGCTCCGGTGCCCGTCGTCCCGCGTGAGGCGGGGCGGCGGGCACCGCTGTGTCTGCGCACTGCCCGTCCTTGCCGGGTGCGGGACGGCGGCGGGGGCCGGAGCGGCGGCAGCGGCTCAGCCGTCCCGCAGCGACGGCCACCCCCCTGACATGTCCGATATGGCGTCGTCGTACGCTGGGCTTGTGAATGTGAACGCATTCACGAATGGTCGCCCGTTCGGGGGCGCTGCCTGAAGGAGAGAGCGACGTGGACCTTGCGTTGGCGCCGGAGACACTGGCGCGCTGGCAGTTCGGTATCACGACCGTCTACCACTTCCTCTTCGTTCCGCTGACCATCTCGCTGGCCACCCTCACCGCGGTCCTGCAGACCGCGTGGGTGCGCACGAACAAGGAGAAGTACCTCAAGGCCACCCGCTTCTGGGGCAAGCTCTTCCTGATCAACATCGCCATGGGCGTGGTCACCGGCATCGTGCAGGAGTTCCAGTTCGGCATGAACTGGTCCGCCTACTCCCGCTTCGTCGGGGACATATTCGGCGCCCCCCTCGCCTTCGAGGCGCTGATCGCCTTCTTCATGGAGTCCACGTTCATCGGCCTGTGGATCTTCGGCCGCGACAAGCTCCCCAAGAAGCTGCACCTGGCCACCATCTGGCTGGTCGCGTTCGGCACCGTCGCCTCGGCCTACTTCATCCTGGCCGCGAACTCCTGGATGCAGCACCCGGTCGGGTACCGGATCAACCACGAGACCGGCCGCGCGGAGATGACCGACTTCTTCGGCATCCTGTTCCAGAACACGGCGCTGGCCCAGTTCTTCCACACCCTGACCGCCGCGTTCCTGACCGGCGCCGCGTTCATGGTGGGCATAGCCGCGTACCACCTGCTGCGCAAGAAGCACATACCCGTGATGCGCAGCTCGCTGCGGCTCGGCCTGGTCACCCTGGTGATCGCGGGGGCGCTCACCGCGCTCAGCGGCGACCGGCTCGGCAAGGTCATGTTCGAACAGCAGCCGATGAAGATGGCCTCCGCCGAGGCGCTGTGGGACACCCGGGCGCCCGCCCCGTTCTCCGTCTTCGCCTACGGGGACGTCGAGAAGGGCCACAACAAGGTCGCCGTCGAGATACCCGGACTGCTCTCCTTCCTCTCGCACGACAACTTCCACGACTCCGTCCCCGGCATCAACGACACCGACGCGCACCTGAAGAAGAAGTACCAGGACTCGGTCGGCCTGGACGACTACCGGCCCAACATCCCCGTCGCCTACTGGTCGTTCCGCTGGATGATCGGCTTCGGAATGGCCTCCCTCGCGCTCGGCGCCGGCGGCCTCTACCTCACCCGCCGCCGGTTCTGGCTCGACGAGCGGCTGCGGACCGGCGAGGACGAACGCCCCAGGCTCGCCCTCACCCGCAGGCGCGAGCTGAACCCGAGGCTGGGCACCTGGTACTGGCGGCTGTCCGCCCTCACCCTGGGCTTTCCGCTGATCGCCAACGCGTGGGGCTGGATCTTCACCGAGACCGGCCGCCAGCCCTGGGCCGTCTACGGGGTGCTGCCCACCGCCTCGGCGGTCTCCCCCGGCGTCTCCCAGGGCGAGGTCCTCACCTCGCTGCTCGTCTTCACCTCGCTGTACGCCGTCCTCGCCGTCGTCGAGGTCAAGCTGCTGGTCAAGTACGTGAAGGCCGGTCCGCCCGAGCTGACCGAGGCCGACCTCGACCCGCCCACCCGGATCGGCGGCGACGCCAACGGTTCCGGCGCCGAGGCCGACGACCGGCCGATGGCCTTCTCCTACTGAGCTCGCCCGAGGAACAGGGGCTTCCGCCATGCATCTGCACGACGTCTGGTTCGCCGTCATCGCGATCCTGTGGATCGGCTACTTCTTCCTGGAGGGCTTCGACTTCGGAGTCGGCGTCCTCACCAAGCTGCTGGCCCGCGACCGGGCCGAGCGGCGCGTACTGATCAACACCATCGGGCCCGTCTGGGACGGCAACGAGGTGTGGCTGCTCAGCGCGGGCGGCGCCACCTTCGCCGCGTTCCCCGAGTGGTACGCCACCCTCTTCTCCGGCTTCTACCTGCCCTTCCTGGTGATCCTGGTCTGCCTGATCGTGCGCGGCGTCGCCTTCGAGTACCGCGCCAAGCGCGAGGGGGAGCGCTGGCAGCGCAACTGGGAGCATGCGATCTTCTACACCTCGCTGCTCACCGCGTTCCTGTGGGGCGTGGTCTTCGCGAACATCGTGCGCGGCGTGCGGATCGACTCCCGCATGGAGTACGTCGGGAACGTGCCCGACCTGCTGGGCCCCTACGCGCTGCTGGGCGGCCTGGTCACCCTCACCCTGTTCACCTTCCACGGTGCCGTCTTCACCGCGCTCAAGACCCTCGGCGACCTGCGCACCCGGGCCCGGCGCCTGGCCACCGTGCTGGGCGCGGCCTCCGCCGTGCCGGCCGCCGGATTCCTGCTGTGGACCCAGGCCGACCGGGGCGACGGCGCCTCCCTGATCGCGCTCGCCGTGGCCGTCGCGGCGCTGCTGGCCGCGCTGGCCACCAACCTCGCCGGGCGCGAGGGCTGGGCGTTCACCTTCTCCGGCGTGACGATCGTCGCGGCCGTCGCGATGCTGTTCCTCGCCCTCTTCCCGAACGTCATGCCCTCGACGCTGGACGCGGACTGGAACCTGACCGTCGTCAACGCCGCCTCCACCCCCTACACGCTCAAGATCATGACCTGGTGCGCGGCGCTCGCCACCCCCGTCGTCCTCGTCTACCAGGGCTGGACGTACTGGGTGTTCCGCAAGCGCATCGGCACCCAGCACCTCGCCGCCTCCGGCGGACACTGAGCGGACACTGAAGGGAGGTGACCTCGAAGATGCGGCCCGTCGACCCGCGCCTGCTGCGGTACGCGCGCACCACCCGGCTCTTCCTGCTGGCCTCCGTCGCGCTGGGGCTGGCCGGCGCGGGGCTGGTGATCGCGCAGGCCGTGCTCCTCGCCGACGTCGTCGTCGGCGCCTACCGGCACGGGCACCTCGACAGCCGTGCCCTGCTGCTGCTCGCCGCCGTCTCCGTCGCCCGGGGCCTCGTCTCCTGGCTGACGGAGCTGGCCGCGCACCGCTGCGGGGCCGCCGTCAAGTCCCAGTTGCGCCGACGGCTGTTGCAGCGGGCCACCGCGCTCGGCCCCGGCTACCTCACCGGGCAGCGCACCGGCGAGCTGACCACCCTGGCGACCCGCGGCATCGACGCGCTCGACGGCTACTTCACCCGCTACCTGCCCCAGTTGGGCCTCGCGGCCGTCGTCCCCGTCGCGGTCCTGGCCCGCATCGTCACCGCCGACTGGGTCTCGGCCGCGATCATCGTCGCCACCCTCCCTCTCATCCCCCTCTTCATGGCGCTCATCGGCTGGGCCACCCGGTCCCGCATGGACCGCCAGTGGAGGCTGCTGGGACGGCTGGCAGGACACTTCCTCGACGTCGTCGCCGGACTGCCCACCCTCAAGGTCTTCGGCCGCGCCACGGCACAGGCCGACAACATCCGGGCCATCACCGGCGACTACCGCCGCGCCACCCTGCGCACCCTCCGGCTGGCCTTCCTCTCCTCCTTCGCCCTCGAACTCCTGTCGACCCTGTCCGTCGCCGTCGTCGCCGTCAGCATCGGCACCCGCCTCGTCCACGGCGACCTCGACCTGCACACCGGGCTGCTGGTGCTGATCCTCGCCCCCGAGGCGTACCTGCCGCTGCGGCAGGTCGGCACCCACTACCACGCCGCCGCCGAGGGGCTGGCCGCCGCCGAGGCCGTCTTCGACGTGCTGGAGCGGCCCGTGCCGGCCGGCGGTACCCAGCGGGTGGACGCGCGGGACGCCGCCCTCGTCCTGGAGGGGGTCGCCGTGCGCTACCCCGGCCGCGCCGGGTACGCCCTCCCCCCGACGGACCTGACCGTCCGCCCCGGTGAGACGGTAGCCCTGACCGGCCCCTCCGGCGGCGGCAAGTCCACGCTGCTGTCCGTCCTGCTCGGCTTCACCCCGCCCGGCGAGGGCCGCGTCACCGTCGGCGGCACCCCGCTGGGCTCCCTCGACCTCGCCGCCTGGCAGCAGCAGATCGCCTGGGTGCCCCAGCACCCCTACCTGTTCGCGGGCACCGTCGCCGACAACGTCCGCCTCGCGCGGCCCGACGCCGACGAGAGCGCCGTCGTCCGCGCCCTCACCGGGGCAGGCGCCCCGGATCTCGACCCGGAGCTCGTACTGGGGGAGTCCGGCTCCGGCCTCTCCGCCGGGCAGCGCCGCCGTGTCGCCCTCGCCCGCGCCTTCCTCGCCGACCGCCCCCTCGTCCTGCTGGACGAGCCCACCGCCGCCCTCGACTCCGCGACGGAGGCCGCCGTACTTGAGGCCGTACGGCGGCTCGCTGCCACCCGCACCGTCGTGCTGGTCACCCACCGCCCGGCCCTCCTGGCCACCGCGGACCGCCGTCTGGAACCGGGCTCCTCCTGCGCGGACCCGCTCCCGGCTCCCGCCCGGACCGGGGACGCTGCGGACCTCTCCCTGTCTGGGGGCCCGTCCGTTTCTGTGGAGGGCTCCTCCCCTGCGGACCCGCTCCCGGCTCCCGCTCGGAGCGGGGACGCTGCGGACCTCTCCCTGTCTGGGGGCCCGTCCGTTTCTGTGGCCCCTTCCGCGTCTGCGGGTGTCTCCGCCTCTGTGGGCGCTCCGGTACCTGGGGACTTTTGTGCCTCTGCGGGTCCGTCCGTTTCTGTGGCCCCTTCCGCGTCTGTGGGTGTCTCCGCCTCTGTGGGCGCTCCGGTACCTGGGGACTTTTGTGCCTCTGCGGGTCCGTCCGTTTCTGTGGCCCCTTCCGCGTCTGTGGGCGTCTCCGCCTCTGTGGGCGCTCCGGTACCTGGGGACTCTTCCGCCTCCGCGGGCCCTTCCACGCCCGTGGGCGGCTCCGACTCAGTGGGCGCTCCCGCGTCTGTGACACCTCCGGCGCCTGGGATCTCCCCCACCGCTGGGACCCCTTCCACCGCTGTGGGCCCTCCCGCTTCTGCGGGTCCTTCCGGGTCAGCGGACATCTCCAATCCCGTGGAGGTCTCCGCGTCCGTGGGCGCTCCCCCCGCGGGGGGTACAGCCGCCGCAGGCGGCCCCGCGCCCAGGAGCCCCCTCGCGCGGGTGCGCGCCGCGGCCCGGGGTCTCAACAGGAAGTTCGCCCTCGCTCTCGTACTCGGGGCGCTCGCCCTCACGGCGGCGGTGGGCCTCATGGCGACGTCCGGCTGGCTCATCTCGCGGGCGGCCCAGCAGCCACCGATCCTCTACCTCATGGTGGCGGTCACCGCGACCCGGGCGTTCGGGATCGGGCGGGCCGCCTTCCGCTACGCGGAGCGCCTCGTCTCGCACGACGCGGCCCTCCGCGTCCTCGCGGCGCTGCGCGTGAACGTCTACCGGCGCCTGGCGCGACTGGCCCCCGCGGGCCTGCGTCACCGCCGCCGCGGTGACCTCCTCACCCGCCTGGTCGCGGACGTCGACGCCCTCCAGGACCACTTCCTGCGCTGGCTTCTGCCCGCAACGGTCGCGGGCACGGTCGCCCTGGTATCCGTCGCCTTCACCACGTGGCTCCTCCCGGCCGCGGGCGCGGCGCTCGCCGTCGGCCTGGCGGTGGCGGGGATCGCGGTCCCGGCGCTGACCGGGGCGCTCTCCCGCCGTACGGAGCACCGGTTGGCGCCGGCCCGCGCCGAGCTGGCGACGCGCACGGTGGATCTGCTGACCGGCACGGCCTCCGGTGAACTGCCGGTCACTGGCGCCCTCGCAGCGCGCCGCCGCGAGACGGCGGAGGCCGACGCGACACTGACCCGGCTCGCGGCGCGTTCGGCGTCCCGTACGGCGCTGGCCGCCGGTCTGAGCACGCTCGCGACCGGGCTGACGGTGACCGCGGCCGCGTGGGCGGGCGCCCGCGCGACCACGCACGGCACGCTGGACGGCGTGCTGCTGGCGACGGTGGTGCTCCTCCCGCTGGCCGCGTTCGAAGCGGTCACGCCGCTCCCGCAGGCGGTCCAGTTCCGGCAGCGGGTGCGCCGCTCGGCGGAGCGGGTGTACGAGGTGCTGGACGCACCCGTACCGGTGGCGGAACCGGCGGAGCCCGTCGCCCTCCCCGCGGAGACCTTCCCCCTCCGCGTCCGGCACCTGACCGTCCGCTACCCGGACGCCCCCGCCGACGCGCGGCCCGCGCTGCACGACTTCTCCCTGGACCTGACGCGGGGCCGCCGGGTGGCGGTCGTCGGCGCATCGGGCGCGGGCAAGACGACGCTGGCGAACGCGCTGCTGCGGTTCGTGGATCCGGAGGCGGGCGGCGTCTACACCGTCGGGTCCCCCGCGGTGTGCGCGTACGACGCGGAGACGGACGCCGTCCGCCGACACGTCGGCCTCTGCGCCCAGGACGCCCACCTGTTCGACAGCTCGCTCCGCGAGAACCTGCGGCTGGCGCGCCCCGCGGCCACCGGTCCCGAGCTGCACGCGGCGCTGGCCGCCGCCCGCCTCGACGACTGGGTCACGACCCTGCCCGACGGCCTGGACACCCTGGTCGGCGAGCACGGCGCCAAGCTGTCCGGCGGCCAACGCCAACGGCTGGCCCTGGCCCGTGCCCTGCTCGCCGACTTCCCCGTCCTCGTCCTGGACGAGCCCGCCGAGCACCTCGACCTGCCGACCGCCGACGCCCTGACCGCGGACCTGCTCTGCGCGACGGAGGGCCGAACGACGGTGCTGATCACCCACCGCCTCCAGGGCCTCGACGCGGTGGACGAGATCGTCGTGCTGGACGGCGGACACACGGTGGAGCGCGGCTCCTACGGGGAACTGGCTTCCGCGGGCGGGCCGTTCGCGGCCATGCTCGCCCGCGAGCAGGAGGCCGCTGGCGCTCTGATGCTGTCGGCGCCCTGACGCTGCCGGCGCCCGTTCCTGTGGGCTGACCCCTCAGCCGCCCGCACCCCGCTCGACGCACAGTCCGTCGCCCTCCGGCCGTCGCCCTCCCGGTCGGCAAGGGTCACCCAGCCTCTGCCGTCCGCGGTACGGTGATCGGCCACGCGCGTGGCGCCGAGCGCGAGGAGCCGCTCGACCTCCTCGTTCCGCGAACGGCCCGGCGGCCGCAGGACGAGGCGGACCCGGTTCTTGACCGTCCTGCCCTCGGCAACGGTGACGAACAGCACCGCGGCGCTCCCGGAATCCACCAGCGCCTCGGGGCCCCGGCGCGTTTTCGGCGGACACCGCCCCGCCCACCACCTGCGCCCGGAACCGGGCGAGTTCGTACGCGTCATGACAGCCGCACGTGAGGTGCCGCACCGCGGAAGTCGTTCCCGCACTGTGCGACCGGGGCCCCGTTGTCCACCGCGTATTCCTCCCCGTGCCGCGGTGGTCCTGCCGGTGCCGCGGTGCTCCTGCCGGAAAGGGATCGCCGTCGGCTGGCTCCTCGCCTCGACCGCCGCCGCCGAAATCCCCCGCGACCTCAGCCGCCCGTGAGCCTGCCCTCACGCTGCCGCTCTAGTTGATGGACTGGATCTCCTGGACGGTGACGTTGCGCGTGCTGCCGAACTCGCCGTCGGGCAGGTCGTCGTCGCCCGTACCCCCGGTGCCCTTCCACGAGGCGTCCCAGGTGAGGGTGGCCCGCAACGGGTAGCTGCCGCCGCCCTGCGTCGCCCGCAGATACGTCACCCCGCACGGCGGAGACTTCTTCCCCGCCCCCTTCCGGTACGGCACCCCGATCCCGCCGTCCTCCCGCACGGCGCACTCACCCGACGCCGGATGCACCACGGCCTCCCTCGTCCCCGCGGACAGCGCCAACGACTCCGGCTCCACCCGCGTCGTCGCCGAAATCCTCCTCCCAGCGCCCAGATCCACCGACGCCGTCACCGACAACGGCTTGTAGGTGCCCTCATCCAGCCACACCCACGTCGGCAGATGTACCGTCTGCCGCTGAC